>CAVVSL010000028.1:0-44088 GCA_963750825.1 uncultured Bacteroidota bacterium | reverse complement strand
CATACTACTTATATTCATTTTTTTCTGATCAATAACCTGCTGCGATGATGGTGTGCCCGCTGTATAATAGGTTGTTGTATTTGAAAGGATATTTTCACCGTTGGTATGATTGCTTGCAAAGCTGGCCCCCAGCGTGAAAAATTTTGTTCCTGCTTTATTAAATACCCTTTTTAAGAAAAGATCAGCATTTTCGGTATTGTTATTCGACGTTGAATTGTTATTCTGTTTACTCGCATTAATCACAGTCGTATTATCGCCGGCTAAAAAATTACCATTGCTTGTTATATTGCTGGTTGTTTGTCCTCTCAACGTTTTTGCATTTACCGTAAGCGTAGTCGCCGAATCAAGTTTGAACAGGTTCTTACTATTGAGAACTTCTTGCCAGGAGCTGCTTTTATTGTTCCTGTATTGATTGCTATAATAAACTGTATCAGGTAAAATATATTTGATCTCTGTAGAGCTGCTACCGATGATATCGAGGTGATTGTACGTGATATTGTTGGCTGTTGTGTTACCTGCCGATCCAAATTTTTTATTATACATGACCGAGGCCTGTATGCTTTCCGGAATGCCATCTCTCCTTACATCGAATGTTCCAAAATCTCCCACATCTACATCGCGGCCGGTTCTGTCGGCTACAAATAAAGCGCCCATTTTCACTGTGCTTGTAAAGCGGGATATGGTTGCTTTAGCCTGGTAAAAATTATTAAAATCAGTACCGCCCAGCAACTCGCCGAAATAACCCTTCTTTGCGTCATCTTTCAGGATGAGGTTAATGGTTTTTTGTTTTACCCCATCATCAATTCCTGTAATAACAGACTTGTCAGATTTTTTATCGTACAACTGTACTTTGGCGATATCGCTTTTGTTCAGGTTCTGCGTAGCCATAGTGGGATCGTTCCCAAAAAACTCTTCTCCGTCAACCAAAACATTTTGTACACTTTGCCCATAAGCTTTGATCTCTCCCTTTGCATTAACAGATAAGCCGGGCAACACTTTCAACAATTCCTCGACTGTTGCGCCTGGTCTTACATGAAAGCTGTCGGCCAGGAATTCAGTCGTATCGCCTTTAATGCGGATCGGAGAAACTATTTTCTTAACGATCACTTCTTCGAGTAAATGCACTTTGGTTATAAGGAACACCGGGATATTTCCTGTGGTTTTGCCGCCGATCTGTACAGAGTCTATCCAGTCAACATACCCCGGGTAAGTAACTACCATCAGGAAATTGCCCGGAAGTGTATGTTTAAACTCAAAATTACCATTCTCGCCTGCGCGTGTATAAGCAACAAGCCTTGAATTATCTGGATTTTTCAGGTAGATAACTGCATTTTTCAAGCTAATTTTTTCGGTTGAATCTTTTACACTTCCGCTTAATGGAATGTTCTGCGCATAATTTTTTGAGCAAACGCAAACAACTATCGACAGTATAGCAAGAAGTTTTATCATATTACAGGGTCGTCTGCTAAAAATGAAAAAGTGGTACAAGACCAGGTTTCGGCAATCAGGCAACTGGTTGTTTTTTTACTCTAATGAAAAATGCGCGTTGAATAAAAAATAATCTTTGCTGACTCCTGGCAAACATCTGGCTAACCTTGTCTTCCTGCATATTGTGAAGATCTGTTACATCTGAATAACCAAAATTTTTCTGAACCGAAACAAAGGGATATAAAAGCATTTTATTCGAGATTAATTCAGAAAGACTTAATGGGGGGAATAACAATATACGAAAAGAAATATATATCTCATAGGGCTAACGGAGCAATAGTTTAGTTGGATGGTACCCGATTCCGGGTAATTGATCTTGCCCTTATCGGCCATGTATTATTTAATCTATTGAAACCTGTTTATTGCGAAAGTAAAAATAACAAAGTCGTCCAACTGAATGAAAGCCTTTTTAGTAAAAAGTTGGCTCAAATGAGCATGATTCAGGGGCCACCGATGATTAGCTTTTCGAAATATTAATCTTTTAGTAAAAATTATATTATTGTCCCAAATTGTGTCCCCGGTGAAAATATAAATGCCCGTAAATTATTAATTTACAGGCACTTACGTTTGTTAAAAGTGGTGTGGGCCGGGATCGAACCGGCGACACAAGGATTTTCAGTCCTTTGCTCTACCGACTGAGCTACCGCACCGGGGGTCAGTCCGGGGTTTGTGGATTGTAGTTTGTGGTTAACTACGGGCACAAACCCTATAACGGGCAGCAAAAATAGGGGGTTTTCACAAATAATCCACAAGGCCGGGGTTTATTTTGTGTTTTTTGATGCGTGATTTATTGTTTATGGGATAACAAAGCATTATGCATGCAGGGGCTTCACCACCTGCAACAGGGCATCCCATAAACGGCGGCGCTGGGTTAGGCTTTCCAGGGCAGCCGTAGTTGCCTGCTCCCATTTCAGCAAATCATTGCCACATAAATCCGATACCATTTCCATGGCCAGGTGGCTATGGTGATCTCTGTCTACTTCAATATGTCTTTCCAGGTAATACACAAAACCGGCCAACTGTTGCGGAAACAGGGTTCCCAAATCCCTTACCAGGCCCATAAACATATCCGGTATCAGGTCCTCACGGCCAAAAGTGAATACGGCCGCCTGCACATGCAGCGGCGCTTTTTCAATGGTTTCAAAAGTAAACCCCACAAAATCCTGAATGGCCCTGGGCAATTGCAACTGCTGCAAAGCCTGCCGCACCGGTACCCCGCTTTGCAGGTAAGTAAGTAACTGGGTAATAGCAGTAGTATCGGCACCCATCTGCTCCATGGCAGATAAATACAATTCAAAATGACTGGTCCGCTTGCCCAAAGCATCCACATCACTCTCTTCTCCCAAAACAATTTCATTAATCAGGTAGCGGGTATTGGCATTGCCCACAGGCACCCAGGGATGGGCCGTACAGGTGAGCCCCCGCTGCAACGACTTCAGCAGGCTCATGAAATCCCATACCGCAAAAACATGGTAAGTAGTAAACAGGCGCAACTGCTCCATATTGTGCAGGCTGCTATACAATGGGTGGTTCACCAACTCCGGCCTTACCGCCTCCAGATCCCCCTTCAGGCGCTTGATTCTTTCGTTTTGCATATACTATATATACGCTGCACCGCTAAAAAGGTTCTGAGACCCGGGTGCCCTCAAAAATTTTTGGTTTCTTTTAAAACTCGCAGTTATTGGGTGTACGTGCAAAGGCAATCACATCCCGGATATTGGTCATGCCGGTTACAAACAATACCATTCTCTCGAAACCTAATCCAAATCCCGCATGTGGCACTGTACCAAATCGGCGGGTATCGAGATACCAGCTGAGTTCTTCGGCAGGGATATGCATTTCCTTCATGCGCTGTTCGAGTTTGTCCAGCCTTTCTTCCCTTTGTGATCCGCCAACGATTTCACCAATTCCGGGTGCGAGGATATCCATCGCGGCAACGGTTTTTCCATCATCGTTCTGGCGCATGTAAAATGCTTTGATCTCTTTAGGATAATTGGTAAGTATCACCGGCTTTTTAAAATGCTTTTCTACCAGGTATCGCTCATGCTCGCTCTGCAGGTCAACGCCCCAACCCTCAATGGGGTACTGGAATTTTTTCTTTTTGTTGTAACTGCTCTCGCGCAATATGTCAATCGCCTCTGTATAGGTAAGCTTTTGAAATTCGTTGCTGAGCACAAACTCCAGTTTCTCTATCAGGCCCAGCTCGCTCCGTTTATCCTGTGGCAACTGCTTCTCTTCTTCGGCCAGTCGCTGTGCCAGAAAATCTAAGTCGTCCCGGTTATGGTCCATTACATATTGAATCAAATATTTAATGAATGCCTCGGCCAGTTCCATATTGTCTTCCAGGTCATGAAAAGCCATTTCAGGTTCTATCATCCAAAACTCTGCCAGGTGGCGCGTGGTATTGGAGTTTTCTGCACGGAAAGTGGGACCAAAAGTATAGACCTCACTAAAGGCCATGGCACCCAGCTCACCTTCTAACTGTCCGCTTACCGTAAGGTGGGTGCTCTTGCCAAAAAAGTCTTCTTTAAAATTGATGCTGCCATCCTCATTTTTGGGTGCCCCTTCCATTGGCAGGGTAGTAACCCGGAACATTTCACCGGCACCTTCCGCATCGCTCGCGGTAATAATGGGGGTATGCAGGTACACAAAGCCCCTGTTGTTAAAAAACTGGTGCACGGCAAAAGCCAGTGAATGGCGGATGCGGAATACCGATCCGAATGTATTGGTTCGAAACCGCAGGTGGGCTTTCTCCCGCAAAAATTCCAGACTGTGCTTTTTAGGCTGTAGCGGATATTTTTCTGCATCACTGTCGCCCAGCACCTCTATGGTTGCTGCTTTGATTTCTACAGACTGTCCCTTACCCAAAGAACTAACCAGCTCACCGGTTACTTTAATTGAGGCGCCTGTGGTAATCCGCTTTAGCAGCACTTCGTCAAACTCACCCAGGGTAGCCACTACCTGGATATTTTGGTTGGTACTGCCGTCGTTGAGGGCGATGAACTGGTTGTTGCGAAAAGTACGCACCCAGCCCATTACGGTTACTCCTTGCCTGGCCACACCATCGGTGAGCAATTGCCTGATCTTGGTTCTCTTGTTGAACATTTACTTTTATTTATATATTCCTGTATTGAAAGGGTTGCCAAAACAAACAAACAGCCTGTTTTTGGGGCTGCAAAGATAAAGAATCGGACCCGCCTAATGCCTTTTAACAACCTGTCAGCGCTAAAATCCGTAAAAAATTCTTGTTTTCAATAATTCTGCCTTATCATTGCAATGGAAACCAAAACGGTTCAGGCCTTCGCTTAGCTCTCGGCAGACAACCAGTTTTCCTTCTTTCCGATCAAAAAAATTATCACAAGCCGATCTGAGTACCTATTTCCTTGGACTGGAATTTTAATCATTGACAATTTGATTTCCCCCTTTTAATTGATTTTATCTCTATGTACGACATTTTGCAATTGAATGACATGCTCCTGCCTGAGTTGCTGGATATTGCCGAGCAACTGAGCATTTCCGGTGCCAAAAAGCTGGATAAACAAGGATTGATTTATAAAATCCTGGATGGACAGGCTGTAAAAGCCAGTGAAACCAGGGAAGAGGTACCTAAAAAAGCAGGGCGCACCCGCAAGCCTGTTACCCTGAAAACGGCCAATGTTACCGAAGAAGCGGAAGTAATGGAAGAGGCCGAGGTACCCGAAGAAAAAGCGGCCCCGGCCAAGCGGCCGATTAAGAAAGCCCCTCCTGCCAAGGCAAAAGCCGAAGAAAAGCAGCCAAATCAAGATTCGGCTAACGGAGAAACCTCCAAAGAGGAAGAAACTGGGGGCGACCAGCCCGGCGAAGCAGGTTCCGAAAAAGATTCCGGACAAAACCAGCCGCCCAGACAGCACCCCAAAAAAGAGCCCGCTTTCAATATAGAATTTGAAGGCGTTATCCTGGGAGAAGGCGTTTTGGAAATGATGCCCGATGGCTATGGTTTCCTTCGCTCCTCCGATTACAACTACCTCTCATCCCCGGATGACGTATATGTATCACCCTCTCAAATAAAACTTTTCGGCCTGAAAACGGGTGACACCGTAAAAGGTGCCGTTCGCCCTCCGAAAGAAGGAGAAAAATATTTTGCTTTATTAAAGGTAGACAGCATCAATGGCAAAAGGCCCGACGAAGTGCGCGACCGCGTACCCTTCGACTACCTGACACCTTTGTTCCCTTTTGAAAAACTGAACCTCTTTACCACTTCCAATAATTACAGCACCCGTATCATGGACATTTTCACGCCCATCGGTAAGGGACAGCGTGGACTGATCGTGGCCCAACCCAAAGTGGGTAAGACCATGTTGCTGAAAGAAGTGGCCAACGCCATTGCCGCCAACCACCCGGAATGTTACCTGATGGTGGTGCTGATTGACGAACGCCCTGAAGAAGTAACCGATATGGAACGCAGTGTTCGCGCAGAAGTTATTGCGTCTACATTTGACGAGCCCGCTGAAAAACACGTAAAAGTATCCGCCATTGCCCTGCAAAAAGCCAAACGACTGGTTGAGTGCGGACACGATGTGGTAATCCTGCTCGACAGTATTACCCGTTTGGCCCGTGCACACAATACCGTGGCCCCGGCTTCCGGTAAGGTATTGTCCGGTGGTGTGGAAGCCAATGCCATGCAGAAACCCAAACAATTCTTCGGCGCTGCCCGTAAAATTGAACACGGTGGTTCCTTAACCATTCTGGCAACCGCATTGATTGAAACAGGTAGTAAAATGGACGAAGTAATCTTTGAAGAATTCAAGGGTACCGGTAATATGGAATTGCTGCTCGACCGCCGACTGGCCAACAAGCGTGTGTTCCCCGCTATCGACCTTACGGGATCTTCTACCCGTCGCGACGACCTCCTGCTCGACAGGGAAGTGTTACAGCGTATGAACCTGCTTCGCCTTTACATCAACGACATGAATACCGAAGAAGCAATGAACGAATTGCTGAAACGTATGCGTGGCACCAAGGACAATGAAGAGTTCCTGATGTCTATGAACCGCTAACCGGTTCCGGTCAATATTATTACACCTATGAATTGTCATACAAACGGCCCCGAAATTTCGGGGCCGTTTTCTTTATAAGATGTCAGGTCAGTTCCGTTTATTTTAACCGGGTATTGAATAGTTTTAAAATTCTTTTGTATTCATCGGTCCAGCTACTGGGTTCCACAAATCCGTGGTCTTCCATGGGATAAGCGGCCAGCTCCCAATTGTCTTTTCCCAGTTCTATCAGTTTTTGAGCTAACATCACCGCATCCTGAAAATTCACATTCACATCCACCATACCATGGCAGATCAGCAAATGATTTTTCAATCCCGCCGCAAAATTGATGGGAGATGACCTGGCATAAGCGAGGCTGTCGGTATAGGGCTCATTCAAAATATTGGATGTGTATCCGTGGTTATAATGTGCCCAGTCAGTCACAGGACGCAAGGCAGCACCGGCTTTGATCACATCAGGCGTGGTAAACATAGCCATCAGCGTCATGAAGCCACCATAACTGCCACCATACATCCCTATTTTTCCGGGATCAATCCCATATTTCTCCACCAGAAATTTAGCGGCATCCACATTGTCTGTCAAATCCTTTCCACCCATGTGGCGGTATATGCCCGTACGCCAGTCGCGGCCATAACCACTGCTGGCGCGGTAATCAATGTCAATAACGGTGTACCCCTGGTCGGCCAGTAAATTATTGAACATCGTCTCCCTGAAATAAGCGCTCCACCAGTAATGTACATTTTGCAAATAGCCCGCTCCATGCACAAAAATAACCGCAGCCTTGTTTTTCTTTCCTTTGGCGGGTTCAAATACACGACCATAAATCAGTTCCCCATCCCTGGCAGGAATGGTAACCACTTTGGTATCGCGCCAGGCATAGGCTTTGAATTCATTGCTCATGGCTTTATCAGTAACCTGCACCGGTTTTTTCCCTGCTGCATTTTCCTGTACATACAATTCCCAGGGTTTGTTGGTATAGGAATACCGGTAAGCAATCCATTTTTCATCGGGCGACAGGCTTACATCATACCCTCCTGTCATTTCGGTAATTTTTTCCTTACCCGATCCGTCTGCATTGATGCGGTACCAGTTTTGCTTGCCGGGATGTGCTTCATTGGTAAGCAGGTAAAAAGATTGTTTGTCGCGACTCAGTTTTGCTTCCTGAATTTCATATTTGCCCTGTGTCAGCGCTTTTTTCTGATGGGAAACAAAATCATACACATATAAATGAGAATAGCCGGATGCTTCACTCTGAAAATAAAAAGTTTGGTCATTTATCCAGCCGGTAGAAGCGCCGAAAGCACTAATTCCCGGGCCTCCTATCCAGGCTTCATCTCTCTGGCGGTCGATCAGCGTTAGTTTGGCAGTGGCCGCATCCAGTTGCATGATCCACCTGTCCTTGTTGTCCTGCGAACGGATATCCACCACCAAATGGGTTCCCGCATCGTTCCAGCTTACGCCCGATACCTGTACGGCGCGGGCTGATGGTTTTTTATTGCCCGCTTTTTGCGGATAGTCTTTTACATAGTCCGGCTGGTCGCGGATGCCGGGAATGGAATCGACCGAAACCATCATTACCGTGTCTTTTAGTTTGTCATATATATACATATCGGATTTACCCTGGGGCGAGCCCACCTTGGTTCTGCCCGGGATGTCTGTGGTAAAGCCGGTTTCTGTAACATAAGCGGGTACGATGGTATTTTTTCCGCCACTGGCTGGCTGGTACAAACGATACGTTACAAAACGGCCATCCGGACTGATGTCCAGCCCCTGCAGGCTTTTGTCGCCGATACCGATTGTTTTTAAGGTGTCGGAATGGACATCCTTATTGACTTTCAGGAATTCGGTGCGCATTTCCCTTTTCTCTTTCCTTTCTTTCAAAACCTCAAACAGGCCCAGTTGCTCATCCTGCAGCCATTGTTCCTGTGCGTTGCCACCGGCCCTTGCTACACCTGCCTGTCCGCCACCCCTGCCACCACCGCCCTGCCCGCGAAAGCCCGAAAAAGCCGTTGGCGCTGGTGCTGATTCGGCCCCCCGGGTTATATTGGTCAACTGCAGGGTAATGCCCGTCTGGCTATTCCACCCATACAGGTTCTGGCTGCGGTTATACACCACCCACTCGTCGTTTTTAATAAAACGGGGTGAAGATTCGAACTCTTCCGTTTGGGTTATGCGGATGGTTTTGCCGGAGGCGATGTCTTCCAGGAATACATCGCCACGGAAACTATATACTCTTTTGGTGTAGCTGTTGTTGTATACGGCATTATTGAGGGTAGTCAGTTTTTGTACAGCCAGGTAATCTGCTTTTGCAGGAGTGGTTGATCCTACTGTAACATAATATACTGAGTCAGCAACATTGCCTTCGGGGTTCCAGTTAAAATAAACGGATTTACTGTCGGGCGACCAGAATACATTGGAAGGAGAAGTTCCTATCCATTTGGGGTCGCGCATAATTTTTTCAACAGTCAGTTGCTGGGCCCGGGCAGCAAAAACAAACAGCAGCCCTGCTAATAGGATTCTCATTTTCATCAGTGCAGTTTTAGTGCCTAAATCTATTAAAAGAGCAGGAGTATGCCTGATAATAAGCCCTGAATTATATGAGCGGATGAAGAAAACCTGTTTCGGGAAGCCCGGTATTTTGTGTAAACCCTGTGGTGGTAAGGGTTTTGGATGATAGTCGTTATTTATAATACCGGTTCTGTTCTATTTCTTCCCTCACTTTTTCCGTAACCAGGTAACGGATAGATTTGCCCTCTTTTATATTTTGCCTGATGGCCGTTGCCGAGATGTTAAGCAAAGGAGCCTCTAATACATGTACCCTTGCCTTCCATTCATTGGTAACCGGAAAGCCGCTTCGCTGGTAAATAATAAAGGAATATCCGGCAACCAGTTGTTCAAAATGCTTCCAGCGGGGCAGGTTTTGAAAACTATCACTGCCGATAATGATGGAAAACTCGTGTGCAGGGTATTTTTCCTGCAAATAGGTGAGGGTATCAATGGTATAAGAGGGGCGGGGTAAGGCAAATTCCACATCCGATGCGCGCAAACGAGGGTCGTCTTCTACGGCCAGGCGTACAAGGTGCAAACGGTGGTATTCATTTAGAAGAATAGCCGAAGTTTTCAGGGGGTTTTGGGGGGATACCACCATCCATACCTGCTGTACGTCGGTATGATCGGCCACATGGCTGGCCAGTATCAGGTGTCCTGTGTGTACGGGATTAAAGGAGCCAAAATACAACCCTATTTTCATCTAAAATATTGATAATCAGATTATTATGACATTATTCGGTTTCTACAAAAATACTATTGGCCTCATTTAGCCTGAGGCTTAAGTGGTATCCTGAAACAGAGATAGAGATAGGATCCCCCAACGGTGCTTTTTGTTCTACCGTTACCAATTCGCCGGGAATACAGCCCATTTCCATCAATTTAATGAAAATCTCGTCTTTTTCAAAAGAATGTATTACTGCTCTCTGGCCTATGGCCAACTCAGACAATCGTTTCATTTCCAGCGCTTTTTTAATAATCATTAAAGGTAAAGTGGTATCATAGCTTTTTGTTACGAATTTTGGAGTTATACAAGAAAAGTCGTACCTTATGACAAAGATATCTTTCCGATATGCGGACAGGCTTTTAACGTTGCGAAAAAAGTCGCTCATCAAAGACTTTATCAAATCCCTGTTCATGCGGGAAAAGGTAAAGCTGGCTTCCCTGACTTATGTATTCTGCTCTGACGAATACCTTCTGCAGATGAACCAGGAATTCCTGCAGCACAATACGTATACGGATATCATCACTTTTGGCCTTTCTGAAAAGGGGGCGCCCGTTGAAGGAGAGATTTACATCAGCCTGGACAGGGTGCAGGACAATGCCCTTACCCTGGGTACGGATTATCATGAAGAGTGTCTGCGGGTTATTTTCCACGGCGCGCTGCACCTTTGCGGCTATCGCGATAAAAAGAAAAGTGAAATAATGCTGATGCGGACCAAAGAGGATCAATATTTGCGTTTATTTGAAAAAATGCAGTAATGGCCCGATGTCTCCTGGTTTTCCTCTTTCTATTTCCCCTTTTTTCCTTTGCACAGTTTTCCACTATTGAGCTGGAAGTAAGGACTGTTCCCCAGCCGGCAATTCCCGAAAAGGGTGTAGAGGAATGGAATCGCTCTTTCCGGGCCTATGCCTCCCTTACCAACGAATCGAAAGAGTTTTTGTATTGGGTGAATTTTTGCCGCTCCAATCCCGGTAAATTTTGGGACAGCGTTGTAGACCCTATATTAAAACAGTTTCCGCCACTGGTAACCCCTGAATCAAAAAGCCTAAAGGCCGACCTGCTGCGAACGGGCCCCCTGCCCATGTTTGCCTTAAACGATCAACTGATAAAGGCCGCCATGGGACACGCGATTGACATCACCCGTAAAAATGCCCAGCCCAGTCACGAGTCCACCAATGGAACCGGCTTTCCCGAAAGAATGCGCCAGGCAGGAATTCGCTCTTGCGCAGGTGAAAACATTTCCCAAAGCAGCCAGGGAACCCTTTTGGCCGTAATCCTTCTTTACCTGGACATCGGCCTGCCCCAGCTCGGTCATAGAAAGTCTTTATTAAATCCCGCATTTGTAGAAACGGGTGTTGGTTCCGCCCCTTTTTCAAAAAGGCCGGGGGAGTACTTTCTGGTTCAGGACTTATCCTGTGCCCAAAAATAGCCGCCCTTATTTCCCGGCCGCATTGTCCAACCCATGTTTCACGTGAAACATTGTCCCGAACAACCAACCACCTTAAATACCAACCCCTTACCTAAGGTGGTAAATCACGTATGTTCCACGTGGAACGTCAAAATCAACCATTTATGAAATGTTTCACGTGAAACAATTGGAAGGCTTTGGTCGCAAACACGCCGGCAGGAGTTTAGGGGGGATGTTTATTAGCTTACTGGCGAGAATAAATCCCGGTAGGATGTACCTATAGGGACAGGTAAACCAGAATAGTGAATATTTTATAAAGATGGGGGATGGCGATTAACCATAAAGTATCTTTGCCGCATGTTTCCAGCATATGATGTAATAGTGGTAGGCGCCGGTCACGCAGGATGTGAGGCGGCAGCAGCAGCAGCTAACCTTGGCAGCAAGGTTTTGCTGATCACCATGAACATGCAAACCATTGCCCAAATGAGCTGTAACCCGGCCATGGGTGGTATTGCCAAAGGACAGATAGTAAGAGAGATAGACGCCATGGGCGGATACAGTGGAATCGTCAGCGACCTGAGCACCATCCAGTTCCGAATGCTGAACAGAAGCAAGGGTCCGGCGATGTGGAGCCCGCGTAGCCAAAACGACCGTATGCTGTTCGCGGCCACCTGGCGCGAGATGCTGGAAAAAACACCTAACGTTGATTTTTACCAGGACATGGTCCGCTCCATCCTCCTGAAAGGGGATCGGGCCTGCGGGGTGGTTACCGGTCTGGGCCATGAAATAAAAGCGAAGTCAGTAGTGGTAACCAGCGGAACCTTTTTAAATGGCATCATCCACATTGGCGAAAAACAATTTGGCGGAGGCCGGGTAGCCGAAAAAGCCGCAACCGGTATTACCGAACAACTGGTCGAATTTGGTTTTGAAAGCGACCGCCTGAAAACAGGTACGCCACCAAGGGTAGACGGAAGAAGCCTGGACTACCGTAAAATGGAAGAACAAAAAGGAGACGACGAAATTGTAGGCTTCTCTTTTACCAATACCCCCAGAATACGGCCGGAAGACCAGCGACCCTGTCACATAACCTATACCAACCAGACCGTTCACGATATTTTAAAAACAGGCTTTGACCGGAGTCCCATGTTCCAGGGAAGGATAGAAGGCACCGGGCCCCGGTATTGTCCCAGTATAGAAGACAAGATCAACCGGTTTGCAGAAAGAGACAGGCACCAACTATTTGTAGAACCAGAAGGTTGGAATACCGTTGAGATTTATGTAAATGGTTTTTCAACCTCTTTACCCGAAGATGTTCAATACGAGGCACTTCGTATGGTTCCGGGCTTTGAAAATGTGCGCATCTTCCGGCCGGGCTATGCCATCGAATACGATTACTTTCCACCTACCCAGTTGCAATACTCTTTGGAGACCAAACCCATCAGTCACCTGTTTTTTGCGGGACAGATAAACGGAACAACCGGTTATGAAGAAGCTGCCTGCCAGGGACTCATGGCCGGCATCAACGCTCACCAGAAAGCGCGCGAGCTGGAACCGGTAGTATTGGGAAGAAGTGATGCCTATATTGGTGTATTGATAGACGACCTGATCAGCAAGGGAACCGACGAGCCTTACCGGATGTTTACTTCCAGGGCCGAGTTCAGAACCTTGCTACGGCAGGACAATGCCGATTTGCGCCTTACCGAACTCAGTTACCGGCTGGGCCTGGCTTCACAGGACAGGATGGATGCTGTGATCCAAAAGAAAGAGCAGGTATCCGCTGTAAAAGAAATATTGAATACGGGTAGCGTTGATCCGGAAGAACTGAATCCCTATTTTGAAGAGATAGCCTCGGCAGCCATTTCTGAAAAACAAAAATTGTCTAAAATCATTCTACGCCCCAATGTAAGCCTGGAGGGACTTAGCAAGCAATTACCCAAACTAAAACAGCAACTTACCGGCATTCCCGATGATGCACTGAAACAGGCAGAAATCCAAATCAAGTATGAACGTTACATTGAGAAGGAACAGGAAATTGTAACCAAAATGAGCCAGCTCGAGAACATGGTTATTCCAACTACTTTTGATTATGACAAAGTGAATGCCCTTTCCAACGAAGCCTTGCAGAAATTTAAAAAAATAAAACCACATACTTTGGGACAGGCCAGCCGCATTAGCGGGGTGAATCCCAGTGATGTTCAGATATTAATGGTCTATATGGGCAGATAATACATTTGTGTTTTCGGGCCATATAAAGCAGCACAGATTTAACCGTATCAGGACAATATTTGATAACTTGGATTTCTTAAAAAAAATCCATGAAACCAGCTATCCTGATAGTCCTGTTTTTTTCTCTTTTCCTGAATGCCTGCAAACAAGGCGAATCCCCAACCCTGCAGGAATACCACGCCATTTCCGATAGTGGCATTCAATCCGGAGGCGTAAAAAACATTGAGATAAACACACCCGTTGGAAAGTTCCATGTATGGACCAAACGAATTGGCAACAACCCTACCATGAAAGTCTTGCTTCTGCACGGGGGGCCCGCAGGAACACACGAAGCATTTGAATCTTTTGAGAGCTTCTTTCCTAAAGAAGGAATTGAATTTATAGAATATGACCAGCTCGGCTCCTGGTATAGCGACAAGCCCACAGACAGCAGCCTCTGGACAACAGAGCGGTTTGTAGAAGAAGTAGAACAGGTAAGAATTGCCCTGGGGCTCAATAAAGACAACTTTTATTTGCTGGGCCATAGTTGGGGAGGTATCCTGGCCATGGAATACGCACTAAAGTACCAGAACAATCTTAAAGGACTGATAATCAGCAATATGATGAGCAGTTGTCCGGAATACGGCAAGTATGCCGACAATGTTTTGGCCAAACAAATGGACCCAAAAGTACTGGATACTATCCGTGCTATTGAGGCAATGGGCGACTTTAGTAATCCCAAATACATGCAACTATTAGAGCCCAACTTCTATAACCAGCACTTATGCAGGGTGCTGCCCTGGCCGGATGCCATCAACCGTAGTTTTTCTCACATGAACAATACTATTTATACGATGATGCAGGGGCCTTCAGAATTTGGCATTGCAGGAAGGTTGAAAAACTGGGACCGCAGCAAGGACCTCCCAAAAATTAGTGTACCCACTTTAACCATCGGAGGCGCACACGATACGATGGATCCAGAACATATGGTTTGGATGTCGACCCAGGTACAAAAAGGAAGAAGTTTAATCTGTCCCAACGGAAGCCATTGTTCTATGTGGGACGACCAGCCCCATTATTTTCCGGGCTTGATCAAATTTATCAGGGATGTGGATGCGGGCGGGTTCACCAAATAGCTGTTCACCGATTCAAACAACACTTTACCGAAAATATGATGAAAGGTTTTATTGCTAAAACCGATTCAGTAGTTTTAACCTCCTCCAAATCTAAATGACGTACTATGAGAAAAATCAAGCTTTTGCTTACGGGGCTGTTATTGGCTTCCCTGTTGCCGGCACAGGAAACTTTTCCGGTAAATGGCGTTGCCGATAAACGGAACGGTTGTTTTGCCTTTACCAATGCCACTATTGTCACCAATGCACAGACTACCCTTACCAATGCCACAATGGTAATCAGGGAAGGAAAAATCATAGCACTGGGTGCACAGGGAGTAAGTATTCCCAAAGATGCAGTAGTGATTGATTGCAAAGACAAATACATCTATCCCTCTTTTATTGATGTGTACAGTGACTATGGTGTGTCAGCACCTTCCCGTGAAGGTGGTGGTGGTTTTAACAGGGCCAGTTTTTTTGCGGCCCCTCAATTAACCTCCAATACAAAGGGTGCTTATGGCTGGAACCAGGCCATCAGACCAGAAACTGAAGCCTACAAAGTATTTTCAATAGACAATACAAAAGCAAAACCCATACGTGACCTTGGCTTTGGTGCAGTACTTACCCATGTAAAAGACGGAATAGCCCGCGGTACAGGTACCGTGGTAACCCTTGCGGGTACTAATGACAATATGGTAATCCTGAAAGAAAAAGCTTCTGCGCATTATTCGCTCAGTAAGGGATCGTCCACGCAGAGTTATCCCAGCAGTTTAATGGGTAGCATCGCGTTGCTTCGCCAAACTTACCTGGATGCAAAGTGGTATAAGAACAAACCCACCAATGAAGGAGTAAACCTTTCATTACAGGCGTGGAATGAAAACCAGACTCTTCCACAGATATTTGAGGCCAACGACAAATGGAACGATATCAGGGCCAACAGAATTGGAAAAGAATTCGGCGTGCAGTTTATAGTAAAAGGCGGTGGAGATGAATACCAGCGCATCAAAGAAATTGCCGCTACCAATGCAATCTTTATCCTTACCCTTAATTTTCCGCAGGCAATGGATGTGGAAGACCCCAATGACGCCAGAGCCGTTTCACTAGGCGACATGAAACACTGGGAGCTAGCACCCACCAATCCGGCCGCTTTGGAAAAAGCCAATATTCCGTTTTGCCTTACGCTGGCAGACCTTCGCGATACCAAACAGTTCTATACCAATTTGCGCAAAGCCATGGAAATGGGCTTAACCGAAACCCGTGCGCTGGAGGCTTTGACAAAAACACCCGCTACCTTATTAAATGTATATGATAAAGTAGGTAGTCTGGAAACCGGGAAGCTGGCCAACTTCCTTATCACAACAGGTCCTGTTTTTGCAGAGAAAACTACTTTCTTACAAAACTGGATACAGGGTGAGAAATACAGCATTAAGGATGATAACTGGAATGAGATAAAAGGTACCTACGCATTAGCTCTTTCAACAATACACGGACCGGTAAACTATACGCTGGATGTAAAAAGCGCTTCTTCGGCCAATATCATTGGTAAAGACACTTTAACCGGCAAATTCAGTTTTGACGGAAAACTGGTAAAACTCAATTTCTCGCCTGTTCCGGCCAGAAGGCCACAGGGTGCCACAGCAGGTGTTGCGGGTGCTGGTTTTGGCAGGGGCGGTGGTGGCGCTGCCGCTTTACAATACAGACTTAGTGGCGCAGCCAGTGGAAATACCTGGAATGGTAGTGGCGAAGATACCGCAGGTAACAAGCTGACCTGGACGGCCACATTTGTTTCCGCAGCAGAAGCAACGGCAGATACAACCAAAAAAAGACCCTCCTTTCCACAGCGGTTGTCAAAAGTTACGTACCCTTTTGATGGATATGGATGGGAAGTAGCTCCTAAACAGGAAAACATGCTGATTAAGAATGCAACCGTATGGACAAATGAGAAAGAGGGAAAAATGGTAAATGCGGATGTATTGGTAAAAGATGGTAAGATAGCCCGGGTGGGTAAAAACCTGTCTGATGCCAGCGCGACAATTATTGACGGAACCGGCAAACATGTAACCGCAGGTATCATTGATGAACATTCACACATAGCAGCCGCTTCTATTAATGAAGGCGCACAGTCGGTAACATCTGAAGTGCGTATAGCCGATAACTTAAATCCTGATGATATTAATATCTACCGCCAGCTAAGCGGGGGTGTAACCTCTTCACACATCCTGCATGGTTCGGCCAATACCATTGGCGGACAAACCCAGTTAATTAAGTTACGCTGGGGCGCCGATGACGAAGGATTGAAATTCAAAAATGCTGATCCCTTTATCAAATTTGCACTGGGAGAAAATGTAAAGCGCACTACTTCCCAAAACAATAATCGTTTTCCGGATACTCGTATGGGTGTTGAGGAGGTATTGAACGATGGTTTTGCACGCGCACAGGATTATGAGAAACACATGAAGGCAGATCCCAATACCAGGAGAGACCTTGAGCTGGATGCCTTAGTGGAAATAATGAACAAGAAAAGGTTTATCACCTGTCACTCTTATGTACAAAGTGAAATTACCGCAGCTATGCGCGTAGGTGATAAATATGGTGTAGTATTCAACACATTTACACACATACTGGAAGGTTATAAAGTGGCAGATAAGATGAAGGCGCACGGATCAAGTGCCTCTACCTTCTCAGACTGGTATTATTATAAGGTAGAAGTAACCGACGCCATGGCGTATAACGCGGCCATTATGCAGAAGGTGGGTTTGAATGTCTGCATTAATTCCGACGATGCCGAAATGGCAAGGAGATTAAACCAGGAAGCTGGTAAGATTGTAAAATATGGCGGGGTAAGTGAAGAAGAGGCCCTTAAAATGGTAACCCTGAATCCGGCCAAAGCCCTGCATGTGGAAGACCGCGTAGGAAGCATCAAAGCGGGTAAGGATGCAGACCTGGTTATCTGGAGCGATAACCCATTAAGCATCTACGCCAAATCAGAAAAAACCATCGTAGACGGAATCGTTTATTTTGACAGAGCCAAAGACGAAGAACAGCGCAAAAAAATCAGCGCGGAAAGGTTTCGACTTACACAAAAAATGCTGGGAGAAAAAAGAAGTGGCGCACCGGTTAGGCCGGCAGAACCCAGTTGGCAGTATATCCTGAGCTGTGGCGATCATGATCACCATGATGGCCTCTTCACTTTTGACGTTCAGGAAAACGAAATCCAAAACAAATAAATCCCTTGAAGATGAAAAAAATACTCAGCATATTATCCACCTTCCTGTTGTTAAGCAACCTTGCACAAGCGCAGGAAGTGGTGTACCCGGCCAAAGAATATACCGGTAAATTATACATAACCAATGGTACCGTCCATATTGGAAATGGTACTGTAATGGACAACGCCACCATAGAAGTAAACAATGGTAAAATTGTTTCGGTTGGAACCAATATAACAGTAGCGCCCGGTTCAAAAGTCGTGGACGCAAAAGGAAGCCAGGTATACCCCGGATTGATTCTGCCTACATCGGACCTGGGATTGAAAGAAATAGGCAGTGGCGCCAGGGGTAGTAATGACCTTGCAGAACTGGGAGAATACAATCCCAGTATCCGTTCCATCACCGCCTATAATACGGATTCACGCGTGATTAATGTTCTCCGTTCGGATGGGATTTTACTGGCCGGTGTGGCGCCCGAGGGAGGCACCATCAGTGGCTCTTCTTCTGTGGTACAACTGGATGCCTGGAACTGGGAAGACGCAGCATATAAAATGGATGGCGGCATGTACATGACCATGCCCAGCTTTATCAATCGTGGTTTCGGCCGCAGGGGCGGTGGCTTTCCGGGATTCCCCGGAGGAGGTGCAGCCGGCGATCCGGCGAAACAGGCCCTGGATAAAATAGAAGAGGTAAAATCTTTTTTAAACCAGGCAAAAGTCTACTTGTCTGAAGCTGTTCATGAAAATACCAACCTCAAGTTTGAGGCCATGCGAAACCTCTTTGCCAAAAAACAAAAACTGTACATCAATGCCAACCAGGTTAAACAAATGCTGGTAGCCATTGACTTTGTTAGGGAGTACGGTTTTGAGGTAGTGATTGTAGGAGGCAGTGAAAGCTTTCAGATTGCAGACCTGTTAAAGGCAAATAATATTGCTGTGATACTCGGAGAATCCCACGCCTTACCAGCAATGGAAGACGATGATGTAGACCAGCCCTACAAAACACCAGCGGCTTTACAAAAAGCGGGCGTGCTCTTTGCCATTAATGATACCAACGGGGAAACCCGTTACCGTAATCTGTCTTACAATGCCGGAACAGCAGCCACTTATGGGCTTACCAAAGAAGAAGCCCTGCAGGCCATTACCCTGAATACAGCCAAAATACTCGGTATTGCCGACAGAACCGGCTCACTGGAAGCGGGCAAGGACGCCAATATCGTAATCAGTATGGGAGATATCCTCGATATGAAATCGAGCAACGTAACACATGCTTTTATCCAGGGTAGGGAAATCAACCTGGACAACAAACAAAAAGAAATGTACGAGAGATACAAATTCAAGTATGGTATAAAATAATAAACCCCTTACAAAGAAAGCCGCAGATATTTTCTGCGGCTTTTTTGTTTTTCAACACGCCAGTAAACCACTCGATACCCCAATTTATCCGTTTATCTTTTTTAGAGGGCAATACTTGGCGGGTTATGGATAACCTGTATACTTTTACTACGTTAATTTTCGTAGATGGGCCTTTTTAGAACGGCCTTTTCCAAAAATTGTATATGAAGTATTCATTGTTTTTCTTTTGCTTTTTTGCCATACTAACCAATTTGTGGAGTCAAAAAACGTCACCCACAATGGAGGCTGTCAGAACCCAGGCTAAGATTGTAATAGACGGATACATAACAGATTCCGCCTGGATAAAAGCCCCCGTTGCCAATAATTTCAAGGAATGGCGGCCGGCTTTTGGAAAAGCAGAAGAAACCAACAGCAGCACAGAAGTAAAAATACTGTATGATAATAACGCTATCTACATCAGCGGCTTTTGCCACGAAACTACCCGTGACAGCATTTCTTCAGAATTGGTAGGCCGGGATGTGGTTGGGGTAAATGATTTTATAGGCGTTATTTTTGATACCTATCACGACAAAATAAACGGTTTTGGTTATTTTGTAACAGCACTTGGTGAACAGTTTGATGCAAAATACTCCTCAGAAGGAGAAGACCCCAGCTGGAACAGTGTATATGAGACAGCTACAAAAATAGTAAACGATGGCTGGACATTTGAAATGAAAGTACCCTATTCAGCCATTCGCTTCAGCAACAGGACTGGTCCACAGGATTGGGGCATTAATATAACCAGAAAAAGGTCAAAGGCCGGAAAGCAATATATGTGGTCGCCCATAGACCCAACCATTGGCGGAAATTTTATGGCACAGGCGGGCACCTGGAAAGGCGTATCAGACATCAAGCCTCCTATCAGGTTATCGCTATCTCCCTATTTTTCTACTTACGCAAACCATTATCCCTACAATGATCCAACTAAAAAAAACTGGGCTACTGCCATAAACGGTGGAGTGGATATTAAGTACGGCATAAACCAGGCATTTACATTGGACATGACATTGATACCAGACTTTGGTCAGGTGCAAAGCGATAACCAGGTTTTAAATTTGACACCATTTGAAGTCAAATACAATGAAAACAGAACTTTTTTTACGGAAGGCACCGACCTGTTTAATAAAGGGGGGCTTTTTTACAGCCGAAGAATTGGGGGAACACCCTTACACTTTAGCGATGTATACGCGAACCTTACTCCCGGTGAATCAGTGACCGCTAATCCGGGAGAATCAAGACTGATCAATGCCGCCAAAATAAGCGGCAGAACAAGGTCGGGGTTGGGAATTGGTGTATTTAACGCAATAACAAGACCCCAATATGCTACTATTACACAAAATGGAAAAGATGCACGCAAATGGGAAACAGATCCGCTTACTAATTACAGCATTTTAGTATTAGACCAAACCCTCCCTAATAATTCAAGCGTTTCCCTAATCAATACCAATGTTATGAGAGCAGGAAAGGACTATGACGCCAACGTAACAGCCACATTATGGGACCTTTATGATAAAAAAAATAACTGGAACTATTTTGGGAAGCTGGGCATTAGTCAATTAATTGGTTACCAACCAGACGGAAAAAATCTTTCGGGCTATACGCATAGAATTGGTATTGCAAAAACAGGTGGTCGGTTTAACTTAAACCTCTCACAGGAATTGGCCGATCAGAACTTTAATAGTAATGATATGGGATATTTTACCAATAATAATTTTGTTGATCACAATCTTTGGATGGGGTATAAATGGATAAAACCACGGGGCTTTTATAATCGGTTAAACCTAAACGTAAATACTGCATACTCCGTACGATATCAACCATGGGATTACCAAAATGCAAGAATTAATATAAACCTGAACGGACAATTAAAGAGCCTTTGGTTTGCAGGAATGGGCTTTAATCTGCTCCCGGAACAAAATGATTTTTATGAGCCCAGAAAAAATGGGCAAGTCTTTAAAAGACCGGCGCGGACTGTATTTTTTGGCTGGTTAGAATCTAACCAAACTAAAAAATATGGTGCAGGACTTGAATTGGGATACAGTTATTCTCCCAAATATGCTTCTGTGGGATACGAGCTGTCCTTTAATAATCAGTTTCGATTTAATAAAAAAATCACCATTAGTTTTAATAGCAGCGTATCCATTTACACAAACAACCTGGGGTATGCAACAAATACTTCCGATAGTATCTATTTTGCCATACGTGAAAGAAATACTGTTGAAAACGTTTTCCTGGTGAAATATAATTTCACCAATAAAATGGGGTTAAGTGTCAGGGCCCGTCATTATTGGAGCAGGGTTACTAACAGACAATTTTATACACTACAAAGAGATGGTGAATTAAAAGAAAGTCAGGGAATTAACCAGGATGTAAATTATAATGTAAATTATTTTAATGTAGACTGGGTGTATAGTTGGCAGTTCGCCCAGGGAAGTTTTATAAATATTGTATGGAAAAGCGCTGCCGGCACTTATGATAAAAATGTAAAAGACAGCTATTTTTCCAATGCGGGTAACACATTCTCTGCGCCACAATTAAACAGCCTCTCGTTCAGAATAATCTATTTTCTGGACTACCTGTCTTTGAAGAAGAAATAAAACACCGTTGTTTTCAATCGGGTTTGGTAAAATCTACACGCGGTTTCATTACCTTAGCCAAATGGGTAAAAAACTGTTTTTATTAGATGCATTTGCGCTGATCTACCGTGCATATTATGCGCTTATCAGAAACCCGAGGATAACCTCCAAAGGCAAAAATACCAATGCCCAGTTTGGTTTTACGAATACGCTTTTCGACCTTATCAACAAGGAACAACCAACGCACCTGGCGGTCTGTTTTGATACACACGCACCAACTGAGCGTCATACCGACTTTACAGATTACAAAGCCAACAGGCAGGAGGCACCCGAAGACCTGCTGGCTTCCATTCCTGACATCAAAAAAATTATCGAAGGCTTCAACATTCCGGTAGTGGAATTGGATGGCTATGAAGCAGATGATGTAATTGGTACTGTGGCCTGGCAGGCCGCTGACATGGGTTATGAAGTATATATGGTCACGCCCGATAAAGACTATGGACAGCTTTTAACCCATGAAAATGTATATATATACAAACCCCCCGCTTATGGTAATCCGGAAGAAATTCTGACAGCAGAAAAAATTTGTGCCAAATGGGACATACAAAGAGTGGAGCAGGTAATTGATATGCTGGGCTTAATGGGCGATGCAGTAGACAATATTCCGGGCATTGCTGGTGTGGGTGAAAAAACGGCCGCCAAACTATTAAAGGAATATGACAATTTAGAAAATATCCTGGCCAATGCGGATTCCATAAAAGGGGCACTGGGTGAAAAAATAAGAAAGGGTAATGACCTGGCCATAATGAGCAAGAAGCTGGCCACCATCATTACCAATGTTCCCGTAACCTTTCATGAAGAAGATTACCGGTTAAAAGAATGGAACAAAGAGGCATTGGTTGCTGTTTTTACAGAACTTGAATTCAAAACCCTGGGCAAAAGAATTCTGGGTGACGAATTCAATGCCTTTCATTCAGCACCACAGTCGGTACAAACAGACCTGTTTGGCAACACGGTAAACCAGAAAGAAGGTTCCGCTAAGAAAAATAAGGATGCGCCTCCTGTACTTAGTGGTGAAGAAAGCAGTGGGTTGCTGGCAGAAAAAAATATAAACAATACGGAACACAATTACCAGCTCATAGATTCCGGGGAGGCAATTAAAAAATTGCTGGATACACTTCTACAGGAAAAAGAAATCTGTTTTGACACTGAAACCACCAATATAGATCCCAACGAGGCCGAACTGGTGGGGTTGAGCTTTTCCATTAAACAGGGGGAAGCCTATTACATTCCCTGTCCCGCAGACCAGGACGCTACCCGTAAAATCCTGGCACAATTAAAACCACTATTTAGCAACACCGAAATTACCTGGGTGGGCCAAAACCTAAAGTATGACCTGTTGGTGATGAAATGGTATGCTATTGAACTGAAAGGAAAACTATTTGATACCATGCTGGCGCACTACCTGATAGAGCCCGAGGGGCGAAGAAGCATGGACCTGCTGAGTGCCCAATACCTGGGCTATGAGCCCGTACACATTGATGAACTGATTGGCAAGAAAGGAAAGAACCAGGGCAATATGCGGGAAGTAGCAATAGAAAAAGCAAAGGAATATGCTGCAGAAGACGCAGACATAACCCTGCAACTGAAAAAAACCTTTGTTCCCCTGCTCAAAGAAAAAGAAGTAGAACGCGTATTTGAAGAAGTAGAAAATCCGCTCGTGCGGGTATTAACAGATATGGAATTTGAGGGCGTAAAAGTGGATGTGGATTTCCTGAATGACTATAGTAAAGAACTCGAAAAAGACGCGGCAGCCTTTGAAGAAAACGTATATGCACAGGCGGGGGTACGCTTCAACCTGGCATCTCCCAAACAACTGGGTGAGGTTTTATTTGATCTTTTAAAGATTGATGAGAAGGCCAAAAAAACAAAAACGGGGCAATACGCAACCGGTGAAGAGGTTTTGCAAAAACTGGCTGCAAAAAATCCCATCGTTGCCGACATACTAGGATTCAGGGAACTGACCAAACTTAAAAGTACTTATGTGGATGCCCTGCCACAAATCATCAATAGCAAAACCGGCAGGGTGCATACCTCCTATGCGCAGGCGGTTGCTGTTACCGGAAGGCTGAGCAGCAATAACCCCAATCTGCAAAATATTCCCATACGCAGTGACCGGGGAAGAGAAATCAGAAAAGCTTTTATTCCCAGAGACAAGGAACACACCCTCATCAGTGCCGACTATTCACAAATAGAACTGCGGATAGTGGCTGCCATCAGTGGTGATCCCAATATGTGTGCAGCGTTTAAACAGGGAAAGGACATTCATACCGCCACGGCCGCAAAAGTGTATGCTGTTACTGAAGAAGAAGTAACCAAGGAAATGCGTTACAAAGCCAAGAGTGTCAACTTCGGTATCATCTATGGTCAGGGCGCTTTTGGCCTTGCAGACAACCTCGGCATTTCCCGGGCTGAAGCCAAAGAAATCATTGACAACTACAAAAAAGAGTTCGTTGGTATCTCCGCTTATATGGCAGATACCATATTGTTTGCGCAGGAAAAAGGCTATGTACAGACCCTGATGGGCAGAAAGCGCTGGTTAAAAGACATCAATTCTTCCAACTTCACGGTAAGAAGTTTTGCGGAGCGAAACGCCATCAACTCTCCTATACAGGGTACGGCTGCCGATATGATTAAACTCGCCATGATCCGTATTCACGCTAAAATGAAAGAGGCGGGCCTGGCATCCAAAATGATTTTGCAGGTGCACGATGAATTGGTTTTTGATGCACTGCTGGAAGAGGTCTCGGTTTTGGAACCCATTATTTTAAATTGTATGCGCGAGGCGCTGCCGCTTCCCAATGAGGTGCCCGTTGAAGCAGAACTGGGCAAGGGAAAAAACTGGCTGGAAGCACACTAGCTCATTCAGTTACTAAATATTTGAAAACATGCATCCCAACGAAGCCACCATTCACCGTTTTTACACCGCTTTTCAGCAACTGGATTATGCAACTATGCAGTCCTGTTACCATCCTGAAGCGGTATTTAATGACCATGTCTTTGGTTTACTGGATGCCAGCGAAACCCTGGCCATGTGGGAAATGCTCTGCAAAAAGGCAAGGGATTTTTCGCTGGTGTATGGCCCGGTTGCTCTTTTGGACGAAGAGTATACAACCTGTCCCTGGATCGCTTCTTACCGGTTCAGTAAAACAGGGAGGCGTATTATCAATAAGATTACCGCCCACATGAAATTCAGGGATGGGCTGATTATTGAACACACAGATGCTTTCGATATCTATCGCTGGTCAAGACAGGCTTTTGGCCTTTCCGGACTTTTACTGGGGTGGAGTTCCTGGATGCACAAGCGGATACAAACGCAGGCGTTGAAAAACCTGGCCGATTTTATGAACAACTAAAGCCGGTCCTGTCCCATTATTAAACCAGCCTTAAATTTCTGCAATTTTTTCCCTGCTCCCCTTTCTGCTTAGTGCATTTGAGTAATTTTAAGGATGAACTGGGATTTCTACTTCAAAAGTATTTGGTTAATCGGCGGGAGGTATTTCCTTATTGCCGGAATAGCTTTTGGTCTGTTTTACCTGCTGGGGGGTAATAAAATTGTCTACCGTAAAATACAGACAAGGTTCCCTAAAAATGCCGATTACCTGCGGGAGATGGGGTATTCTTTTCTTACCATCTGCATATTTTCCTTTGTTTCTGTTTTGCTTTTTACCAGTCCCTATATTGCTCCGCATACAACCCGGTACCTAAACATTGCAGACTATGGATGGGCGTATTATTTTTTGGCCTTTCCGCTCATGTTCATCATGCACGATACGTACTTTTATTTCACACACCGGCTGATGCACCATAAGCGACTGTTCAAATGGTTTCACCTGGTTCATCACCATTCCACCAATCCTTCTCCATGGGCCGCTTATGCATTCCATCCTTTAGAAGCAGTAGTGGAAGTGGGCATTGTGGTGGTATTCCTGTTCACCATTCCTATTCACCGAAGCCATATCCTCGTTTTCTTTTTACTGATGATCATCTATAATGTTTACGGGCACCTGGGCTTCGAATTGTATCCCAAAGGATTTAGCAGGAGTGCTTGGGGTAAATGGATCAACACTTCTGTTAACCACAACCAGCACCACCAGTATTTTAAAGGGAATTACGGACTTTACTTTTTATTCTGGGACCGGATGCTGGGCACCATTCGGGATGATTACGACCAGCGTTTTGAGGAAGTAAAACAGCGGTCCGCCAAAGCTGAAATGGCCGCCTTAGTAAAGTAGGCTTATTTTTTTTTATAAATGGGAACTGTGCTGCAAGGCTCACCATACATGATACTTTTGGCAAAAGGCCGAAGTATATTGGTGATTTCAACGTAGGCTTCTTCGGGTATATCCACTTCGCCGCATCCCTTTACCACTACTCTTTTATCCGTATAGGCTTCTCCATCAACCGTCTGAAGTTTTTTCAATAAAAGTGAACTAATTAATTTTTGCCTGTCTCCAAAAACCACAGCTTCTGCAAAGGGTTGCAGTTGACTGGCCACCAGCATATAGGCCCACACGGGAATGATGGCGTCGGCAGTACAGGTAACGGCCACCAGCTTGCCTGTGTACTTTTCCCAATCCGTTGTTTGAAGGGCGGCGCGGAAATCCTTTTCTTTTAAAATCAGTTCCATAAACAAATACTCCTTCAGGTCAAAAACCAGGATCTCTCCTTTGGGGAAGTACTCTTCCAGATCAAGACTGATGATGCCACTTTCTGCCACTTTATTGATAAAACCCTCTGTCATACCCATTGTATTATCAGGCAAATTTACCACAATTCCTCCTGTTTTGCTTTCGGTATGCGTAAAAGAAAACCCGGTAGTGATTTACCGGGTCTTGCTAAAACGTTAAGGATTGGTATTGTATTAATAATACTTGGCCCGGTTATCTTTTATACTGGCTGCTTTTTTCAAACCATCCACCAGACCTCTGTAAGCAATCATCTTAATGCTCTGTAGCATGGTTTGTTTGATGGTAGCCGGATCTGTCATAGAAGCCTGTGCAGATATGTTATTTACCTTGATGCCGAAAACCCCTGTAGCACCGGCAATCGGCTCGCTGGCTTTATTGACCAGGGTCTTGTTAAAAGCAGCACCAATAACTTTGGGTTCACTGCCTATTCCGGAAATAAAGGCTGCTGAGAAAGCCAGGCTATCCACTTTTAACACGGGTGCTCCGCTGCTCGCAGCATAGGCTTCCAGGGTATTTCCTTTGTACTTGGTATCTATTATCAGTTTGGCCTTCTTCTCATTGCGTACAAAATTTTCAACCAAAGGTCTTGCCTCGGCAACACTCATTAGTCCCGGCTTGTTTACCGCAGTAACCAGGGCTACAACATATTTATCTCCAATTTCCATGGGTTCAGAAACGTCGCCCTTGCCATGCTCATATACCCAACGAACCATTGTTCTTGTCAATCCCAAACCCTGGATGCTGAAATCATTTTGTTTAATTTCATTAGCCGGATAGATAATTTTGTTTTCCTTCAGTGCATTGGCGTTAAAATCCTTAGCGTTTTTGCTGGTAGCGGCAAACTTAGCGGCTTCTGTACTGGCGGCACTAACGGTTTCAGTACTGGCCAGTATCGGCTTTGACAAATAAGCCAGTTTATACGCAGGTCCCATGTTCTTCTGGCCTGTTACTTCAACATAATGGTATCCATAATCTGCTTTGACAACGCCTTTACTGCCAACGGCCTTATCAAATGCAAAGTCATTAAAAGGGACCACCATTTGTCCCTGGGGGAAATATTCGTATACACCGCCCTTGTTTTTACTTCCGGGATCATCAGAATATTTCAGTACCAGTGCATTGAAATCGGCACCACCTTTTACGGCAGTTTCAATACTGTCCACCAGTTTCTTTGCGGTAGAATCTGCGCGAAAAGTCTGGCGACTCTGCGGATCTACTGTAGCAATCAATATGTGACGAACTTTGGCGCTGTCGGGCCACTGCTTCTGGGCTACCATTTTAGCAATGGTCAAATTATTACCATCCTGGAAGGGTCCGAGAATACCACCAACAGGTATCTTAACCAGGGAATCTTTATTCGGTTGCTGCATTCTGCTTTTGCTGAAATAACTATCATAGAAAGGAGCTTCCGTACCATATTTGGCAAGAAAAGCAGCTGGATCAGTACTATTAATAAACTCTTCTTTCAGGCTCATCAATTGGTTATAAGTAGCCGCAGTATCTGCAGCACTCGGTGCTGAACTCACTGCCACATAGGAAATATTCCTGCTCTCATCTGTCTTGCTGTATTCTTTGCTGTGTTTCTTTACATAAGCTTCAATATCATCGTCGCTAACTTTAACCAGGCTATCACTGATGGCAGGGTAGGGTACATATACATACGATATAGAAGAAATGGCATTATTATCTGCCTGCTGCTTTTCCAACAACCATTTAGGAATGTAAGCCGACTGTACCATCAGGTTCTGGTATTTGGTACGCAGGGTATTCTGGATGGTAGGGTTGATGTATATATTGTTGATCATTTTGATTTGCTCCGCATTCTTGCTTTTTTTCAATTGGGCAAAAGCCTGGCGGGCTTCATCAGCCTTAAACTGGCCGGTTGCCTGGTCAGTAAATTCCTGGCGTAATGGGGAATTGTTACCAAAAAGAATATCACTCAGCTCTTTGGAAGAAACCTGCAAACCCAGTTTATTGTATTCCTGTTGTAGTAAAAGTTCTTCCACATCCTGGTTCCAAACAGAGGAAATTACCTGGTCGCGGGGACCCTGCGCTCCATACATTTTTTCCTGAAGGGCAATTTTTTCTTCAAAATCACCCCTTAAAATACTCTCTCCGTTAACTTTACCAATAACCGAGGTATTAGAAAAGGCGCTTCCGCCGCTTTTAACACCATCCTGAAGAATAAAGGCAATCAATGCCAGGGCAATGATTCCAAAAACAACCCATGCACCACGGTCCCGAATACTTTGAATTACAGACATAAATGAATAATTAGTATGATTTAGTGATCCCTTTGTTGAAAGGGTAGCAAAAATAGGGGAATATAACATTAGAACAAATTGTGGATAACCCCTAAAATCAGCGTAAAACCTGATTGTTGGCAATTTTTAGTACCTGTTTCGCTAAAATGGGGATTTGACCTGATATATTTAGAAATTTAATAATCCACATAGCCGTGTGAATAAGGCACAATACCGGTGGAAAAGTCGGGTTTTTCGCTTTTGAAAAGTGGAAAGAAGTGGTACAATATCCTATCAGCGGTATCCTAAACAGTGTTTGGGTAAAACCCACTTCACTTTTATCCCTGTTAATTAACAGTCAGGTATTGGTGGATAGTGAAATTCTTTAAATGTGAAAACGGTTATTCACCTATGTTAAAAAGTGATGGATTTTATAATAACAGCTGTAAAATTAACGGTGGATTACTTTGTGAATTAGTGTGAATAAACCATAGGTAGTTAACTTTGCTTTTTGTGGATAACAAAGATATCCCGATATCCACAGCCGTAATAGTAGTAGTTAGCATTTATAAAAAAGTATTAAAAATATTATTACAAGGGTTATGAACATTGCGAAAGATACGTTGGAACAAAAAGGATTTTTAGACATCGATATTGATCCCACTCTGGATTTATTTGCCGAGATTGAACATCTAAAAAAAGAGAAGCATGCAGTTATCCTTGCCCACTATTACCAGGAACCTGATATCCAGGATGTGGCTGATTTTATTGGCGATAGTCTGGGACTGGCCCAAAAGGCAAAGGATACCGATGCGGAAATCATTGTTTTTGCCGGCGTTCATTTCATGGCCGAAACCGCCAAAATACTCAACCCTTCCAAAAAAGTACTGCTGCCCGACCTGAAAGCCGGCTGTTCCCTCGCCGACAGTGCCCCAACCCCCTTATTCAGGGCATTTAAAGAAAAGCATCCCGATCATATTGTCATTTCTTATATCAATTGTACGGCAGAGATTAAGGCCCTTAGCGATATCATCTGCACCAGCAGCAATGCTGCCAAAATAATAGAAAGTGTACCGCTTGAGCAGCCCATCATTTTTGCGCCGGATAAAAACCTGGGGGCTTACCTGAATAAACAATCGGGCCGAAATATGTTGTTATGGAATGGCGCCTGCATGGTTCATGAAATATTCAGTCTGGAGAAAATAACGAAATTAAAAATTAGGCATCCGCAGGCAAAAGTGATTGCGCATCCGGAATGTGAGGAAGCGGTATTGGCAGTAGCGGATTATATTGGCAGTACTACCCAGTTACTCAGATATACAGAAAAGGATGATGCGCAGCAATACATCGTGGCCACCGAAACCGGCATATTACACCAGATGCAGCAGAACAGTCCTTTAAAGACATTTATACCTGCACCCCCAAATAATAACTGTGCCTGTAATGACTGTCCCCATATGAAGCTGAATACCCTCGAAAAATTGTACACCTGTCTGAAATACGAGCAGCCCGAAATATTGATGGATGAAAAGCTGCGACTGGCGGCTAAAATTCCTATGGACAGGATGCTTGAAATCAGTAAGGCAGCAGGTTTAATTGGTTAATTTTTTCTACGTTCGAATTGTAAATCCGGTAATTACCCAACATGAACCGAAAAGGAATACTATTCTGTCTGCATTCCTGGACAGGTCTGGTAACAGGCATTTTTATTGTAGTGATGTCTGTATCCGGATCCTTACTCGTGTTCCATGAAGAATTAGACAGGTTACAGTATCCTACCGTATATACTGTAAACGAGCAACCTCTTTTATCGGTTGACAGTAGTTACAGCATCCTGCAAAAGCAGTATCCCAAAGCGAGGATCAGCAATGTTCACCTGGCGGAAACAGTAAGACAACCCTATATTTTTTCAATTACAGACAGTTCTTACCAGGGAGGAAAGGCAAGCCTGCAGGTATTTTTGCACCCGCAAACCGGAGAAATACTGGCCACCCGGGGTGGCAGTAGTGATGCGAGGCATAATGTAATGAGTTGGTTGTCTGCTTTGCACAATTCATTTCACCTCCAAAAAAAGGGGGAATGGTTACTGGGCTTTCTGGGTGTACTCTTTCTGCTAAACATTGTGAGCGGAACAATTCTCTACCGTAAAAAAATAATCCCGGTTTTACTTTTTCGAAAACACCTCTTCACGAAAAAAAACATACACCAGTTAATAGGCGTATATGCTTTGTTATTTAACCTGGTGATAGGTATTACAGGTGTTTGGATGCAGCGTTATGTTTTTAAGGAATCCTTTTATGCAAAACAGACAGACTTTACAATGTCTGTAAAACCCAGTCCACCCCTGTATTTTCATTTCGACAGCAGCCTCCTTGCTGCCAAGACCCAATACCCGGAATTTACAGGTTACGTGGTTTATTTTGCGCAATCTGCCAGCGGCAAAACTGCGGTATACGGAAGCAGATCCACCAATTCTTTAATTCATTCCCGCAAATTTGCCGATGTTTTATTCCTGGATAGTACCGGCGCTGTTGCCAAAACTGCTTTTGTGGATGAAATAGACAAAGACAGCCGCTATGATATCATCAATTCCCAGGTCCATTTTGGCAAATACGGTGGCTTACCGGTGAAAATAGCCTATGCACTATTGGGTTTGTCGGGGGCCATCCTGGGCTGTACGGGCATCAGCCAGTGGTTGCAAAGGAAAAAACGGCAAAAGCAGGTATAAATACCCTTTTCGGTAATTCCCCGCCGGCTTATTTTTATTTCATAGGTACCGCAATAAAGGCTTAACTAAATCCGTTAGCTAAAAAAATACTAAAAATATTAGTGTTGATAAGTAAAAACCCCTACTTTTATGGCTCCATTAATTTTGACCTTAAAATTCCAAACAAATGAGTAATGCTGAAAAGCTGAAAGCGCTAAAACTGACCATCGACAAGATAGACAAAGACTATGGCAAGGGAAGTGTGATGATGATGAACGAAAAGTCACAGGAACCCATGAGCGTTGTCTCTACAGGATCCATCGGTCTGGATACTGCATTGGGTGTTGGCGGTTTGCCCAGAGGCAGGATTGTTGAAATATATGGACCGGAATCTTCCGGTAAAACCACCATCGCCATTCATGTTATTGCCGAAGCCCAGAAAAAGGGCGGCATGTGTGCCATTATTGATGCGGAACACGCATTCGATAGCAGCTATGCGCGTAAACTGGGTGTAGACGTGGATAACCTGCTGATATCACAACCCGATTACGGAGAACAGGCACTGGAGATTGCCGACAGGCTGATACTATCCGGTGCACTGGATGTGGTGGTTATTGACTCAGTGGCCGCACTGGTACCCAAGAGTGAACTGGAAGGGGAAATGGGCGACAGTAAGATGGGATTGCACGCCAGGCTGATGAGCCAGGCGCTGCGTAAACTAACGGCAACCATTAATAAAACCAATACCATCTGCATATTCATCAACCAGCTACGTGAAAAAATTGGGGTGATGTTCGGAAACCCCGAAACCACCACCGGGGGTAATGCACTAAAATTTTATGCTTCCGTTCGCCTGGATATCCGTCGTATGACACAGATAAAAGATGGCGACGCTGCAGTTGGTAACCACGTAAAAGTGAAAGTGGTCAAGAATAAAGTAGCACCTCCTTTCCGTGCTGCAGAGTTTGATATTATATTCGGAGAAGGAATCAGCAAGGTGGGAGAGATCGTTGATATTGGTGTGGAAATGGGTATCGTACAAAAAAGCGGCAGCTGGTTCAGTTATGAAAGCAATAAACTGGGACAGGGAAGAGAGTCGGTGAAAACGCTCTTGTTGGATAATCCCGAATTAGCCAAAGAGATAGAAGCAAAAATTCGCGGAAAACTGAGCGAAGTAAAAATTACTGCTGAAGAAGCACAATAAACCTTTGGATGGGTTAGTTAGTAAACAGGAACCCCGGGATAACCGGGGTTTTTGTATTTAATAGACGAATTTTTTGCAAAAAAAAACGAAATGAGCCACCCTTTTTTAATAAAAATCGGCAGCAGAAATCATTATCCCAAAACAGAAATACTACATTACAAAAAAAAGCTTGTTCTACCCGATTGTAAAAATAGCCGTCAGGCTTGCCCTGAAAATATTTTGCCGGTCAGTAACTATTGAAAACAGCCGCTCATTGTCTGAAAAGGGCCCATTGTTAATGGTGGCCAACCATCCCAATTCATTTTTAGACGCCATTATTATTGCGGCCCATTGTAAGTATCCGATACATTTTCTGGCCCGTGGTGATGCCTTTCATAGGCCCTGGCACAATACCCTATTGCGCTTACTTAATATGATACCCGTTTACCGGCTGAGCGAAGGAAAGGAATACCTAGCATTGAATGAATGGGCATTTCGGCGAAGCAGGGCTGTTTTACAGGAAGGGGGCATCGTACTGATATTTATAGAAGGAATCTGTCTGCACCAGCACACGCTGCAACCCTTTAAAAAGGGGGCCGCTAGAATAGCACTTGATAGCAGAAGCTTACCTGGTTTCAAAGTAATGCCCCTGGCGCTGGCGTACAATTCATTCACTGATTTTGGCAAAGTTGTCAACCTTTCTGCCGGTGAACCCGAACCCGTCCATAGCTTATTGCCCTTTGAAGAGGAGGCAAAAAATATGCGACACTTTAATGAAAGGCAATTTGAACTAATCAGGCAACTGATCAATATTCCCCAGGCAACACCGGAGGAAACGCATCTGAAAAATTACCCGGGCTGGATAGTGGCATTACCGGGATACTTTTTGCACGCCCCCTTTTTTTATTTCCTCAGCAGGTATATACAAAAAAAAACGGCGGGTACTGTTTTTTTTGATTCGGTTTTATTTGGGTCATTGTTATTGCTGTATCCCGTTTACCTGTTACTCCTTGCCTGGATTTTGTTTGCATTGCGGGTGCCCGTGTACCTGGTGGCGGGCATTATTCTTTTTCATCCGCCAAGCGCCTGGCTAACAGTACACTATTGGGGAAGGGGGAAAATACCCTATTAAATTAACCGCACTATCGGTTACCTTAGGCAAAATTCGCGTATCAATAAAAAAACTATGCTTACAACCAAGATAATAGGAAAGCGAAAAAGGATAGCGCTGGTAGCACACGACCATAAGAAAACAGATTTGATGGAATGGGCCATGCACAATAAAAAATCACTGGCCAAACACGAACTGATCGCCACCGGAACCACCGGTAGGCTAATGGAAGAGGCGCTGGACAGACCGGTAAAAAAATTAATGAGTGGTCCGCTTGGGGGCGACCAGCAAATAGGCGCCATGATAGCAGGCGGAGAGATAGATATGATGTTTTTTTTCTGGGACCCCATGGAAGCGCAACCCCACGATAGTGATGTAAAAGCGCTGCTGCGTCTTTGTGTGGCCTGGAATATTCCGATGGCTTGTGACAGGGCCACAGCAGATTTTATCATGACCTCCCCCTTTATGGACGAACCCTATACAGCCACCATTCCGGACTATTCCGGATACCTTAACCGGGAAATAAAAGAGGATGACTAAGATAGTTTTACGCCCCTGGCAAAAACAGGATGCACAGGAGTTGGCCCTGGTGGCCAATAACCGCAATATCTGGCGCAATGTGCGGGATTCCTTACCGAGTCCCTATACCGTTATGGACGCCCTCCAGTGGATTGCACACGCCAATGCACAAAACCCGGTTTGTAATTTTGCCATTGTATATGATGGAAAAATTGTGGGAAGTGCGGGCTGTAAACCCAAAGAAGATATCTCCCGCAAAACCATTGAACTGGGCTATTTTGTAGGAGAACATTTCTGGGGTAAGGGCATTGCCACAGAAGCCGTAAGGCAGTTAGTGGATTTCATCTGTACCCGGATGGACATTATCCGGATAGAAGCACATGTATTTGAAAAAAATCGCGCATCTATGAAAGTGTTGCAGAAAAACGGATTTTACCTGGAATCTGTACAACGAAGGGCCGCAATTAAGGAGAATGAAATAATTGATGATTATATTTGGGTTAAGCTGGTCTGAACAGACACAATCACCCAAATCAATTATCCCAAAAATCATTACCATGCGCTGGATGGGCAGAAGAGAAAGCGACAACGTTGAAGACAAACGTGGTGTAAGTGGCGGCGGGATAGCCCTTGGCGGCGGTATCGGAACCATTGTAATTGGGATTATCTATTTGTTGCTTGGTGGCGACCCCTCAACGGTGGTTAACCAGGTGATACAACAACAGGGGCAAACCCAAAACGCAACCCCGCGCAGCCCCGAAGAAGAAAAGCTGGCTTCCTTTACCAAGGTGATACTCGCCGATACCGAAGACGTTTGGTCTGCTATTTTTGCAGAACAGGGTGATGCGTACTCCTATCCGAAACTGGTATTATTTACAGAGCAAACCCAATCAGGCTGTGGGTTTTCGAGTGCGGCTACTGGTCCCTTTTACTGTCCATCGGATCAAAAAGTGTATATAGACCTGTCTTTTTTCAAAGAACTCGAGAGTCGCTTTCAGGCTCCGGGCGAATTTGCGATGGCCTATGTGATTGCGCATGAAGTGGGCCACCACATACAGAAACTGCAGGGAACCTTCAACAAACTAAATGACGCCCGCGGGCAGATGAGTGAAAAAGCGTATAACCAATTATCGGTTAAAACAGAATTACAGGCCGACTTTTATGCCGGTGTATGGGCCAACCGTAACCAGCAAATGAAAAATTTTATGGATGCCGGAGACCTGGAAGCGGCCCTGCGTGCAGCGAATGCCATCGGAGACGATCGTTTGCAAAAAGAAAACCAGGGCTATGTGGTACCGGACGCTTTTACCCACGGAACATCGGCACAAAGGATGTTCTGGTTTAAAAAAGGATTCGAAACGGGAGATATCCGGCAGGGAAACACATTTGCTTCTATTCAGTAACTGACAGTCATATTTCTCAACAACCAAAACCACAATCCTTCATCCATGCGAAAATCCTTATCCCTGATAGCTTTTTTATGCTGTACCGCTTCCATAGCGCAGGACACACTAACCACCAAAGACTTACATTCCGCAGCCAAATTACTTGACCTCAGCTTTACACAGAAGGAGGTGGATACGATGTATGAAGGGGTAAAAGAAAACCTGGCCAATTACCAACTGATGCACAAACAACCGCTTGGTAATAATGTACCCATGAGTCTTTGGCAGAGTCCTGTTTTGCCGGGGATGCACTTTGCAGACAAACAGGAAAAGATTGACTGGAAGCTGTCCTCAAAAGTAACGGTACCGGCCAACCGTAATGACCTGGCTTTTTACAGTATCTACCAACTCGCCTCTCTGATAAAATTTAAAAAAATCAGCTCTGTTGAACTGACCCAATTTTTCTACGACAGGCTGAAAAAGTTCAGTGATACCTTACAATGTGTGGTCATGTTTACCGAAGAACTGGCCATTGAACAGGCCCGCAACGCGGATGCTGAAATAGCTGTGGGCAAATACCGCGGCCCACTGCACGGCATTCCTTATGGATTGAAAGATTTGTTTGCCGTGAAAGGAACCAAAACTACCTGGGGTGCGGCGCCTTATCGCAACCAGACCATTGACGAAGACGCATTTGTGTATACGCAACTTAAAGAAGCCGGTGCTGTGCTCGTGGCCAAGTTTACTTTGGGTGCGCTGGCCATGGGTGATTATTGGTTTGGCGGCAGAACGAAAAATCCCTGGAACCTGGCAACAGGCTCTTCCGGATCGTCTGCGGGCTCGGCCTCGGCAACTGCTGCCGGACTCGTACCCTTTGCCATTGGTACAGAAACCTGGGGTTCGATTGTATCGCCCTCTTCTACCTGCGGCGCCACCGGCCTGCGCCCCACTTTTGGCAGCATCAGCAGGAGCGGAGCGATGACACTAAGCTGGAGCCTCGACAAAGTAGGACCCATCTGCCGCAGTGCAGAAGATGCGGCCATTGTATTTGCATATATACATGGAACCGATGGCTATGATATGTCGGCCGTGAACAGGCCCTTTAATTATGTATCCGATGTGCCGGTTAAAAAATTGAAAATAGGGTATGCGAAAAACTATTTCGATAAGATAACCGATACCAGCCGCAGCGAGTGGAAAGTACTGCAGACCTATCAAAAAATGGGCGCAGAATTAATACCCGTTAATTTTCCGGATAGTGGTGTATATACCTTCAACATCATGGATATTGTCATCAGCGCAGAATGTGCCGCAGCTTTCGATGAGTTTACCCGCTACAACATGGATGATGAAATGACCATGCAAAGAAAATATGACTGGCCCAATAGTTTCCGTGTTTCCAGGTTGATGTCCGCCGTTGAATACATCAACGCCAACCGGCACCGCTTTCTGCTGATGCAAAAAGTAAATGAGGTGAAGAAAGATATTGACGTAATGATATGCCCCACACGGGGCAGCGGTAACCAGGGCGCCATTACCAACCTTACCGGTCAACCCGTAGTTTGTATGCCCACAGGATTTGATAAAAGAAACCAACTGCCCACCAGCATTACGCTTATTGGTAACTTGTATGCAGAAGCCACTCTCCTGGCTGCTGCGAAAGCCTACCAGGATGCAACAGAATTTAACAAGCAGCACCCGGCCATGTTTCAAAAATGAGCATTAAAAAAACAGCTATTCACCACACACTGATTAATACACAACTATGCATAAGCCAATAACTGTCGGAATTGTTTTACTGCTTGCACAACTGCAGGTAAGCGCGCAAAAAAAAATCACCGGATTCTCTGAAAAAAATGCTGCGACCCAAATGCAGACAGAGCGGGCCTTTGATGCACAACTAAGCGCACAACGTATTGGACAGACGATTAAAGAATTATCAGCCGTGCCTCACCATGTAGGTTCTCCGGGTGGTAAAGCAGTTGCAGAAAATATTCTGGCTAAGTTCAAAGCCTGGGGCTGGGACGCGAAAATAGAAACCTACCAGGTTTTGTTTCCCAAACCCAAAACGAGGGTACTGGAAATGATGAGCCCCGTCTCCTACAAAGCGCTCCTGAAAGAGCCCGCGCTGAAAGAAGACGCCACATCGGGACAGGATGGCCAACTGCCCACTTACAATGCCTGGAGTGCCGATGGGGACGTTACCGGAGAACTGGTATTTGTCAACTATGGATTGCCGGAGGATTATGACGTACTGGAAAAAATGGGTGTGGAGGTAAAAGGAAAAATAGTGATTGCCAAATATGGCCATAGTTGGAGAGGCATCAAACCCAAAGTGGCACAGGAACACGGAGCGATAGGATGCATCATTTATTCCGATCCCAAAGATGATGGCTATACCCAGGGTGATGTTTATCCTAAAGGGGCCTATAAAAATGAATATGGTGTGCAAAGGGGCTCCATCATGGATATGGTTATTTATCCGGGAGATCCTTTGACGCCGGGCATTGGAGCTACAGCCAATGCCAAAAGGCTCGACAGGTTACAGGCCACCAACCTTTTAAAAATTCCTGTATTGCCCATTAGTTACCATGATGCCCAACCCTTACTGGAGGCAATGGAGGGTCCGGTGGTGCCGAAGGAATGGGCCGGTGGTTTACCCATCACTTACCACATTGGTCCCGGAAAATCGACAGTGCATTTGAAGGTGGACTTCGACTGGAGCCTACAACCCGCCTATGATGTGATTGCGATGATGAAGGGAGAAACCCATCCCGATGAATGGGTGATCAGGGGCAACCACCACGATGCCTGGGTTAATGGCGCCAATGACCCCATTAGCGGACAGGCTGCTTTGCTGGAAGAGGCGTATGCCATTGGCCAGCTCGCAAAAACAGGATGGAAACCGCAAAGAACACTGGTGTATTGTGCCTGGGATGCAGAAGAACCGGGACTGATCGGATCCACAGAATGGGTGGAAGACCATGCCGAAGAGCTGCAACAGAAAGTGGTGGTGTACATCAATTCAGACAGCAACGGAAGGGGATTTTTGGGAGCAGAAGGCTCACACGCACTGGAAACACTGATCACAGAAATCAGCAAGGATGTTGAAGACCCGCAAACCAAAGTAAGTGTTTTTGAAAGAAAGAAAGCCAATGCACTGGTAGCTGCGGGATCGGTAAAAGACAAGAGAGACATTATGGCCCAAAAAGAAATGTCATTAGGCGCCATGGGCTCCGGAAGTGATTATTCTTCTTTTATACAGCACCTGGGCATCCCCTCGCTGGACCTTGGTTTTAGCGGGGAAAATGAAGGGGGTGAGTATCACTCTATTTATGATTCATATGATGATTATCGCCGCTTCAAAGATCCCGGTTTTCAATATGGGGTAGCACTTTCCAAAACGGCAGGCAGGGCTGCCTTGCGGATGGCCAATGCAGACGCATTGCCTTTTGATTTCAGGAGTCTTGCGAAAACGGTCAACGGATATGTAAAAGACCTGATGAACCAGACAGATCAAATGCGCGCGACGACTGCTGTTGAAAATGAAATCATCAAAACCAATGCGTATGCGCTGGCCAATGACCCAACGGAAAACAGGAAAGCTCCCGCAGGGAAACCTGAAGTACCTTTTTTGGATTTTTCCCCTTTACAAAATGCGCTGGCGGAACTGGATAAAACTACGGCCGAACGCAACAGCCGCCAGGCAATGATGGATAAAAAATCAATGGATGAAATGAACAAAGCCCTGTACAGGGCAGAACAACAACTGCTAGCGCCCACAGGCCTTCCGCGCAGGAGCTGGTACAAACACACATTGTATGCACCTGGATTTTATACGGGATATGGTGTAAAAACCATACCGGGTGTAAGGGAAGCTATTGAACAAAGAAACTGGCCCGAAGCGAAAGAACAGATTTTGGTAGTAGCTGCGGCAATCATGCGTTTGTCAGCATACCTGCAAAATAGTAAGTAAGGAGCCGATACAGGATTCCGGGTAATATTAGGTTTGTATAAATACTACATAATCAGTAAGTTTAAGCATCGAACAAATTGCCCCCGGATGAAGAAATTGCTTGTTATCGCAGGAATTATTTTTTGTATAGGCCCGGCACATACCCAGGACCTTTCTTTGTTTGAGAAAAAAATATTTATCAGCGGAAAAGATACCCTGCGTTATCGCATGCTTTATCCTGTAAAATACAGAAAGCACAAGGCATACCCCCTCATTGTTTTTCTACATGGTTCCGGAGAAAGGGGAAATGACAATGAGGCACAACTTATGCACGGAGGTGCGCTCTTTACGGGGGAAAAAATCAGAAAAAATTTTAAAGCCATTGTCGTTTTCCCGCAGTGCCCTAAAGACAGCACCTGGTCCCGATTTACAAGGCCCTCCAATAATACTGAAAGAAAATTTCTTTCAGAAGAAGCACCACCGGTTCCGCAAATACTGGTAAAGCAATTGATGGACAGCCTGGTGAACAACCGGATAGCAGATACCAAAAGGGTATACCTCGGTGGCCTTTCTCTGGGAGGCTTTGGTACCTATGATATGATGATGCGTTACCCCGATTATTTTGCAGCCAATTTTGCGATTTGTGGTGCCTGCAATATTCCCCGCTTTCTCGAAACGGCTACCGGCATACCCCTCTGGATATTTCATGGAGCAAAAGACAATGTGGTACTACCCGATTCAGACAGGGAGTTATTCATGGCCCTCCGCACCAGAAACATGAAAAATGTTTTTTATACCGAATACCCGGAAGCCGGCCACAATAGCTGGGATGCGGCATTTGCTGAGCCCAGGCTGCTCCCCTGGCTCTTTATGCAAAAAAATAAGAAAAGGGATGATCGCTAAACATATGAGCAGCGCAATCTAAGTTTCCTAATTTGTGGCTTAATTACGGAATGGATGAAAAGAATATGGTGGACAGTATTGGTGATTATTTCCGGCTGCAGTACCTCGCGTACAATTTCCGGGAACCGCACCCAAAGTATCGGACAGTTGACATTAATCGGCGAATTCGACCTGCCCCATAACCCGCCCTTCCGGGGCACAACCATTGGCGGTCTTTCAGGAATTGATTATGACAGCCGGCAGGATCTGTATTACCTGATTAGTGATGACCGGTCTTCCCTAAACCCTGCCCGGTTTTACACAGCCAAAATCAACATTAGCAGCCGGGGAATTGACACGGTAATTTTTACAGGGGTGCAAAGTCTTTTGCAGGCCGATGGGAAAACCTATCCCGGTTCCAAAGAAGACCCGCTGCATACACCCGACCCGGAGGCCATCAGGTATCATCCCAAAACAGGGCAACTGGTTTGGACCAGTGAAGGAGAAAGAATGGTTAGGGATAAAGATACCATTCTGGAAAATCCTGCCATCACCCTCATATCCCCCGAGGGTAAATTCATTGATAGTTTTCCGCTACCCCTTAATTTATATATGCACGCCATTGAAAAGGGTCCCAGACAAAATGGGGTTCTCGAAGGCTTGAGCTTTGGAGACAACTTCTCAAAACTGTATGTAAATGTAGAAGAGCCCCTGTATGAAGACGGACCCAGGGCCGACATCACCGATAACCAACCCTGGATTCGTATTTTTCAATTTGATGTGGCCACGAAAAACAATACCGCGCAATATGCGTATAAGTTGGACCCCGTTGCTTATCCCGCCAACCCATTAGGGGCATTTAAGATAAATGGTATACCCGATATTCTCTGGATAGCAAAAAACCAATTGCTGGTACTGGAACGCTCTTTTTCTACAGGCAGGCTCCCTTGCACTATCAAAATATTTCTGGCTGACTTTGGCGATGCAGAAAACATATCAGGTATACCATCATTAAAGGACTTTCCGCCCAACAGGCCCGTTAAAAAGCGGCTATTGTTAAACATGGATTCGTTGGGGAAATATGTAGACAATATAGAAGGCGTTTGTTTCGGGCCCACCCTGCCCAATGGCCACCGCACTTTGTTACTGGTAGCGGACAATAATTTTTCTCCGCTGGAAAAAACACAGTTCTTTTTATTTGAAGTCATTCCCGGATAGTCCATGAAAAAATATTGCTGCTTCCTATACCTGTTATTTATGTTACTGGCCGGATGCAAAGAGCAGCGGAAGGGCAATCCGCACATACTGATAGAAACGGCAAAGGGAGACATTGAACTGGAACTCTTCCCCCAACAGGCACCTGTAACGGTAGCCGCATTCCTCCGCTATGTTGACTCCGGTTATTTTGAACCCGCCAGTTTTTACCGGGTGCTCAACATTTCCAACCAACCCTCCAATGCCCCCAAAACAGAATTGATACAGGGAGGCATCTGGCGTACCAAAAACAAACTGGCACAGAGCGTGCCCGGTATTCCGCACGAGTCTACCAAAGAAACCGGCATCCTGCATACGGACGGAACCATTTCATTAGCGAGACTGGCACCGGGTACAGCAGGCACCGAATTTTTTATCTGTATCGGTAAACAACCCGGGCTGGATGTAGGGGGAGAAAACGTAGAAGACAAGCTGGGTTTTGCTGCATTTGGCAGGGTGGTAAAGGGTATGGATATCGTTCGTAAAATATACAAACAAACCGACCGCGACCAATACTTTGATCCACCGGTAGATATCTACCACATTACGCGTAATTAGTACCCTTCCCATATTATCTTTTCTTTCACAATGGACGCCTTACCCGGGTATTTTTTGGGAATCTGTTAATAGTATCCGGCATATATATTGGATGTATAGTAGTGTAAACAAGATTCCCAACCCTCAATCACAATGCTATGAAAATGATATATGGAATACTGGCCATAGTGATGGGCGTATTTCTTTTTACTGGATGCACCAGCACCGCCTATATGCAAAAAGCCGACAATTTTAACATTAATACTGTTAAGACGTATGCCTGGGTAAACGGAACTCAGGCAGACAAAAGCAGCAAGCCCACTGCTGTAAAAATAAATGACCTAACAGATGCCAAAATTAAAGAAAGCATCAACAAAAATTTACAGGCAAACGGGCTGCGGGAAGTAACGGAGAACCCGGATGTATTGCTGGTTTACGACGTAGACATCCAAAAGGAAAACAGAAATGAAAGCAATCCCGTTTACAGCCAGCCCTATAACAGATGGTTTTACAACGCCTATACCCGCAGGTATGTTTCTGTGTATTATCCTTCTCAATTCATGGGGTATAACCAAACCACCCGAACCGTTAATGAAGGCACTATCACACTCACACTGATGGATGCACAAACAGATAAAACCGTATGGCAGGGATGGATAAGCACTGATATTTACGGAAAAAGAATGACGGACAAAGAGATCAACGATAATGTAAAAGCCATTGTGAAAAAACTAGGGTAAGGATACTTTATTTCCCCCGGTTTCCTGCAGCAATACTGCTTCCGTTTGATGGTACAGCGATGCTGCTTTTTCGGGAGAGTTACCGATACAAAGAACGCCAAGTTTACCGTACTGCGACAAAGCGCCGATCAGGTGAAACATCACACCCTCCTGTTTACTGCCATCATAGAGCAATCCGTGCAGACCGGCAATTTCCATCAGGTCGTGGGGACTAAGGCCAACAAACTGGTCGCTTTGTAAATTATCAGATGAAAAATAATAGCGGGGCTGGTTGCCGGCAGTAAAATAAACACCGGCATTTTCGTCATAATGCCCATCCGTTAAAAATTGCAGCATCAGGTAGGGATGTGTGGTTCCTCCTTTGCGAAGATTGGTTTCCAGTGCATAATGTTTCCAACCATTTTTATTCTTTACACTCATAAAATCGATGGAGAACCTTCCGAGTACTCCCAGCCGGGCCATCTTTTCAGCGGCCAGCCTTGCCAAAACGGCAATATCCGTTGCATACCCGATGTCGGCGGGAAAGCTGGCTCCCTGGAATACCTGGTTGTTTTCCCCACTCAATAACTGGTCATGCGTTGAGACGATCTCCACTTTTCCGGAAGGTGTTATTCTGCATTGAACAGAAGGGGAGGCTTTTACTTCTCCCTCTATAAATGATTCAACAATCCCGCCCAGCTCTTCAAATTTTTTGATAAAACTGATATGGGAAAGATCTTTCGCAACGATCAGAAGCCGCTTCGGAAGATTGGTCACCAACCAATCAGCAAGCAGGCTGGCATCAGGACAATCCGAATAGGAAAAAATGGCGTTCCCCTCCCCGGAAAAACCATCGTTGAGTTTGATCACAGCCTTTTTGGTTTCCGGGTATTGTTGTTTTAGCGAAACAAGGGATTGTATAATATCTGTTTCGTTGTGCAGGTCCTCAATGCCCGGTGGCAGGGGTAAACCACATTCCCTAAACAGCTTGCGGCTGCCGCTTTTGGTGCCCCAGTACAGCAAGTCGGGATCAGCACCAAAAATGGGTAACTGAAGGGCAATGGCCAATCGCCTTTCCTCTTCTGTTACATTGAAACAGGCAATATGTGCGAAGCTTGCCGGCGGAATCGCAGAACAGCAATTGGTGA
>CAVVSL010000027.1:0-14423 GCA_963750825.1 uncultured Bacteroidota bacterium | reverse complement strand
CATCATTAATGCAAGTCGTATAGAACAAAGTGTGGTCGGTATTCGTGCCAGGATAGGGCATGGCACCACTATCGTGAATACTTATATAATGGGTAACGATTATTATGAAACACTGGAGGACATGGAACTTAATAAGAAAAACGGATTACCTAAAATAGGTATCGGTGAAAGGTGCTATATCAAGGATGCCATTATTGATAAGAATTGCAGAATAGGGAATGATGTACGCATTAATGGCGGCTCACATTTGGCCAATACAGACCATGCCCTGTATACAGTGAAAGAGGGTATTGTGGTAGTAAAGAAAATGTGCGTATTACCGGATGGTTTTGTGATTTAGGTAGCTTGTTAGGCATATGTACCAGATGGTTTGCACTTTTCGAAAGCCCACATTTCTTTAATCCCAAACTAAAATTCAAATGCTTTATACAAAACATCTGTAACAGGATGTTTTTTTCATTATTGCACATTTTGTACATATTTTACATACCGTAAATATTAAACGATTGTCATGCCTACTGTAACATCCCAAAAACCCGGTGCAGGCCTGGTACCTAAGCCGAGGTTAAGTTTATCCCAGATTTTTTTCATGAGTTTTGGGTTCCTGGGTATCCAGTTTGGATTTGCCCTGCAAAACGGGAATACCAGCAGGATACTCCGGAGTTTTGGCGCCGATGTTGACCAGTTACCCATGTTCTGGATAGTGGCACCTCTGGTAGGCATGATTGTACAGCCTTTAATTGGCCATTACAGTGACAGAACCTGGAATCGAATGGGAAGGCGCAAACCTTACTTTTTTGCAGGAGCCATATTGTCTTCAGCCGCCCTGATTTTTCTGCCCAATTCCGGAGCAGTCTCCTCTGTTATACCTGCATTATGGATTGGTGCAGGTATGGTAATGATAATGGATGCATCCTTTAATGTGGCCATGGAACCCTTCCGAGCACTGGTGGCAGATAACCTGCCCGATTCACAAAGGACCAGCGGATTTGCTGTTCAGACATTCTTAATTGGTATTGGAGCAGTAGTAGGGTCAGAACTTCCTTCCTTACTGGCTAAAAATGGATTTTCGCAGGAAGCAGGTCCCAGTGGGGTGGCAGACAATATCCGGTATTCTTTTTACATAGGAGCAGCTGTTTTCATGGTGGCCATTCTGGTAACTATTTTTAAAAGCAGGGAATATCCACCGGCAGAATATGAAAAATACCATGGAAAAAGTGAGGCTCCTGAAAAAGCGGGGTTGTCAGAAATTTTTAAAGATTTTGGTCGTATGCCTAAAACCATGCGCCAACTGGGACTGGTACAATTTTTTTCCTGGTTTGCCCTCTTCAGTATGTGGGTATTTACTACTGATGCGGTTGCGACCCATGTGTACGGACTATCGGGAGATTATGCCAAATCCATTGCTTACAATGATGCCGGTAACCTGGTAAGTTCAGCTTTTGGCACTTATAACCTGGTGGCTGCCCTGTATGCGCTTTGTCTGCCACTGGTTGCCAAAATACTGGGCAGAAAGGGTACCCATGCTTTTTCCCTGATTGCCGGAGGGGTGGGGTTGATATCCATTTATTTTATCAAAGACCCTGCTATGCTCACTTATTCCATGATTGGGGTGGGGCTGGCCTGGGCCAGTATTCTGGCTATGCCTTATGTAATTCTTTCAGGTGCCATTCCTCCCGGGAAACTGGGTATATATATGGGGATATTTAATTTTTTCATCACCCTTCCCCAAATCATCAATGGCATTTGTGGTGGATGGATTGTGAAACACCTGTATGGAGGCCAGCCCATTTATGCCATAGTACTGGCAGGCTTTTTCATGATCTGCGCAGCCATCAGTGTGCTGTTTGTGTATGATGAAGGAGCCATCAACATAAAGAATGAGAAGGCAAAATAGCACTTAGCCACAAAATTGCAAGGTGTTTTTTTGCAAATTTGTGGCTAAGTATTTTTATTGCGTGGTGCATTATTAAAGGGACACTATCCATAACCGTTTCTCCGCTTCCTTCCCCCAACTTTTTAAACCCTTTTTTAAATCTGTATACAATTCTTCCCAGTTTACAGTTTTACCTTTTTGTGTAGGGTTTAACTGAGCAGGCGTAGGGTCTATCAATTCCAGTTTAGTGGCGAACCAGGTAGTATATAACCGCGGGATAGCCATACCCAGTATCAGTCCGGGCAGGCCGCCGAAACTCTCGGGTCCGGAACTAATGGCAATCTGGTCTGTGTAAAAAGCAACCACATATACAGAATCACAAATTTTCGTTACGGCTTTCCTGCATTCAAAACCGGCAATTTCCCGGGTTTCGTCGGTTATCCGCCAGTCCAGGTTGCGCAAACTGTCTTTGATCACATAGGTATTTTCGAAAACATCCCGTTGGGTAGATACCGTTTTTTTCTGCAGGTCCTGCAATACAGCATCAGATTCAGCGGGCTTGGTACCCCACATCAGGTATCTGTTATCCGTATTTTCTTTAGCCATTTTGTAAACGGACCGGTTTTCGTTGAACCGCAGCTCATAGGTTTCATTAACGAATTTAGGATAAGATTTCAGCATGCTCTGGTACCAGATATTGTCCTCTGCATCCTCCTCAATACCCTTGTGCTGGTTTATCTTTTTTTCATATTCCACCCTGCCGCTGGTGATAAAGCGAACCTGTGCCGAGGCACTTACTACGGATAGGAATGTTAGTGTAATGAATAAATACTTTTTCATATCAGAATCCTGCATTTGTGGGTTTGCCGTTCTTACTGAAATTATAGATCAGTGAGAACAGGAAATAACGTTGTATGGTTTGATTGGTGGTTTCAGAAATAAAGTTACTGCTGGCTGTTCTGTTGATACCCCTGTTCTGGTTAAATACATCATTGACATATGCTTTCAGTTCCCAGTTGTCGTTTTTCGAAATCACTTTTCTGATACTGGGGCTTAAAACATATGCATCCTGCTGGTTGGCAAAAACGGCCGTTTTCTGGTAAATATTGGCCTCCAGGGTCAGATCTATAAACAGCTTTTGTTTTTTGAACTTTAACTGAATATTGCCGTAAGAATTGTAGCTCCAGTATTCGGTAACCACATCAGGCCTTATAGAGGAAACGGAACTGTTTTGATTGGCATTGACATTCATCCAGAAATTAATCCATTTATCGGCCCAGTAACCTGCATTGATACCGATTCTCAGGAAGCGGGTATCTGTAGTATTATTGATACCATTAATCACATTCACATTCCTGTTTTTTCCGGGTCCGGCATTCAACCCCACGTTGAGGGAAGGTATAATGTCAAATCCATAATTAATTCCGGTATTCCAACTGAAATTACCATTCACATTAATCGCCTGGTTAACCCTTCTGCCCAGATTATCCACTGTACTGGCATTGGTGATGGCATTATCAACCGCGGTATAATTAATGTTAAAGCCAATACTCCGGCTCTTCAATACTTTGTAATCAGATGCCCTGAAATTGAACTGGTGTGTAAACGACTGTTTCAGATTTGGGTTACCAATCGTAATATTCAATGGGTCAATATTATCGATGATGGGCTGTATCTGCTGCAGGCTGGGGTTTCTGGTAGAACCATTGTAAGAAAAATTAACCCTTCTCTGCTGTTTGGGTGTGTAATTGAAAGTGATAGATGGCCGGAAATTGGTAAAGCTTACTTCACGGTCTGTCTGTTTAATAAGGTCCTTAAGCCGGTATGTAACGGAACCAAAATCGCTGCCGGCAGAAAAATTTACTTTCTTTACATTGTATTTGAAATTAATACCACCGGCATTTTCAAGGGTATTGAAAATAAAATGATTACTGAGCGTATCCACCCTGTTTTCATATTTGCCTGCACCGTTTTTACCCAATGTATTTCTTTCCGCATCATTCCTGCTCAGGTTTAACCGGTAGTTCAATACCAGAAAAGTGTTTTTCCATAAAGGCTCGGTATAGGTAGCCTGCGAATTTATCGTAGAGGTGGTTTGTTTATTGATTTTTAACTGGTCTACCAGGTCCTGTTTCACCAGGTTGCCGTTATTATCATAAAACTGGTTGTTGGCCAGCAGGAAGCCGTTCTGGTCTCTGTTATTGAAGTTCAGGTCACTGTTGATAGACAGTGTTCTCCCTTTTTTAGCAAACTTTTTTCTGTACAGGATATTTCCGTTGAGCGTATTACTCTTATCCTCATCAGTGGTTGTCCGGTTACTTTGGTTGATGATGCGGTTACCAAGGCTCAGGTACTGACCCAGGTAATTTGCCCGGTTATTGCTTTGTGAAGTAAAAGCACGTACGGTCGTTTTCAGGGAACTGGAAGAATCTATCTGCCATTCATATATACTGGTAAGTTTATGCCTTCTGCGGTCGCTTGTCTGGTCCTGCGAAGTGGTATTGATGAAACTGGTATCAGGTAAAATGTTTTGTGTTTTACTCGTGGTAATCCCGTTTACCTTTAACTGGTTAAACTGGTAGGTATTGTTACTATTGTGTTTGTCGTTATTCCATTTATTACTGAAATGTAAGCCACCGGTAGTAGAAACCGGGAAACCCTGCCCATAACTGTAGTCATCCCCACCCGAAAAAATCATGATTCCCCCATCATCACTAATGGTAGTGGTTGTATTGGCATCACCTGCATAGTTGCGGTTCTCGTCCCAGTTTAAGGATTCAAATTTGGTATTGTCTGAAGTGAGGTATCCTGATATTTTTCTTTTCCCTTTAAAGGCATTGGCCAGGGCTTTGCCATAACGGTATTTATTGAAGTCGGCACCCGCTTCCAGTTTACCAAAAAAGCCTTTCTTCTTATCTTCTTTCAACTGGATATTTAATGTTTTTATTTTCTGGCCATCGTCAATGCCGGTAAAGTTGGCCTGGTCACTCTTGCGGTCATATGCCTGAACTTTGTCTACCGCATCCGCCCGCAGGTTTTTGGTAACCACTGCGGGGTCATCACTGAAAAATTCCTCCCCATCTACCAATACTTTCTGAACCTTTTCACCCTGTGCAGTAATCTCCCCTTTGCTGTTTACCTGTATACCCGGCATTTTACGCAGGAGTTCCTGTACATCTGCATTGGGACTTACATGAAAACTATCGGCTGTATATTCTGTGGTATCTCCCTTCACCCTTATGGCGCTGATGCGTTGCCTTACAATTACTTCTTCCAGTAATCTGGCTTTCGTAATCAGGGGAAGGGTTCCCAATGTTATTTCCTTGCCACCAACTACCGTTATTCTTTCTACATAATCGGCATAAGAGGGATAAGTAACCATTACAATAGACTCGCCGGAGGGTATATTTTTTAAAGAGAAATTCCCTTTGGCATCTGACCTTGTATATTTAATTAATACGGAGTCTTTTGCGCGTAGGATGGAGATGACAGCATTGGAAAGATTCTCCTTATTAAGCGTATCTGTAATGGTGCCTTTCAGCGTGCTTTCCTGGGCCATTATCGAAAGATGAGTAGTCAATAAGAGGAAGAGCGAAACAAAAAATTTCTTCATTGCGTTAGTTGGTTGATTGCTATGATGCAATTGTGCTGTAAAATCCATAAATTGTAAAAGAGTAACTAATAAGTTAGTCGTAAACAAATGTTAAAAAAAATCATCATTTGATAATCAATCTACTATGAGCCCCCATCCGGAAAATACACCCATAGGAAAATCGGCATCAGTAAAGGAAACCACTAATCTAAGAGGCAAGACTAAAGGAAAAGTTGGAAACGAAGCTGTAAAAAAATATGAAGAGATACATTTCGTGGATAAACGGCAAGCAGTTTGGAATTATTCCCTGTTTACAGATGAGGATGTCCAAAATTTTCAAAAAGGCACCCATTACAGTTTGTACGAGTTCTTTGGGAACAAACAATTGACTGTTTCAGATACCCCTGGTACCTATTTTGCTGTATGGGCACCTAATGCCACTTTAGTATCAGTAGTGGGCTATTTTAATGATTGGAACAAAGCGTCTCACCCATTGAAAGTGAGATTAGACAATTCAGGCATCTGGGAGGGTTTTATTCCTGGTATAAAAGCAGGAGAGGCATACAAATACCATATACATGGGTTTCAGGGAATTAAATTAGACAAGGGCGATCCTTTTGCCCATTTTTGGGAGAAGCGTCCTTTTACTGCCTCCATCACCTGGCAAACCGATTATACATGGAAGGATACTGACTGGATGGCTACCCGTAAAAAACACAATTCACTGACTTCTCCGTATTCAGTGTATGAAGTGCACCTGGCCAGTTGGATGCGGCCGGATAAGAACGATGAAGAAGTCTACAATACCTACCAGCAAATAACGGAACGACTGGTGCCCTATGTGAAAGAAATGGGATTTACACATGTGGAGTTTATGCCTGTAATGGAACACCCGTTTGATGGCAGTTGGGGTTACCAGGGAACGGGCTATTTCGCACCCACTTCCCGTTTTGGCTCACCACAGGACTATGCAGCCATGGTGGATGCTTTTCACCTGGCAGGTATCGGGGTAATCCTTGACTGGGTGCCTTCTCATTTCCCTTATGATGCACATGGTCTGTTTATGTTTGATGGTACCCATACCTATGAATATGCGGATATGCGAAAAGGATACCATCCCGACTGGAACTCCTATATTTTTAATTATAAACGGGGTGAAGTAAAATCTTTTCTCATCAGCAGTGCCCGGTTTTGGTGCGACCGTTTTCATACAGATGGTATCAGGGTGGATGCAGTGAGTTCTATGTTACGGCTCGACTATAGCCGGAATGCCGGCCAGTGGGAACCCAATGAATATGGTGGTAATGGCAATATAGAAGCTATCGCATTTATCAAAGATTTGAATGAAACCCTTTATCGGGATTTTCCGGATATTCAAACCATTGCCGAAGAGTCCACCGACTGGCCTAAGGTGAGCAAGCCAACTTTCGAAGATGGCCTGGGGTTTGGCATGAAGTGGATGATGGGATGGATGCATGATACACTCGACTATTTTAAAATGGATCCGCTCTTCAGGCAGTTTCACCAGGACAAATTCTCCTTCAGCATGATGTATTTCTATGATGAGAATTTTATGCTTCCCCTGAGTCATGATGAAGTAGTGCATGGCAAGAGTCCCATGTTATACAAAATGCCCGGTGATGAATGGCAGAAATTCGCCAATTTACGGGTACTCTATACCTATATGTTTACGCATCCAGGCGCTAAATTATTGTTTATGGGGGATGAGTTTGGTTCCACTACTGAATGGAATTATAAAAGTGAACTTCCCTGGGAATTGTTGCAATACCCGGCTCATGCGGGGATGAAATATTGTGTACAAAAGCTGAATGAACTCTACCGGTCTGAACCCGCATTGTATGAAAAACAATTTGAGCCGGGCGGGTTTGAATGGGTAGACCTTAACCACCGTAGCGAATCCGTTTTGGTGTATGCCCGAAAAGGAAAAAAAGATAAGGACAACCTGCTGGTCATCCTGAATGTGACGCCAACGGTTAGAAACGACTGGGAGATCTATGTGTACGGCAAAGCAAAATGGACTGAGGTATTTAATAGTAATGAGGTATCCTACTGGGGAACCGGTGATGTATTTAATCCCGAAATCAAATCTGAACTGGTAGACAAGGCTACGAAATGTTATAAGCTCACGGTCAATCTTCCGGCTTTAGGTGCATTGGTACTAAAATAAGTTGATGGGTTAAGAAAAGGAATTTCCATCCCTAAAGACATAAAAAATAAAAATTTTCAGTAAAACCTGTAACTTTTTTTCAGCCATCCCGTTTCAAGCTAAAAACAGTGTATGAAAAAAATAGGATTTTTATTACTCGCATCAGCGGCCATTAGCTTTTCAGTGATGGCTCAAAAAGTTGTGTATGATAACAATGTACAAAAACGTGAGGTTTCCTCGTTCCATACTATTGAAACCTCAGCAGGCATAGAAGTCATCATTTCCCAGGGAAACCAGGAGGCATTGGCAGTTTCTGCAGGTAATAATGACTACCTGGATGAAGTAAAGACAACGGTTGAAAATGGCAGGTTAAAAATCTACAGAAGTGATAACTGGAAATTCTGGAACAAATGGAAAAACTGGCGGGTAAAAGTATACGTTACCTTTAAGCAACTGGATGAAATGAAAGCTTCCAGCGGAGGCAGTATTAATGGTACAGATTTGAACCTGGAAAAGTTAGCTGTGAAAATGAATAGCGGCGGTATCATTAACCTGGCCGGGAAAATACAGTTATTGGATATTGACGGGAACAGTGGGGCACAATTCAAAGGGTATGACCTGGTTGTCCAAACCTGCCATGGAGATGTTAATAGCGGGGCCGGTGTTCAGGTGACCGTTAACAAGGAAATATCCGCAAAAGCCAGCAGCGGGGGATTCATTCGATTCAAGGGAGAAGGGTTAATTCGGGATATCAATGTAAATAGCGGAGGATCCGTAAAACGCCAAAGTTAATGGCCACTGAAAATTAAGTTTTCCACATCCCGTCGACTGACGGGATTTTTTATGTGTGGTATCCCCATCTTATCCACTATATAAAGCCATTAACAATTTGCTAATAAACGAAATGCCTGATTTTGTTGTCTTATATACGTAATTGCTAACATAAAACCACGTATATGAAAACGACATCGTATGAATTACTGGTGAATGCAGCGGGTCAATTGATGCAACAACATGCATTTGATCATTTATCTGACGAAAAATTATCCAGGATGCAGAGTTGTTTCAGGCGCCTGGGTGAAACCACCGATCATGATGAATTAGCCGATGCAGAGTCAGAATTAATGGGTATTTGCAGTGAGGTAAACCTCTATGTAGAATCTGCTACTACCCAGTCATTGCACCAATGGTATGCTGCCATGAACTGTTTGGGCCAAGCGGCTAACCGATTCGGGCATTTTCCGGGAGTTGTAAAATAATCCGGAAGGTACTTCCCTTACCGGTCTCGCTCCATTTTACAAAGAGCTTTCCTTTGTGATACTGCTCAATTATCCGCTTACTCAAAGAGAGTCCCAATCCCCATCCTCTTTTCTTAGTAGTGAATCCAGGTTTAAAAACATTGTTGACATTGTTTTTGGATATCCCTTTTCCGGTATCCGTTACATCAATCGTAAGGGTATTTTCCTGACACAAAACTTTAATGGAAATGGCGCCATTTCCTTCAATAGCATCCAGTGCATTTTTAATCAGGTTTTCCATAACCCAATCGAACAAGGGGGCAGAGAGTAAAATATTGGTGGAAGCGCTATTGCCCGGATCAAAGGAAAAATTTACCTGCCCACCCGTACGCTTCTTCATATAATCCAGCATATGAAGAATTTGTTCTACAGGATTACCTAATTCCAACCGGGGCTCGCTGCCTATCTTGCTGAACCTGTCAGTAACCAGTAATAAACGATTCACATCCTTGGCTATCTCTGGCACTATGGCTGCATTGGCTTCCTGTTCATTCAATATTTCCAGCCAACCCTGCAAACTGGATACCGGTGTACCTAATTGGTGGGCTGTTTCCTTGGCCATAGAAGCCCATAATTGGTTCTGGGCACTCTTATAGGATGTTTGTAAAGCGATGATGGCAATAGTAATGAATAAGGCAACAATAATTAATTGGACGATGGGATAAAGCTTCACTTCCTGTAATAAGCGGCTTTCCCCATAATAATAACGGTTCGCAGTATAGGGTTTTTCACTGATGATCCAGGTGATAGGTTTGTGGCTATACCGTTTAAAATCTGACAGTTTTTTGGCCAGGTAGCCCTTATCATTTTTAACCAGTTCCGGATCAAGGTTTACATAATTGCCCGTAAGACTGTCTTTTTCATTGGTTTCAATAATGGGTATCTGGTTATTTTCAGTTGATATTTTCGTAGCCAGATTGATACTGGCACTGTCTGAAGAATTCAGGATGGTTCTTTGGGCTTCTACCCAGGTTTCCACATTCTTTCTTTCCCCAAGGGCAATTTTTCCCGAAACATACTGGGAATAAAATATCGTACCGCTTACCAGCAATATGGCAATTATGATCAATACAATTCTCCAGTTAAGCCAATTAGATAACATAAAACCACTTTTTACCGCTGCTATCAAAACCTTTATTAGTCAAATGGAAGATAATTGTTTTTTCAAAACTTCTATCAATTAAGGTAATTTGAACTGATACTGGAAGATACCTTGATAGAAATGGTTTTTAAAAAAAGAGGGCTGTCACAAAAGTGACAGCCCTCTGGTGAAATTAAATAATTATCATAACTAGCTAAACAATCCCCCCTTCTTAAGGGTTTTTACCCCTTGTCCAATCTTGAATCCATTGTTATAGATTTCAATTTTATAATTGCCCTCCTGGTATTTATCTTCCTGCCTCCAGTCGAAGTTTACGGGAATTACTTTACCCTGCTGGTAGTTGACCGTTACTTTGCTGGTATAGGATTTTTGTCCTTCATCCCTTGTATAAAAAGTACTGCCTTCGGAAATGATTTTTCCATCGGGGGCTGTAACAATTACATAAATATCCTTCGAACCGCTGGGGGTAATCCGGTTCTCATCAATGTTAAAAGAGATACGGATGAGGTTGGCTCTTTTGGCGGTGGTGGTTTCTTTCTCCTTACCGCTGCTGCTGACCTTAATGGCCGTAATGGCAATAGCAGAAGCATGCAGGGTTGAGGCAACGTCTACTTTTTCTTCTAACTCCTTTTTTTCGGTTTTGGTAGTAGTCAGGTTTTGTTCAAGGTTTTGCTTTTCAGCCGTGAGCTGGTTTTTATCAGTACTCAATTGCTGGTTTGCAGAGGTCAGTTGCTGGTTTTCTCCTTTTAGTTTGTCAATCTCAGCAAAGAGGCCATCCACTTTTCCGTTTAGTTCTCCGATCATCCTTTTGGCATCAGCCAGTTCACTGTCAGTCGCATTTTTCTTTTTTAATATACCGCTGATATTGCCCTTCAGCTTCTGAATGGCAACATTTTTTTCAGCCAAATCGCCCTGTAACTGGATATTGTTTTGTGTTAAAGAATCTGCTTTGGCTGAAACAGTCAGGAATTCCTGTTGAATGGCACTTCTGGCACTGTCTACGCTGCTGATTTTACTTTGTAGCATTGTAACGGTTTCCCGGGTTCTGCTTTTATCATAGATAATGTATCCCCAGGTGAGTACCAGGGCTGCAATCAGAATTCCGTAAATTAGTTTGCGGTTATCTTTTTGGGGCGGATAGGGATTAGGGGTGGGGGTTTGACTGTAACTCATGTGATTTTATTTTTAGGTTAAAGTGTATGAAAAATTTGATATGATTACTGATTTATTAATACTCGATATTGAAACGGTTCCCTGTGCTCCTTCCTTTGCTGCACTTGATCCTGACTGGCAAACCCTTTTTTTGGACAAGATTACTAAAACCGTGCCAGATGACTGGGAACCGGAAGAAAGTTATCGAAAAAAAGCAGGTATTCTGGCTGAATTTGGTAAAATAGTCTGCATTTCTACTGCCTTCTTTAGCCCTGCTTCTACTGGTCAATTAAGCCTGAAAATGAAGTCTGTCTATGGGCATGATGAGGTAGAAATACTCCGAAATTTTACGGAATTATGTGATAAGATGTACCGGCATAACCGGAATTTCCAGTTTGGGGGCCATAATATCCGGGAATTTGACATACCCTTTATCTGCCGGAGAATCCTTATCAACCGGCTTGGGTTACCAGCATACCTCCAGCTGCATGACAAGAAACCATGGGAAGTAAAAATGTTTGATACCCTTAACTGGTGGAAATTCGGAGATAATAAAAATTACATTTCTCTGCATTTACTGGCAAATGTACTCGGCATACCCAGTTCCAAATCGGATATTGATGGTAGCAAGGTCCAGGATGTTTATTACCAGGAAAAAAACCTGGAACGAATAGTGGCGTATTGCCAGAAAGACGTGGTGCTTACCGCCAATATTATCCTGCGCTTCAACCACCTTCCGCTGCTTGGGGAGGGCGAAATTACCGTTGTACCTTAATATGGCCTACAGCCCGGATCAGCAAGTGTAATACCATGTTTACAACTTTCCCACAGTATTTTTCGTGTTTCATCCATCCTTCCACATCTTTGCAGCCATGTCGGCAGAAAAAATTATCAATGAATGGAAAAAGGGGAGTTTCAAACCCGTTTACTGGCTGGAGGGAGAGGAGCCCTATTTCATTGATACCGTGATGAATCATGCCGAACACCAAATCCTTCCCGAAGCCGAAGCCGGCTTTAACCTGACCATTTTTTACGGAAAAGATGCTGAATGGGCTGCAGTAGTGAATGCCTGTATGCGCTATCCCATGTTTGCAGAACGGCAGGTTGTACTCCTGAAAGAAGCCCAGCACATGCGGGATATCGAAAAACTGGAGAGTTATATTGAAAAACCCCTCCCTACTACCCTATTCGTGGTAAGTTATAAGGACAAAAAAGTGGACGGTCGCTCAAAACTCGCCAAACTGCTGAAGCAAAAGACGGAACTGCTGTCTACTAAAAAAATTTATGAAAACCAGTTACCACAATGGTCTGAGGAGATGGTCAAAAAACTTGGGTTAACCATTTCTCAAAAAGCCCTTTTTTTACTGGTAGACCATATTGGAAATGACCTGAGCCGGCTGAAAAATGAAATCGATAAACTGGCAGTTAATTTAGGTACCCGTAAAAATATTACCGAAGATGATATTGAAAACTATATCGGGGTAAGCAAAGAATTCAACGTATTTGAATTACAGGATGCTATTGGAAAAAAAGATCTGGCAAAAGCCATACGCATCATCCGTTATTTCGAAGCCAATCCAAAAGCGGCTCCTATACAGATGGTATTGCCTGCACTGTATAATTTCTTTAGTAAGGTTTTTATGGTATTTGCTGTTAATAGCCAGGATGAAAAAACAGTAGCAGCAGCTATAGGGGTTACTCCCTATTTTGTAAAAGGATATATGCTGGCTGCCCGTAAATACGATTATACGGGGGTAGAAAAGATATTGTTATTACTGCACCAGTATAACCTCCGTGGAATAGGTATCCATGATGGTAATACAACAGACGCAGACCTGATGAAGGAAATGGTGGTGAAGATGATGGCATAAACATCATTTGCCCAACTGGCGCTCTTGATGGCAACTTCCCATCAGGTGCATACTGCCCTGGTATTCAATGGTACCCTTACATCTGTACAATTTCGCTTTCTTTATTTTTTTACATTATGCATAAGCCCCTATTCTCCTGTTTGGCAATGCTGAATAGGCATTATCTGTGATTCCTGTAAGTTTCCAGCGTATTCGTATAACAATGCTTCCCTATTATTTTTTCATCTTTGCTACATCCATTCACTTGCAGTTAAACATACGTATACACTACCTTGTTTAGCTGCCTTATATAAAATAAAATGAAAAAAGTACTACACAATCTGTTAGGCATTTTGGTTATAACCGTCCTTATATCCGGGTGTGCATCTATGAATAAATCACAGAAGGGCGCTGTTATTGGAACCACCGGAGGTGCAGCGGTGGGCGGGGCCATCGGAAGTATGTCCGGCCACGTAGGAATCGGCGCTCTGATAGGTGCGGCTATTGGTGGAGTAGGTGGTGCGATTATTGGCCACAATATGGATAAGCAGGCTGCCGATATGCAAAAAGACCTGCCAAATGCAAAAGTGGAAAGGGTGGGCGAAGGCATCATCGTTGAATTCAGCGATAAAATATTGTTTAGTGTCAATAGCGCTGATCTGTCGTATGATTCAAAAGTGAACCTAAATAAACTGAATAATATTCTCATCAAATATCCTGATACCGATATTGAAATTCAGGGTCATACTGATAACACAGGGTCGAGTGCTTATAATCAAACACTTTCTGAGAAACGCGCCAGTTCTGTGAGTGCTTATCTGACCAGTAACGGAATTACGGCTAGCCGGCTTTCAACAAAAGGGTACGGTGAAGAAGCACCTAAATACAGCAATGAAACGGTAGATGGCCGGATGCAAAACAGGAACGTGCAATTTCTGATCTCCGCTAACAGTGCAATGAGGGAAGCCGCTAAAAAAGAAGCAGGAACAGGACAGTAGACTTTTCTACAGTCCCGGTTTTCATAGTCACAATTTAAATGGCCATTTCAGAAAAGGAGTGGCCATTTTTACTACCTGAAACTACCTGGATGTTCTCATACTTGTGCATCAAATTCTACTTCACAATGCACAGTTGAAAGGGTTGTGCAACCTATTAACTGTACCCGGGTGTCAAAAGTTCACAGCCATTTTCAGCAATTTTCTAAATGTAACTCCAAAATTTAGGAACCCAATCAAACATATCCTTCGGTGGTTTTCATCGCATTCGAGTGCCGCGAGCTGGTGCGATCCCGGCCATGAGATGGTGCGCCATCTGCAGCGCAGCGTGCGCGATCTCGCCGGGTTCGAGCCGATGCCGGCGGTCAGCCTCGGCGCATCGGATACGAAG
>CAVVSL010000026.1:0-6186 GCA_963750825.1 uncultured Bacteroidota bacterium | reverse complement strand
ATAGGTCTAAAATCGCTATGCGTATGTCTTTCTTATCTTTCAACATCATAAAAGGCAAAAATACATAATTTAAATGGGCAGACTGTCGGGGTTATGACCAAAACAGTTTCTATCATTGCCACCCGGGTTGTTTTCGGTAGCATCCTGATTCATTCAGGAAAGATAACTAAGGTTGGTTTTTGGTGACAAAGCCAGCAAAGTGTGATACATCAACTGTATGGTTTCTTCAATATCTTTTTTGTGTAACATTTCCACTGTTGTATGCATATAACGCAATGGAATGGATATCAGCACAGAGGGACAGCCATCGTTGGCATAAGCAAAACTATCTGTATCTGTTCCAGTACTGCGGCTAAGGGTCCTTAATTGAACGGGTATTTTATTTTTTTCTGCAGTATCCTGTACCAGTTTTAATAATTTATTGTGAATGGCGGGTGCATACGCCAATGAGGGACCTTTACCACACTGTATATCCCCTTCAATTGCCTTACTGATCATGGGGGTACTGGTATCATGTGTAACATCTGTTATGATGGCGATATCGGGTTTGATACGGCGGGCTATCATTTCTGCACCCCGTAAACCAATTTCCTCCTGAACGGCATTTACCACATAAAGGCCATAGGGTAACTTTTTAGCATTCTCTTTCAGCATCCTGGCTACCTCGGCAATCATGTAACCACCGATCCGGTTATCAAAGGCCCTGCCTATGAAATAATCGTGAGCCAGTTCATCAAAACCTTCTTCGTAAGTAACTACCGAACCAATATGAATACCCAGGGCTTCCACTTCTTTTTTAGACCGCGCACCACAATCCAGGCTAAGGTTTTCCACTTTGGGCTGGGGTTCTTTCTGTTCGGAGTTGCTCATACGGGTATGGATGGCCGGCCAGCCAAATACTGCTTTAACAGGACCCTTATTACCATGTATCCATACCCTTTTGGAAGGTGCCACCTGGTGATCAACACCCCCATTTCTTTTCAGGTAAATCAGTCCCTGCTCATTTATATAATTCACAAACCAGCTAATCTCATCCACATGGGCTTCAATAACCACTTTAAAAGGGGCAGTGGGATTGATAACCCCAACTGCGGTTCCATAGGGATCGGTGAATATGTTATCTACATAAGGACGTATATAGTCCATCCACAATTGCTGCCCGCCACTTTCAAATCCAACGGGAGAGGGTGTATTGATATAATTCTTCAGAAAAGCGAGGGATACTTCCGTTAGTATCGTTTTTTTTCTGGTGCCGGTTTTTTTGCTTTTAGCCATGTTCGTTATTTGATGAGTAAGCTGCCGAGAATGCCACAAGCCGCTTTGGCTAGCATCAATCCGTCAATAATTGCAAGATAATAGAGAATGCTTTTACGGCGGTGCATTGAGTAGGCTACAATTATTAACAATAAAAAAGGAATAATGTTAATGAGTATCCTTTTTACAGGGAAATTCAATAGGAATGCATAACTGATAAAAGTGCTTAGCCCTATCAGGGTTAGGGGTATCAGGATATAAAATATCGTTTTTCGTAAGCCATAGCGCACTACAAATGTCTTTAAGCGCTGGTTATGGTCAGCAGCATAATCTTTTATATCAAACATGATACAAAGCATGGTGATAAACATAAAATTTTTAACAAACAACAGAAAACCCAGGATACCCGGATGATAGGGGATACCCTGTTCGATACCGGCAAAAACGACAGGATAAACGGTTACGGCCCCTGCCCACACAAAACTGATGACAAAAGGTTTTAACCAGCCGTTTTTCCGGAGGTTATGGGCAGAAGCCCCGGGATACACACTCCCATAATAAAAAGTGGCCACTAGCGGAAATATGACTATGGCCAGCCAGGACAACCAGCCGGCATGAAAAAGATGATTACGCAATGCCAGAAACAGGTAGCAGCCTGAAGCCAGGAAAATCAGGGTAAGGAAAAGTTGTGAATACTTTACCAGCACTCTGTTCCGGATATACCAATGGGTTCTTTTATTGCTGTACCCGGTTTCTTTTTCGGCAATGTAGGCATGGGTATAATACACCACGGTTCCTGAGAATACCAGCAAATAGTAGGGCAATGAAATCAATGGAACTGATTGCTGAAAACTGGCTTCCAGAGAGAGGGCTATGGTGCAAAGACCATAATAGTAATTCCCGAAAAGAATCCAACGGAAAATGCCATTCAATCTTACTTATTTTAGTAATATGATATTGGGTGAAGTGATGGTATCGCTGGTATTTTGTGCTTTATCCTTGAGCCAGAACCTGAAATAAGTGGTATCGGTTTTCAGTCCGCAACCTGCAATGGTACTGTATCCCGGAATATTGGTATTATAGGCATATCCGATTTCCAGAATCCCCTTCAGGTTACTGGTAGGGGTAAAGTTGGGAACCTTGTTTTTGCTGAAAAACTGGGCTCCGGGTGTTCCGGGGCATACTTTAGAAACTTTCTGCACAAAAAGGGTATCCTGTATATCTCCTTCGGCATCCGTAAAATTAATTTCAAACAGTAGTAAACTTCCCTGGCTAAGGGTAGTGGCGTTCACACTTTTGATGGAAATTTGGGGTTTGGTGGTATAAGTATCCTTTTTACAAGCGTAAAATAGAAAAGGGATTGCCAATACTATCAATAATTTTGTCTTCATGGGGGTTGCTTTCAATCCAAATTTAGCTAAAACATTACAATACGGCACTGTGGATATAGTAGATGTTAACAATATTTTCTCTCTTAACAATGATCCTGAATCATTCCTGCGCGCATCGCTGTCTGTTTTCAGGTACCAGTTCCGGTTTAACCCTGTCTATCGGCAGTGGTGCGAGCTTACGGGTACCCACCCGGATACTATAAAGACACTTGCGGCTATTCCTGCGTTGCCTGTTTCTTTCTTTAAAACCCGGTCAGTCATGACAACTGATTTTGAACCTGAAATCCACTTTGAAAGTAGCGGTACCACTGGTAGCCAGACCAGCAGCCACCTGGTAAAAGACCTGGCCGTCTATCGCCAAAGTTTTGTAAAAGCTTTTGAACAGTTTTACGGTCCCATTACCGAATGGTGTATCCTGGGTTTATTACCGGCATACCTGGAAAGGCAACACTCTTCGCTGGTACTGATGGTGAAGGAATTGATGGAAATAAGCAATCACCCTGCCAATGGATTTTACCTTACCGATCATACCCGGCTTTCTGACACCCTGCAGGAATTGGAAAACCGGCAGCAAAAGACCCTGCTGATAGGTGTGACTTTCGGGTTACTTGATTTCGCAGCAGCGTATCCCCAATCATTGAAACATACCATAGTAATGGAAACAGGTGGTATGAAAGGTCGGCGAAAAGAACTCACCCGGGAAGAAGTACATCAATTGTTGCAACAGGGATTAGGGGTGACATCGGTACATTCAGAGTATGGGATGACGGAACTCCTGAGCCAGGCTTATTCAAAAGGAGAGGGGGTATTTCATTGTCCCCCCTGGATGAAAATCCTGGCCAGGGATGAAGCCGATCCGCTAATGGTTACAGGAACGGGCAGTGGTTTATTACAGGTGATTGACCTGGCTAATATCTATAGTTGTTCTTTCATTGCTCTGGAGGATATGGGCAGGGTGAATACTGATGGTAGTTTTGAGGTATGGGGCAGGATGGACCATAGTGAAGTAAGGGGATGCAGTTTACTGGTGATGTGAGTTAATCGAATAAAGCCATTTTTGGGTGATGCGGGAAATCTTTAGGGCTAGCCTTATAGGGATCGATTTATTTTAATACCCCTGAAAATTCAGTTGGTGACAATAGGGTTTGCCAGTATATTTGCAGCCCTGAACAGGAAATGCCCAGGTGGCGAAATTGGTAGACGCACTGTGTTCAGGTCGCAGCGTTCGCAAGGATGTGCTGGTTCGAATCCAGTCCTGGGCACCACACCACTCTTACCGGAGTGGTTTTTTTATGTCAGTACTCTAACTTTCAAATAGCGAATAAGTAATTACAATCAACTGAGCAAAGGACTATAATTGGAAAGGGTGTATTATTCTTTTCCTTAATTTTATTTTAATAAAAGTTGTAAAAAATAGTAACATTAATAACGAAGTTTCATAAATTATTTGGAGATATTCATTTTGAAAAATTTAGTCATATTTTAATATTAAACAATGGCAATTATTAAATGGGAGGGTATCTACCCTGCAATGCTTACACCCTTTGACGAGCAGGATAATATTGACTTTTCATTATTTGAGAAAAACATCCTTGCCCAGGTGAAAGCAGGAGCCAATGGCATCATATTAGGTGGTTCCCTTGGGGAAGCCAGTACGCTTTCCTTTGAGGAGAAGATCCAACTGCTCCTTTTCGCAAAAAAAACTGTAAAAGAGGCAGTGCCGGTTATATTGAATATTGCCGAATCTTCTACACAGGAAGCCATTCAGGTTGCACAGAAGGCGGAAGCCAATGGTGCCGATGGATTGATGGTATTACCCCCCATGCGGTATTATGCTGATGAAACCGAAACCCTCACATATTTTAAAAGTATTGCCTCCGTTACTCCATTGCCAATCATGGTGTATAATAATCCTTATGATTATAAGATTGAAATTACCCTGGATATGTTTGCAGAACTGGCGCACTTACCGAATATTCAGGCAATCAAAGAGTCCACCCGTGATGTTACAAATGTTACCAGGCTGAAAAACAGGTTCGGCGACCGGTATAAGATTTTATGCGGAATTGATACACTCGCCTTTGAAGAATTAACTTTGGGTGCAGACGGATGGGTAGGAGGTCTTGTGGATGCGTTTCCTGAAGAAACAGTGGCCATTTATCGGTTAATTAAAAGCGGAAAATACCAGGAAGCACTAAACATATTCAGATGGTTTTTACCGCTCCTTGAATTAGATATTCATCGGAAACTGGTTCAGTATATTAAACTGGCCGCCACACTCACCGGTTTGGGAAGTGAACCAGTGAGGGCTCCCAGATTGAGGCTGGTTGGGGAAGAAAGAGAGCGAATTCTGCAAACAATACAAAAGGCTTTAGACTCAAAACATGAAATTCTTCCTTATCTGAAATAACATGCATACCACAGCCAAAAAGTTCCTTGGGTTTTACTTTTAAAAGGTATCCTGATTTTTTTTTCAATTGCTTACTTAAGTGGGATTTTGAACCCATTTTGAGGGTTTTCCCCCTTTACTGGCCATTATTTTTGTTCAGTAATATGAATGATTGAGTGGATTTTAGATTATCAAAATGGGCTACCCGGAATTGGTTTCTTTATTTTCTTTTCAACCTGCCTTTTCTTACCTAATTTTAAAACGATTCGTTTGCTAACCCTTAGTTTACTGAGGATTTCCAAAAATCTAAAATCGGGTGTTTATGGACAGGTGTAGATATTTATTTTTGCTATTGCTGGTTAGTGCCTTTCTTCCGGCTTCGGCAGCCAATGAACCTTCTGGTATTCACGTGAGTATCAATCCCAAATCAGGTACTTATGGCATCACCTCCCGTAAGTTGGGTTGGAAATTCAGCGGGAGTTTCGGACAGCCTCTGCAAAAGTTGAAAGGTGTTTCGGGAAAGGACTCTATCGGCGAATATTCTTCTCTGGTATTTAACTGGACCTCGAACCAGGAATATTCCGGTCGAATCCGCTGGTACTGGTATAAGCCCATTGTTATTTTTTCCCTAACCACACCCAGGGGTACTAATGGGAAACCCGTTCTGCCATTTCCCGATTTCACCAAATTGCCCGACTCAGTTTTCCATTTTAGTTACCATAACCGGATATTTCCGCTTGCGCAATATGTGCTGGAGGAAACTTCTTCCCCCTGGATGTTGTTTAATAAAAAAATGGATGCCTGCATTTTATCACCGGCCTCTGACTTTATAGTAAGTAAAATGACCGGTGACGGAAAAAATCATTTTGCCAGTGGCATAAACCCCGAAGTGACTCAATTGCCGGCCGGGTTTACCCATAACACCATCATGGTATTGCAAAAGGGGATACGCAATACCTGGGATACCTGGGGAGATGCACTCAGGGCACTATACAAACGAAAAAGGCCCGCTAATGATGCAGATACCCTGTTAAAATATTTTGGATTCTGGACCGACGTAGGAGGGGACTATTATTATACTTATGATACAACCAAGGGCTATGCAGGTACCTTACTTTCTTTAAAAGACCATTACCAAAAGGAGGGGATAAG
>CAVVSL010000025.1:0-16705 GCA_963750825.1 uncultured Bacteroidota bacterium | reverse complement strand
CTACCGACCCCTCCAGTTACAAAGGCTTCGGTCCGTATATGCCCGGCTTTGAATTGGTTCCCTATAATAACCTTGTGGCATTGGAAAAGGCTTTTCAGGACAAAAATGTGGCCGCTTTTATGGTAGAACCCATCCAGGGAGAAGCAGGTGTGGTCATACCTGATGAGGGATACCTGAAAGGGGTAAGGGCATTATGTACAGAATACAATGTATTATTTATAGCCGACGAAATACAAACAGGCCTGTCCCGAACAGGAAAAATGCTGGCCTGTGATCATGAAGCAGTCAGACCCGATATCCTGATTCTTGGGAAAGCCCTGAGCGGGGGTGTCCTGCCTGTTTCAGCAGTGCTGGCTGATGACAATATCATGCTAACCATTAAACCCGGTGAACACGGCTCTACCTATGGTGGTAACCCGTTGGCCTGTGTAGTAGCTATTACAGCACTGGAGGTTTTACGTGAGGAGAACATGGCTGAAAATGCAACCGTAATGGGCGAATTATTAAGGAAAGAACTGGCGGCTCTCCAGTCGCCACTGGTGACTACTATCAGAGGAAAAGGTTTATTAAATGCCATTGTCATTGCAAGCGAAAACCCGGAGGCCGCCTGGAACCTATGCTTATGTCTGAAGGAAAATGGGCTATTGGCAAAGCCTACGCATGGGGATAAAATCCGGTTTGCACCACCACTAACTATTAACAGGGAGCAAATACTGGATTGTGTCAGGATAATTGGAAAATCGCTGACGGAATTGTAAAACAGGCAGTCTGTTTTAGTAAGGCACCGCAAATACGGGAAAGCTTAGTTTTTGGAGGATACTTCCAATTTAGGCAACAGGGCCATTGCCTGTAAAATGGCGGCCATGCATACAAGAATATACAGGGCCGGCTGTTTTACAGGACACTCCCCCATCATACAGGCAGAAACCAGCAGGTAATTTCTAACAGCCCATGCCAGATTCAATGCCCCTATAAACACATTGGTTCTTTTGGCCCATACTGCCGGAAGGGCAAAAAACAGCAGCATTATTGTACTAAGGATTATATTGGTTAATCCGGGTTTACCGAAACTGGTACCGGTAGCATTCCATCCTGTTACAGTAAGCTGCTGGCTATTAATAATTACCCATGGCAGAAAACAACAGCTTAGCAAAATCAAAGCTGCAGACATACCTATCAATTGTGAATACTTCATATTGCTAAATTCTGGAACAAACCTAAGACTTTTTAATGACCTCTTTTTCAGGACAATAGTAAACAATCCAAATATCAGTAAGTCTTGCCTGTAAATAAACTATTTTCCATCCGGCCATTTGTCAGTCGGAATAATAAATTAGAATAACTTACAGTTACAAAAAGTCAGTAATCAATGAAGAAATCGGTAGTATTCAGATTATATGCAGGCATTACCCTGGCGGTAGTGATGTTCCTGGTGGTAATTTATTATACCCTCAACACCCTTCAAAAACAGGAAACGGAAAATACCTGGGTGACCCAGATAGTAAAAGTGATAGAGAAATTAAGGGATATCAGGTATGAACTTTTACAAATGAGGGCTGCCAGACATAATTACTGGATTACAGGTAATGAAAACTATCTGAATGATTACCTGTCAGGTATGAAAACGGTACCTACCCATACCCAGTTATTATTGACAGATGTTAAAGACGATGAAATCATACAGCCTAAAGTAAAAGAACTGGATGCTTCCGTTATGGCATTGTTTACTTTTTGGGAAAACACTGGTAAGGTAAACAATGCCTTAAGTAAAGAAAATTTCACCAACATCACCAATACGGAGGAGGAAAAAGTAAAAGCAATATACAACCAGTTCGACAGGTTAATATCCATGGAAATCATGACCTTGTCTAACAGGGAAAAAAACCTGACCAAATACAATAGTCAGGTAAAACAGACCATTCTGATTGGGGTAATCGGCTTATTGATATTGGTAATGCTTTTGGTGAATGCAGTAGTGAAAACCCTTAACAGCAGAATAAGGGCAGGCAATAAGCTTCAACGGATTATTGAAGATATGGAAAAAGTGACCCGGCAATTTGAGGAAAAAAACTGGGTACTGGAGGGTGTTTCTTATATAAATACACAAATGCTTTCCAATGAACGTAAAACCAAGTTACAGGAAGACATCATCAATGCAGTTGTAACCTATTTGGAAGTACCTGCCGGTGCAATATATATGGCAGATGAATACGCCATAACACTCACTATATCTGCTTCAGTGGCAGTTTCTGCATCAGCCGGATCATTCTTCAGGGTTGGAGAAGGTATCGTAGGCAATGCCGCCTTACAGAAAAAAATAACACTCATCAAAAACATTCCCCCGGATTACTGGAAAATAGAATCCGCAACCGGTATTACCAGTGGTAAGGGAGAAATTGCCTGTGTACCCTTATGGGTGGATGATGAACTCAAAGCCGTAATTGAATTAGGCAACCTCAATCCATTTTCAGATAAACAAATACAGTTACTGGAAGCCATTTCCAATAACCTGGCCTCTGCTATCCATTCACGCCAAGCTTCTGAAAAAAATTATCGCCTGCTCCACCAGGTACAGGAACAAAAAGAAACGTTGTTAAGTCAGCAGGAGGAACTCAGACAAACCAACGAAGAACTGACCCGCCAGGCAGACGAATTGCAGGCTTCGGAAGAAGAATTGAAAACACAGGAAGAAGAGTTAAGGCAAATTAATCAGGAGTTAATTGAAAAAACAGATACCCTCGAAACTGCCCGTCAGGCTATCCTGTTAAAAGCAAGAGAACTGGAAAGTACCAGCAGGTATAAATCGGAATTCCTGGCTAACATGTCACATGAATTACGTACCCCCCTCAACAGTGTATTAATTCTTGCCAAATTGCTGGAAGACAACAGCCATAAAAACCTAACTGATAAGCAAATTGAGTATGCCAAAATCATTCATAAATCCGGCACTGATTTGCTGGAATTAATTAATAATATTCTGGACCTTTCCAAAATTGAAGCAGGTAAAGTAGACCTTATAGTAGAAGAGGTTAAGCTTACAAATATTGTAGACAATCTGAGTCAACTCTTCAGTGTGGTTGCTTCAGAGAAAAAAGTAGTTTTTAGTACCCAGATACAGGAAAACCTGCCACCAATTATTAAGACAGATATCCAGCGTGTTGAACAGGTACTCAAAAATTTACTTTCCAATGCCTTTAAATTTACAGGGGAAGGTGGCTCGGTTTCTTTGCAATTTGAAAACTATGATACTAATGACAAGAAAAGAATTGGCATTAAAGTAATGGATTCCGGAATCGGTATCTCAACTGAAAAACAGAATTTGATCTTTGAAGCCTTTCAGCAGGCCGATGGCTCTACCAGCAGGCAGTATGGGGGTACGGGGCTGGGGCTTTCCATCAGTAAAGAACTGGCCAAATTGCTGGGCGGTGAAATAACTTTAAGCAGTGAGGAAGGGAAAGGAAGTATTTTCACCCTTATTCTTCCCTGGGAGATTATACCGCAGGAAAAAACAACAGAAATTGTACCAGGGGACGTCATTTTAGCTTCACCGGAATACATTATACCTCAGGAAAAAGTAGAAGACGACAGAAACAAGATTGAACCGAAAGACAGGGTGATGCTGATTATTGAAGATGATGAAACCTTCGCTTCTATTTTGAAAGACTTCGCCCGTGAAAAGGGATATAAACCCATCGTAGCATTAAAAGGTGATGAGGGCTTATTTTATGCCCGGCATTATAAACCTGATACCATCATATTAGATATACAGCTACCTGTAATTGATGGCTGGACCCTGTTAAAAATGTTTAAGGAAGATCCCAGGTTAAGTGGGATACCCGTGCATATCATTTCCGCATTTGATGATAACCGGCTTCATTCCAGCGGAGCACTTGCCTATGTTAAAAAACCCATCGATAAAAAAGGTCTCGAAAAAGCATTTGAAACCATTGGTACCTATCTGTCTGAAAATATCAAGAAAGTGTTGGTTATTTCTGATTCCCACTTAATAGATGAAAACCTTACACAGCTTTTTTGGGATAAACAAAATGATGTTTCCTTTATCCATGAACCATCCCTGGATAATGCCAGAGAAAGGATTCATGCGGAAAAATTCGATTGTCTGATTGTGGACATTGGCAATAAAATAGCTGAAGGAATCCGTGATATTCAACTGATCCGTAATGAAATGGAGGCCCAACCAATCCCCGTGATTATATACCTTGATACAGATATTTCTCCTGCAGATGAATGGCAACTGAAAAAAGTCTCGAATGCTATTGTAAGGGAGTCGCCTTATAAAAACAGCCGGTTAAAAGATGAACTGGAGTTATTTCTGTATAAAGTAGAAGAAAGCAGAAACAATCCTGTACCGATATCCGGCCCTGCCTCCATAAATGATGATGGGTTGAAGGGAAAGAAAATATTGCTGGTGGATGATGATATGCGAAATGTTTTTGCCCTCAGCAATGCATTAGAGATTCAAAAGTTAGATGTTATAGCAGCAGCTGATGGCAGGGAAAGTCTGAATATTTTGGCAAAAAACAAAGACATTGATTTAATATTAATGGATATAATGATGCCGGAAATGGATGGTTTTGAAGCCATAAAAAAAATCAGGGGTGAACTGAAAATGACCAATATACCCATCATTGCCTTAACGGCAAAAGCAATGACTGGTGACAGGGAAAAATGCCTGGAAGCGGGTGCATCAGATTATATTACCAAACCGGTTGATATTTCAAAATTACTTTCCCTTCTGCGTGTTTGGCTTTCGAGCTAAGTAACTTTGTGGAGATTATGGAAGAACCCTTAGCATTACATACCGAGGACCTGGATGAAATTATTAATATACTTTTTCACAGGTATGGGTATGATTTCTCCAACTATACCAAAGCTTCTCTTTTAAGAAGGGTTAACCGTTTTGTATCAGAAATTAAAGCCAAAAGTGTTTATGACCTGAAATTCCGGTTATTAAACGATGGAGATGTATTTAAACAATTCCTGCAGGAAGTTACTGTAAATGTTACTGAACTTTTTCGAGATCCCATGTATTATAAGGCTATCAGGGAAAATGTATTACCCCTGCTTGCCTCCTACCCAATAATAAAAATTTGGCATGCGGGGTGTTCAACCGGGGAAGAGGTATTTTCTATGTGTATTCTTTTGCATGAAGCCGGATTATTAAACAGAACCAGAATGTATGCTACAGATATTAACCCTATTAACCTGGCAAAAGCCAAAAATGGCATCATACCACTGGTGAATATGAAAGAATATACCACGAATTATATCAAATCAGGGGGCACGGAAGCGTTTTCCGATTACTATAGTGCCAGGTATAATCATGCCATTATCAATGAAGCCCTGCGAAAAACCATTATTTTCTCTCAGCATAACCTTGTATCTGATAGTGTTTTCAATGAATTTCAGTTTATTTCCTGCAGAAATGTCATGATTTATTTTGACAGAACTTTACAGGAAAGGGTACTAAAACTTTTTCACGACAGTTTATCCCCTCTGGGGTTTCTGGGTCTGGGTTTTAAGGAGACGCTTTTATTCAGTGAATTAAATGAGGAATATACTATCGTCAATAAAGTAGCTAAAATTTACCGAAGGAAGCAATAATTCATGAAAAAGCACCCACCATATGACATCATAGTAATTGGAGGTTCTGCGGGCAGCCTTGGCCCTCTTATTTCGCTGTTAAAAGCCAAACCAGAATGGTTTCGCATTCCCATCCTGATTATTATTCACCGGTTGAAAAACACCAAAAGCCAGTTGCATAAAATAATGGCCAATGAGTCGGGGTTACCTGATTTTATTGAACCAGAAGATAAAGAGCCTATCAAAAATGGGCAGGTTTACCTGGCCCCCCAGAACTACCATATTCTGATTGAAAAGGACCATAGTTTCAGTCTGGATTATTCAGAACCGGTAAATTTCAGTCGTCCTTCAATAGACGTTAGTTTCGAAAGTGTTTCAGAGGTTTACAAACACCGATCATTGGCCATATTATTAAGCGGGGCCAATAAAGATGGGGCAAAGGGCATGAAGGCTATTTTAGCCAAAAAAGGTTCCTGCATCGTCCAATTACCTGAAACCGCTGAATACCCCGCTATGCCAGAAGCAGCCATAAAAATAAATCCGGCAGTCAGAATCTTAAAAATAGATGAAATAATATCCTATCTTTTCCAAAACAAATAACCTGTTTGACTTTATGGCGTACCCTACTCAAATACAGGAATTTATCATTTTGCTTGTGGATGACAGACCTGAAAACATCTTATCGCTGGAAGAAATACTGACCAAACCTAACAGACGTTTCCTAAAAGCGCATTCCGGAAACGAGGCATTAAAAATGGTTTTGAAACATGAAGATATTGGGTTGATCATGCTGGATGTACAAATGCCCGAAATGGATGGCTTTGAGGTAGCTAGTATTTTAAAAGCCAACTCCAGAACCCGGGATATATCCATCATTTTTGTAACAGCCATCAGCAAAGAGGAAAAGTATATATTAAAAGGATTTGAAGAAGGCGCAGTCGATTATTTGCAGAAACCCCTTGATATAAATATTACCCGGGCTAAAGTAAATGTTTTTGAACGTTTATACCATGCACAAAAAAACCTTCATCTGTCACTTTCAGAAACAGAAAAGATAAATAAGCAACTGGAAAGATTTGTATTCATTGTGTCCCATGACCTCAAATCCCCATTGGCTTCGATAAGTATGCTGGCAGACCTGCTCAAATACGATGAAAGAGTGATTAAAGAAAATGAACTAAGTGAAAATATTAATATCATCTCTTCCGCTGCGAACAGGCTTTCAGATATGATTAAATCGATATTGGAGTATTCAAGAACGAGCCTCTCACAGCAAACCTTTGAAGAGGTAAATGTATTTACCCTGGTAAATGAAATTGTGGAACTTTTATACCTTCCCAAACATTTTACCGTAAAAATAAACCCAAACTTACCCATTCTTACTACCCGAAAAATAAAGCTGCAGCAGGTTATGCAAAACCTTATCTCAAATGCGGTAAAATACAATAACAAGAAAGATCCCCTGATTGAAATCGGAGCTATTGAAAAAGAAAACTTTTATGAATTTTTCATAAGTGACAATGGCCCGGGTATTGAGAAGAATGACCAGGAAAGAATATTTAATATGTTTGAAATTACCGAGAATGAAACACAAAAAGATTCGAGTACCGGCATAGGCCTTAATTTGTTAAAGATATTGGTGGAAGAACAGGGAGGAAGAATCTGGGTTAACTCTTCTAATGAAATAGGTAGTACCTTTTATTTTGAGTGGATGAAAAACAATATCCACGAAAGCCATTAACTGAAAATATATCTAATTCACCTGTAACGCTTAGACCTTCAAAGATTGTTCAGAAAATCTGTTTTTAATTTCACGTAACTTATCCATAGTCATTGGCATGTCTAAAATACCGGATACATGCTCATACTCTTCTATTGATTTTAATTTTTCCGGATCAACCGTTGATGAAATAATGATTATATGGGTATGGGGAAAATAGGCTGCATATTTTCTGGAAAATAATTCAAGAAATCCCCAACCATCCATAACCGGCATGTGTAAGTCAAGAAAAATATAGGCAGGGCCGTTTGGGGAGGGAATAGACCCCTCCTTGGCTATTTCATCCAAAAAAGTTATGGCTGTTTCACCATTCTGCGCAATGTCAACTTTTCCACAGATTCCTGATTTCAATAACATTTTTTCTGCTATAAAAAGAAATGTCTGGTCATCATTCACTAACAAAACGCTCTTGTCCATATCCTTATGTTTAAATTATTCGCTGAACAGCATAATAATAATTTCCTGGTGAGTCGAGTTTAAGGGTAACCATATACATACCCGCTTTGGTGATTTTTATATCCGTTCCGTCATAATCCGGTACACCAGGTTCTCCATTTTTGCTTTGGCCGAAACTAATAGCGTCATTGTTATTTGCCCTTATTCTGAAATTGCCGGCTGCTAATTCTGTAACAATACGCCAGGTATTCTTAGAAAAATCATAGTTGAGTAATTGGTCCTTATTCCCATTATTCACATCATAGACCGCTGTTCCGTGTAAGCCCCAACTTTCAATTTTGGTATAGTGCCAGGTATTGGAATTTGTATTGGCCTGTAACAGGTAAATACCCTTACCCCCGAAAACGGATAAAACAGTGCCGCCAAATCCAAACTTGTTAGAACCTATGTAACTGTAAGTTAAATTAGGTTCCCATTGGGAACCTTTTACCATCAGAAATTGGGTAAAGGGGTCTGAAAAATTAAGGTATCCCTCAAATTCACCATTTTGCTTTGCAGATTGAATAAACGGTGCAGTGGAAAGGCTCCAGTTCTGGTAATTTCCGGGAATCCTTATCACACGGGATTCGTCAAAAGGGCATAAAAACTGAAAAGGTTTCACAGTTAGGGATATTGGATCTGAATAAATAACGGAATTATTCCCGATTAATTGTTCACTTTTTACCCTAATAGCTATTTCTGCCTCCTCGCCAGCTGTTAAAAAAGAAAGTAGTTTACTATTCAATTCTTTTATAGTTATCATAAACTTGTGATTGGTAGTAGCACCCAGTTCAATAATATTGTCGAAATGGGTCCCCTTAACGCAAGCCTCAATTATAAAATTGATCCCATTCCGGGAATTATTTCCACCTATCTCCCATTCCATGGTAAATGCATTGTTGTTTTGGTTTCCCTGCAGTAAAACCACTTTTGAAGTAGATAAACGCAAAGTTCCTATAGAAAGCGAATTGTCTGAGACTGGTATTTGCTTTTGACATGCCACTAAAAACATACCGGTCAGTCCAACTAAAACAGCCCTAATACAGGTAAACTTACCATATTGCCATACTAACATTCTTTCTCTATGCATAAAAGTTTCATTACAGTTAACTAATGACCTTGATGTCTTTCCAAAGTGACAACAATTCATTATTTAAAAGAATAGATGTAATAGTGAAATAAAAGTAGGGCTCAATCGCAGTCAGGGTAATAAATTGGGTAAGCCCCTTATAGCAAATTGATAATCAATAACATCGATTTAAAGAAAGGAAGAGTAGTACAACCCCTACCGGAAAGTAGTAATTTACCGGGGCAATTGCCTGAATGGGACTCTTAAAACTATCCGTAATGGTAATTGAAGCAAGAATAGAAATACTTTTTACTTGCCTCATTTTCGGCTGCCTATAGTATAATAAGGATTTGGATTCCCGGGGTTATACTATACATTTGGGAACAAACAACCAAGTATCAAAAGATAACTGGTTACCAGAAAAAATCATTGAACACAAAGAAACGCTCAGATAGCAGAATATAGGTGGAGTAGATTATACAAGTTTGTTATCCACCGCATATTTAATCAGTTCCAGGTTATTATGGAATCCCATTTTGTCGAAAATCCTTGACCGGAAGGTACTGATGGTATTACTGCTCAAAATCAGCTGTTTGGCAATTTCAGAAATCGATTTACCGGAAGCCAGTAATTTAAATACCTCAAACTCTCTGTCTGAAAGACTTTCAATTGTTTGCGTATTGTTGATATGCTCAAATGCATCAGCAAGGATATCTGCCACATCCGGACTAAGGTATTTCTTACCGGAGAGAACCTGGTTAACGGCTTTTACGAGTTCAAGGGTTGCCGCTCCTTTGGTCAGGTATCCCGAAGCACCGGCTTTAATTGCCCTGACTGCATACTGATCAGGAGCATGCATACTCAGAATGATTACAGGGGTTGAGGGGGAATGCTCTTTTATCCTTTTTATAGCTTCTAAGCCTGAATCTCCTGGTGGCATTGAAATATCACAGATAATCACATCCCACTTCCCTTTCAGTACCAACTTCATTAGGTCAACCGAATCAGAAACATCAGCTATTTCCGCAAATGGATAAGCTTCGGTAAGCAACATTCTGATACCCTCTCTTACGATTGTATGATCATCAGCAATTATTATTTTCATGCAGCTAAAGTTTTGGTATTATAATCAATATCGTCCTTCCGGCATTTTTATTATTTTCCAATTTCATTTCCCCACCAATGGCATTGGCTCTTTCCCTAATTTGTACCAGGTCAAATTTACTTTGGTGGTTAACAGGGTCCAATATCTTTCCATTATCCGATATGGTAAGGTAAATTTTTCCCATTTCCTCCTTAGTACTTATTCGTATCGAAGTGGCATTCTCATATTTTACAATATTTGTCAAAGCCTCCTGTACAATACGGAATAATTGGGTACGTAAATTAAAGTTAAGCCCTTCGTCATTAAATCCCTGTTCAAAAATACAACTTATATTATATTTTTTCTCAATTTCATCGCATAGCCAATGACAGTGCCACATGTAAGCCAAAATCATCCAAAATACTTGGCCGCATGTGTGTTGCCAGTTTTTGAACGGCATTAATCAATACCTGTACTGTATTAATAGTATGGTCGAGCCGCTTTTTGATGCTTTCCTCTGGTGTTGATAACTGAAGAATTATCCAGTCAATGTCGATTTTTATAGCAGAAGCCAATTGTCCAAACTCCTCATGAACCTCTTTGGCTATATACTTCCTTTCTTCTTCCCTAACATTTTGCAGATAAACAGACAACTTCCTTAATTCTCTGTTTTTTTCATCTAATTCTGAAAGGGCTAATTTCCTTTCCGTTATGTCCATCCCAATGACAATCATATACCTTTTCTCCTCAAATTCACAAAGCTGTCCCGTAAAATAATAGGGGATTTTTTCACCGGTTTTTTTGACCAACAGCGTCTCAACCTCCCCATTCCCTTTCGAAAACACTTCCAGTATCTTTTCATTAATCATTTCCCTGTCAACTTCGTCAAAGAAGTCAATAGGGCTCATATTGATAATCTCTTCAAGACTATACCCAGAAACTTCTATTACATTTCGGTTCCATTTCAGTAGTTTTCCTTCTTCATTTAACATACAAAAAATACCTGGTAAACTATTGATGATCGTTTCCGTAAGTTCCGTTTCTAACTGCATCTTCAATTCAGCTTCTTTCTGCAGGGTTATGTCTCTGAAATTATGCACAATGGCGTTAACAGAGGGGTCATCCAGCAGATTGGTAGCAATTCCTTCCATCCATATCCAGCGACCATTTTTATGCTTATGCCGCCAGCGGGCCCTTTCCGAACTACCGGGTCTTTCCATTAATGATTTAAGTATTGTTTTCACATGTGGCACATCCTCAGGATGTATAATGTCAAAAACTTGCATACCTATCCTTTCATCGGGTTCTGTACCCAATACATTTTTTACTGCAGGACTGAGATAGATAATTCTTCCCTCCCTGTCGTTTAATCCAATGATTTCACTGCCTTTTTCAACCAGTGAACGGTACTTATGCTCAGTTTCCATCATGAAATGATCAACAACCTTCGATATGCCCTCTTTAGCCATTACCATAACATAGCTATTTTTGTCAGCAGGGAGGATGCATACATTTAGTATAATTTCCGCTATACTTTTATCTTTTTTAACCAGCCTGGTACTTAGCTCATACACCCTATTACTTTCGCCTTCTCCGGTAAAATTGAAAAAACTGTTGATTTTTTGTTTATCGGTTTCATGGAATAAGTCCAGAAGTTTCATTTGTGCATAATCCCGCCTGGAATACCCAAAACGGTTAATTGCCGACTGATTTACCTCATGAAAGGCAAATGTGCTGGCATCAATCTTCCAGATGGGTAATGGAATGTCAGTGGAAAACCAGAATTCAGTATTCTCAGGGTTCCCGGTATTCAAAATTGTTTGGGATAGTAAATTCGTCAATGCAAGGTTTTCCGCAAGCAGACGTTTGTTTTGAGCTGTCAGCAATTGTATATTCAAAAGTCTTTCCGCATCAGTCAATTTTTTGTCCTTAGAATGTAAATCATTCCATGGATGTGCTGGTTGATGGGTTTTCTTTTCCGACATACAAATTTTTGAATACTTCAGACCCCGGAAGTGATGAAAATTGTTTTAAGATTGCCAGTTATAGATTTTAAACAAGTTCATCATCAACAGCTCTTTTGATGAGTTCCATAGTATTCTGAAACCCCATTTTATCAAATATACGGGAGCGGAAAGTGCTAATAGTATTGCCACTCAGATTCAATTCCTTGGCAATTTCGGAAATTGTCATACCCCTGGCAAGTTTCATAAATACTTCATGCTCCCTTTCTGATAAGTTTTCAATTCCTTTTTTGGAATGGCTATGCTCAAAAGTATCGGCAAGAATATTGACCACTTCCGGGGTTAAATATTTTTTCCCGCTTAAAACAGTATTGACAGCATTAATCAGTTCCAGTGTTGCCGCCCCTTTGGTCAAATATCCTGCAGCGCCAGAGCGAATGGCTTTAACGGCATACTGGCCAGGAGCATGCATACTGAGGATTAAAACAGGCACTGACGGAGTATGCGATTTTATTTTTTTAAGCGCATCAAGCCCTGAATCGCCGGGAGGCATAGAAATATCTGATATGATAATATCCCATTTTTCTGAAAAAGCAAATTTGAGTAAAGTTTCTGCATCAGATACGTCCTGTATATGTGCATTCGGATAGGACTCTATCAGGAGCATTTTTATCCCATCCCTTACTATTGTGTGATCGTCTGCAATTAATATTCTCACTGTACTTTATTTTATTATTAAACTTCAATAGAAACAAAACACTTCCACCAAATGGCAGAAATGTTTTGTGTGGGGGGGGGTAATACAATTTTAAAGTGGATATTGGATTTTATAAAAACCTTTGTGCAAGTGTATCATTTACCTGGCTAATTTATTCTCATTAATTGCGGAATTTCAGCAGGATTTCAAAGATTAAAGTAAATAACAATTCAGTTAATATAATATAGCAGGATTAGAAAATTAAAGTAGATTTTTTTAACGAATTTGTAGTGAACGGACTACAAATTTCTTTTTGGAAGCACCTGTTTAGGCTTAATTGACAGGTGATAGGTTAGTCTTTTCAGGTACAAAAAAATGAGCGTTTCTCTTGAAACGCTCATTGATAAAATAAAGTAATTTATTTGGATTGATTACCTGGTTTTAAGCAGTTGAATTACTTTCCGTTGGTTTCCTTGTATCAATTCTGCATAATAAGTTCCACTGCTGTACTTATGCCCAATTTGAATGGTACTGTTAGACCCGATTTTACTCAAAGCATCCACTACCCTTCCGGCAGCATCCATCACCCTTACAGTAACGGGTAATTGGTTTTTACTTTCCAGTTTAAGGGTAAAGAAGGTTGTGGAAGGATTGGGCATAACCACTACTTTAAGTTCCTCAACAGCAGGGTCAACTTCTTCCATTTTTTCTGACGTGGTCTTTAGGGTAGAAACGGAAGATGTATTAACTGGTCCGTTATAAACGGGAGGCTGGTTACAATTGTAGTTGCTCCAGATTACCTTATTGCCCTTGCTTTCCAGGTCCTCCACGATAAATAAACCCGTCATATACACATCATCTCCGCAGCTATCGGCAGAATGGCCCTTATGGTCACAGGATCTATGATCGTGTTTGTTATGTTTACAATCTTTGGAACTATGTGATTTGTGATCACAGGTATCGTGATCATCATTATCATTATTATCATTGGACCAAGAATTATACCCAGAGTTTTTACCTTTGTAATTACCGGATTTCCCTTCATCATGGTCATCATTATAATCCCCGTCAGTTGTATTCACTTTTAATTTGCCATTGGGCATATAGATATTGGCAATTATGCGGACATCACCGCCATTAACAGTGAATTTTTCATCATCGGACTTATTATCGCCCATAAAGAAAGTAACCTTAAATGCATCAGGGTTTATGATCGTTTGGCTACCTACTTCAACTTTGCTGCTTACCCTGATAATTGTATTGGGAGCAAAGCGTACAAAGTTATAACCATATTTGGAAGCCTTACTAATTTTAAGATAATCGATGTTTAATACAGGACTGGTAAATTGAATACTGGCTCCATCTTCTAAACTAATAGTCCCGAACGTATTCCCAGTAACTATAACACTAATGTTTTTCTTTACAGTGAATTTATCAAAATTACCGTTGATAGTAGCATTGTTCTGACTGGCAGTATAGTCAGAAAGATATTTTGTAGAGCTGGTATTATACTGCATTGCAGGAAGCGTTACAGTGGCTACTCCATATATTTTATTAGGCACGTCAATATTATAACCCCTTAATTCAATATCCGGTGATTTTACGAAAGCACCAGGTCCGTTTACCGAACTATTGCTTTGGAAGTCAACTTCCCCTTTACTGGTAAGTATACCCATACTACCTGATACCAATTGGCTGTTTTTCTTGAAATCAACTTCCTTGTATGCAAGAATGGTATAACTGCTGGTAAGGTTTTGCTTTTGGTAGTTAAAGGTGGCTACTGCTGATCCACAACCGGGGGAGGTTACGGTTACCCTGTAAATTCCATCTGCACTGGCATTGGTGAGTCCCAGGCTCAGGCCGGTTCCAATAGTATTATTGTTGTAATCCCAGCGATATACAAGGTTATTCGCATTTGTATTTGCAGTTAAGGTAAAATTACTGCAAAAATCATCCGGACTGGTTGTACTGATATTCACAGTAGGGGTTACACAATTATTGATAATGGTAACTAACGCTGTTAGGGTAGTACTGCATCCTGCAGAATTGGTAACCTTATAGGATATCGTTGCTGTTCCAACTGCAATGCCATTTACCAGTCCGTTTGAGGTAACAGTAGCTACTGGGGAGTTGTTACTGCTCCAGATTCCTCCGGAAGTTGCAGAGGCTAACTGACTGGTATTGCCAATATTTAACGTTGTATTTCCTGTGATGGCACTGACAACGGGATTTGATATAATATTGACTGCGGAAGTTCCTGCAGAACTCGAACAACCATTCACAGTTTGGGTAACACTATAGTTTCCACTTGTTGAAACTGTAATAGAAGCAGTAGACGCTCCATTGCTCCAGAGTACACTTCCGGTTGCATTAGTGGTTAAAGTAGATGAACCACAATTATTCACCACCGTTACTACTGGTGCTGGGGATATAGCTTTAGGGGCCGATACGACCGTTCCTGCTAAACTGGTACAACCATTCACAGTTTGGGTAACACTATAAGTATTGGCATTATTAACGGTAATAGAGGAAGCAGTCGATCCATTGCTCCATAGTAAACCTCCCGTTGCACTGGTTGATAGTGTGGAGGATCCACAATTATTTATTACTGTTACAACGGGTGCTGATGGTATGACTTTAGGGGCCGATACGCCCGTTCCAGCAGCACTGGTACAACCATTCATCGTTTGGGTAACACTATAAGAATTCGCATCATTTACAACAATAGAAGATGTGGTGGCACCATTGCTCCAGAGTAAACTTCCCGTTGCACTGGTTGACAATGTGGAGGATCCGCAATTATTCACCACCGTTACTACTGGTGCTGAAGGTATGGCTATCGGAGCAGCTGTTCCTGATCCTGCAGCACTGGTACAACTGTTCACAGTCTGCGTAACACTATAAGTATTGGCATTATTAACGGTAATAGAGGAAGCAGTCGATCCATTGCTCCATAGTAAACCTCCCGTTGCACTGGTTGATAGTGTGGAGGATCCACAATTATTTATTACTGTTACAACGGGTGCTGATGGTATGACTTTAGGGGACGATACGCCCGTTCCTGCAGCACTGGTACAACCATTCACAGTTTGGATAACACTATAGGTATTCGCATCATTTACAACAATAGAAGATGTGGTGGCACCATTGCTCCAGAGTAAACTTCCCGTTGCACTGGTAGACAAAGTGGAGGATCCGCAATTATTCACCACCGTTACTACAGGTGCTGAAGGTATGGCTATCGGAGCAGCTGTTACCGATCCTGCGGCACTGGTACAACCACTCACAGTTTGGGTAACACTAAAATTACTACTAGTTGAAACTGTAATAGAACCAGTAGTCGCTCCATTGCTCCAGAGTACACTTCCGGTTGCATTAGTGGTTAAAGTAGATGAACCACAATTATTCACCACCGTTACTACAGGTGCTGGGGGTATAGCTTTAGGAGCCGATACGCCTGTTCCTGCTGAACTGGTACAACTGTTCACAGTCTGCGTAACACTATAAGTATTGGCATTATTAACCGTAATAGAGGAAGCAGTCGATCCATTGCTCCATAGTAAACCTCCCGTTGCACTGGTTGATAGTGTGGAGGATCCACAATTATTTATTACTGTTACAACGGGTGCTGATGGAATAACTTTAGGGGCCGATACGCCCGTTCCTGCAGCACTGGTACAACCATTCACCGTTTGGGTAACACTATAAGTATTCGCATCATTTACAACAATAGAAGATGTGGTGGCACCATTGCTCCAGAGTAAACTTCCCGTTGCACTGGTTGACAATGTGGAGGATCCGCAATTATTCACCACCGTTACTACTGGTGCTGAAGGTATGGCTATCGGAGCAGCTGTTCCCGATCCTGCAGCACTGGTGCAACCATTGACTGTTTGTGTAACACTATAGGTGCCACCGGTAGTCAAAGTTATAGAAGAAGTAGTAGCGCCATTGCTCCAGGCCAACGTGCCCGTTGCATTGGTAGATAAAGTAGCTGATCCGCAATTATTAACCACTGTAACTATAGGTGCTGTCGGTATAGTCTTAGGGGCAGCAATTCCCGTTCCGGGAA
>CAVVSL010000024.1:0-7363 GCA_963750825.1 uncultured Bacteroidota bacterium | reverse complement strand
TTTTTACTGCGGCGCACCGAACAGACGTATTGCTGGCTTTGGCCTTCGCGACTGGCGTGCAAGCTTCTAAGGGCACAGATGGCGAGTTTCGTGATTTCTGCGTATCGCTGCTTGCGGGGTTTCAATGGAATCGTCGCTATAGCGATGGTCAAAGTATCTTGCTTGAGAACGAAGGCGAAGCATTCCGAATTTGGCCGGTTACATCGCGAACTGCCGCAGCGAAGCTGTTTTCTTTGGATTCAAGCCTCAAGCAGCAAGGTGACTTGATCTTGACTAATCAGACCGTCACAAAAGCGATGCGGGCTGCGGCGCACAACGCTGACTGGCAGATGATTCATTATTCGGAGCTAGGTCGCCTGATGAAACGTGAATACCGCCTCGGTCCTTTCAAGGACCTTTAGACAGTTCATTGGCACTTCGCCTTATCGTAGGTGTCCGCTACACGCCTGGATGCGTGTTCGCCTGTCATAGCCATGTCACTCACTCCCACTCAACCGTCCCCGGCAGCCTGCTCGTGATGTCGTACGTCACCCAGTTCACGCAGCGGCATTCGTTGATGATGCGGTTGGCGACGCGGCCCAGGAAGGCGTGGTCGAACGGGTAGTCGTCGGCGGTCATGCCATTCAGAACTTCAACTGCAGGCCGGCAACGAACAAGTTGTAGGATTGGCGCCCCTGGCTCACCGTCCGGGATCCAGCGGGCGGATGGGGGAAGCGTTTCGCCGAAGGTGTACTGCGTCGGATTGATGGTGAGGTGCCTGTATTCGGCGAACAGGACCAGGTTCCGGGCCACCTCCCCTTCAGGCCGGCCTTGAATTGCATCGCAAAAGCCGTCGCCGACGCATCCGGGCCTAAGTCGAAATGATTGATGCCGGGCTCGCTGGGATTGGTGGAATTGGCGCCCTGGATGGAGATGCGCGCCACGCCCGCGCCCACGCCGAGATAGGGAAAGATCTTGCGGGACCAGGGCGTCTGGACGGTGAAGACCGCGTTCGCGAGCACCACGCCGACGGTCATGGGGAGGGTGACGTACTGCGTTCCCAGGACGCTGGAGGTGATGGGCATGTCGCCGACCGGCGATTGCTGCCCGATATAGAGCCCCTCCAGCTCGGCGGCGGGCTTCAGGGCCCAGTCCGATTGTCCGAAGGTCTGGCGCTTCCCTTCGTAGCCCGCCTGGAGGCCCAGCACGCCGACGGGTTCGCCGCCGGTCTTGCCCTGCGCATCGACGCCGACCCGCGTGTTCATTGCTGATGGCGGATATTACCATTGGGTCAGAAATAAGGGACACCAACCAGAAATTCGTTTACGAATATGATTTTGAAAAACACTGGGTATTCCTCATTGAACTCATCAATGTAAACAGGGAAGAAAGCAGTAAAATTGCCTATCCGGCAGTTTCCCGAACCGAGGGTATCGGTCCACAGCAATATGGAACGAAGAGCCTGTTAGGTGATAAGTTTGCCGACATCGAGGAGAAATACGACCTTTCTGCCGGAGCAGAAGGCTTTGGAACAGAAGGAGAGGATAGCGATGCCGATGAGGAGGATACTGTTGACGAGTCTGAAAACTCAGAAGAAGAAATATAAATTATTTGGCCAGGGGCCATTTCAAATAGCGTAAAGAACCAATCCTCCATATAGGGTTGGTTCTTCAATTTAAAAATGCTGGGTATTCCCATTATGACTGACCTACAGAAAAATACCGTAATCATCATTGCCGGACCAACTGCTTCGGGTAAAACCTCGATAGCTGTGGAACTGGCTGAGCAACTGGGGACTGAAATTATATCTGCGGACTCAAGGCAGTGTTACCGGGAAATGAAAATTGGTGTTGCCCGGCCTTCCGAAGCGGAATTGAACCGGGTTAAGCATCATTTTATTGCTTCCCATGCTGTTACAGAAGAATTGAATGCCGGTAGTTTTGAAAACTATGCAGTATCCTGTGCCGAACAGATATTTAAAAATAATCCAGTGGCTGTAATGGTGGGAGGCACCGGGTTGTACATAAAAGCTTTTTGTGAGGGTATTGATCCGATGCCGCAAATAGAACCAGCCATAAGGGCGCACATAATAGCCGAATACGAAAAGAAGGGATTGATCTGGTTGCAAAGAGAGTTGCAGGAAAAAGATCCTGCATTCTGGGAAATAGCCGAACAGCAAAACCCCCAGCGATTAATGCGGGCTTTGGAAGTACTGAATGGTACGGGTAAGTCAATTAGGGAATTCCGTACATCCTTTAAAAAGGAAAGGCCATTCAATATCCTCAAAATTGGGTGGGGACTTTCCAAAGAAAACCTGCATAAAAATATAGACCAGCGGGTTGACCGGATGATGGAAGAAGGCTTAGTAAAAGAAGTAGAATCCTTATTGCCATTCAGGGAAGCCAATGCCCTCCAAACGGTTGGCTACCGGGAGATTTTTGCCTATATTGACGGGGAAACCAGTCTGGATGTAGCCGTAAACCATATCAAAAAAAATACCCGTCAATATGCCAAACGACAGATGACCTGGTTTACAAAAGACAAGGAAATAATCTGGATGGAGGCTGAAAAGACAGGTGTACAGGAAATACTCAGTCAGCTTCCCGTGTAAATTCCTAAAATTCATTACCGCTCATCTAATTTAAGAGAGGGTTAATTCCACAAACCGGATATATCTTAATTATTTTTACCATATTGCCAAAAGGAAACTGAACTAAAATTAATTATTATGAGAAAATGGTTATGGCTTTTGCCCGCCGCACTGTTGCCAGTGACAGTTATTCAGGCACAGGCACCGAATATCGTTTATGAAAAATATACCCTGTCTAACGGGTTAACGGTGATATTGCACCAGGATAAAACAGCTCCCGTTGTGGCAGTATCCGCTTTGTACCATGTGGGTTCTAAAAATGAGGATACGGCAAGGACCGGCTTTGCCCATTTCTTTGAACACCTGATGTTTGAAGGAAGTGAAAATGTTAAGCGGGGAGATTTTGATAAGTATACTTCCAATGCCGGGGGGTATAACAACGCCAATACTTCACAGGATCGCACCTATTATTTTGAATTATTTCCCAGTAACCAGTACGCACTAGGTCTTTGGCTGGAAAGTGAACGTATGCTTCATGCCAAGATTGAGGACGTTGGTGTAAATACCCAGAAAGAAGTGGTTAAAGAGGAGAAACGTCAGCGAATTGACAACCAGCCCTATGGTACCATCATCGGTGAAATTTTCAAAAGGGCATTTACCCTACATCCCTACCGCTGGCAACCCATTGGTAGCCTGGAGCACCTGAGCAGGGCCAAACTGGACGATTTCAAAAACTTCTATAAAACTTTCTATGTTCCCAATAACTGTGTTTTGAGCATCGCAGGAGATATTGACCTGCCGGTAATCAAAAAACAAATTCAGGATTATTTTGGCAGCATTCCCAGGGGTACACAACCAATTCCCAGACCCGGTATGCAGGAGCCCCCGCTGGGTGGAGAAATCCGGGATGTAGTGGAGGATAATATCCAGTTACCCGCCGTTATACAGGCCTACCGGTCTCCCAAACAGGGCAGTAAAGAATACTATGCCTTTAATGTATTGTCTACTTTATTATCAGGAGGAAATTCTTCAAGGATGAATAAGGCAATTGTAGATGAGAAACAGTTAGCTGTGCAGGCCGGTGCTTTTAATTATGCATTAGAAGATGCTGGTTTGTTTATCATTTTTGGTATTGCCAATATGAACGTTCAACCGGAAAATCTGGAAAAAGGAATACAGGTGGTTATTGATGAGGTAAAGGATAAACTGGTGGGAGAAAGGGAGTTTGTAAAAGTGAAGAACCAGATCAATACTGATTTTGTTACCAAAAATGCTACCATGGCAGGAATCGCTGAAACCCTTGCCAACTACCAGGTTTATTTCGGGGATGCTAATTTGATTAACACGGAAATTGATAGGTATAATCAGGTCACAAGAGAAGATATATTGAATGTTGCCAAAAAATACCTCAATAAAGATAATCGGGTGGTATTGTATTATGTACCCAGGGGATCCAAAAAATAATGTATCTCAGGTAAGTTAATCTCAACTAAGAAGCAAGCGAAATTTTATTCCAAAAAAGCATGAACATGAAAAATATAATCCTATCACTTATATCCTTTCTGCCACTGGTAATCCAGGCCCAGCAGCCCATCGACAGATCAAAACCTCCAAAGCCCGGTCCTGCACCCATCATAAAGGTGGCCGAACCAGTCACTTTTGTATTGCCCAATGGCTTGAAGGTTTTTGTGGTACAGAATTCCAAACTTCCCAGGGTATCAGCAACCCTTACCATCGAAAGAGAGCCGGTACTGGAAGGAGAAAAAGCCGGGATGATCAGTATGGCCGGTGAACTCTTCAGAAGAGGGACTACTAAAATGAAAAAAGTTACACTCGACGAGGAAATTGATTACCTGGGAGCCACTATCAATGCTTCTGCCAAAAGTGTGAATGCCTTTTCGTTGAAAAATAATTTCTCCAAAGTATTTGAATTGATGGCTGATGTGGCACTCAGGCCCTCATTTCCTGTGGATGAATTGGAAAAAATCCGAAAACAGGAATTATCCGGTATAGCCCAAAGCAAGGAAAATGCAAATGCAATTGCAGCCAATGTGGTAAGCAAAGTGGTGTATGGTAAAAACCATCCTTACGGAGAAGTGGAAACGGAAGCCTCTGTTAACAAAGTAACGGTTGAAGACATCAAAAACTATTATGCAAAGTACTGGAAACCCAACATTGCTTACCTCATTTTTGTGGGCGATATTGATCCGGGCAATGCCAGAAAACTGGCAGAATTGAATTTTGGAAGTTGGGAAAGGGGAGAAGTGCCCTCGCCCGTTTACCCAATACCCGCAGCACCCGTCAAGACTTTTATAGCACTGGTTGACAGACCCAGTTCCGTTCAGAGTGTAATCAATATAGTAACGCCGGTTGTTTTAAAACCGGGGACAAGGGATGCCATTCCATCTTCCGTGATGAATAATATACTGGGTAACGGTTCTTCCGGAAGGCTATATAAAAATTTACGGGAGAAAAATGGATTTACCTATGGGGCATATTCACAATTGAGTTCGGATAAACTAATTGGAAATTTTACGGCGAGTTCTTCTGTCCGGAATGAAAAAACCGACAGTGCCATTGGACAGTTTTTGATGGAGTTTAGCCGAATCAGGTCTGAATTGGTAAGCAATGCCGATCTTGGTCAGACAAAAAATGAAATGAGCGGTAGTTTTGCCCGCTCCCTCGAAAACCCTGCTACCATTGCGAATTTTGCGCTTAACATTGCGAGGTATGGACTTCCCAAAGACTATTACCAGAACTACCTTAAAAATCTCGCAGCTGTTGACCTGACTACTGTAAAACAAATGGCTGACAAGTATATTCAACCTGGTCATATGAATATTGTGATTGTAGGTAATGCCAAACAGGTGGCACCCGGACTCGAGAAGTATGGAGAAGTGAAATATTTCGATGTATATGGAAATGAAATGGTTCCGCCGACAGAAAAAAAGGTAGATGCATCTGTTACTCCTGAAAGTATTCTTATGAAAAGTATGGAAGCGCAGGGTGGGGCCGCTGCAATGGCAGCGATTAAGGATGTATCCATGACGGGCACCGCCAGCGTTATGGGACAGAAGCTCGATTTTGCTGTGAAGTATGTACTGCCAACCGGTTATTTACAAACCATTAGTGCAGGTGCCATGTCGCTGTCAAAACAACTAACCCGTGATGGGAAAATATTTTCTGTAGTGCAACAGGGAGCGGAACAATCCCTCAAAGAGGAAGACAAAGAAGAATTACAGGAGGCTGCAGGGCTATTCCTTGAACAGTATATGTTGCAAAAAGGAGATTATACTTTTGCCCTAAAAGGAATTGAACAGGTTGATGGCAAAGATGCCTATAACCTGGAGGTGAAATCAGCGAAAGGAAGAATATTTAATGTCTATTATGATGTAACATCCGGATTGCGTGTTAAAGAGGAACGTAAACAGGAGAGTCCAGCCGGTTCCACTACCGCCACTATCACCATTACTGAATATGGCAGTTTCAATGGCATAAAATTACCGGTTAAGCAGGTTTTTGATGCAGGCCAATTCAAACTCCTGATTGAATTACCCAATGTGAAAGTCAACCAGGGACTGACTATGGATGAATTGAAATAAGCAATCCTCCCTGATTAGAAAATAAAAGAAAGGCGTCCTTTTTAAGGATGCCTTTCTTTTTGAAGTAATAGAATCATTTAGAATTTAAAACCCAGTGTCAGTACAATATTACCCCGGTTACCGCTTTGTGTGGCAAAAGTATTGGGCTTATCAACCAGCCTGTAGGCGAACTGAGCGTCCTGCATAAATACATGCGCATAAGTAAGGTCAATAAATATTCCATGGTCACGGTATCCCAATCCGCCGGTAGCCAGTATCCTGCTTGCTTTTACATTGGCATCAGCATAAGGGCTGCCGTAGTAAGCACCACCTAACCTGAACATGATGGTGTGTAATTTTAGTTCTCCTCCCAACCGGAAATTGATATTGCCTTTGTAGGTATCTTTTATGCCCTCATTAATGAGCTGATAATAATCGAGTAATGCCTGGCTGGCACCATTTACGCCTGAAAAACGGGCACTACGGTAATTTACATATTCCAGATCAGCGCTGATAAAAGCTCTTTGAAGACGGGTGTCTTTTATTTCCCTGAATACAAAGCTAGCACTGGCAATGGCTCTCCAGGGGGTAATCATATTGTATTTACGTTCGCCCGCTTTACCACTATTCAGGTCATTGCTGCTGGCAGAGCGGGTTCCTGCATAGGATTCAGTGTTACTCGTTAAGGAAGAACTGATCCTGTCTGTATACCCCATCAGTTGAGGAGTGTGTACGGCAAAACCAATGCGCCAGCTATCCTGTGGTTTGTAAATGACCCCCATTTTCAGGCCCACGCCCACACCATTGGAGGTAAAGGTTTCTTTGTAGGTAAAATCTTTGAACTGGTTATTGGGATTGCTGGTGGCGTCGGTTTCTGAATAAATAAGATCACGCTGGTAACTGATGATGGGTATGGTAAGGCTACCACCCACATACATTTTATCAGCCATATTCCCGGCCAAACCTAAAGCAATTTCATGGTAACCGCCCCGGGTAATGGCATCATAAGACTGGTTTACGCCCGTGGAAATGGGGACAAGGCTCTGGTAACCTGCAACTGAACCTCCGGGACCTCTGATAGTATCTACCAGGAATGTCCGAAAAGCCAGGGAGGAGCCGAATATATAATTACTGAGGGCAGCATTGGTATCTGCCCGGTCTTTGGTTAACTCTTCCAGGTATTGTTCTGTAAAGGAACTGAAATTATTAAAGC
>CAVVSL010000023.1:0-22105 GCA_963750825.1 uncultured Bacteroidota bacterium | reverse complement strand
GGCCAGGCAATTTTAGGATATAGCCAAACAAATACGCGGTAGGGAATCATTTTGAATCAGGCTTTTGCACTACAAAGAAACAAATTAAAACCAGGTTGGTGAAAGGTATTAATAATGCGCATTATTAGACTAGTTTAGTGATTTTCCAGTAATTTTGCCCGCTCTAAACAGTGCTCAGATATGAAGCCAATTCAAATGGTGGATACCAGGTCTCAATACCTGAAAATTAAGAAGGAAATAGATGCTGCCGTTTTGGAAGTAATGGATACTGCGGCTTATATCAATGGAAAAGCAGTAAAGGATTTCACTGAAAATCTGGGACAATACATGGGGGCTGGTCATACCATACCTTGCGCCAATGGAACGGATGCGTTACAAATTGCCATGATGGCGCTGGGTCTTGAACCGGGAGACGAAGTAATTACACCTTCTTTTACGTATATAGCCACAACGGAAGTGGTAGCCTTATTAAGGTTACAGCCTGTTTTTGTGGAAGTGGATCCTAAAACCTTTTGTATATCACCTGATGCTGTACGTAAAGCCATAACCCCCAAAACGAAGGCAATTGTGCCGGTGCATTTGTATGGACATGCGGCACCCATGGAGGAGATTATGCAGATTGCGGAAGAATTCGGTCTGTTTGTAATTGAGGACAATGCCCAGGCAATTGGGTGTGACTATACTTTTTCTGATGGGACCCGGAAGAAAACAGGAACCATAGGTACCATAGGAACCACCTCTTTTTACCCAAGTAAGAACCTCGGTGCTTACGGTGATGGGGGCGCAATTTTCACCAATGATGCAACCTTAGCCCACAAAATTAAAATGATTGCCAATCATGGTCAGCAGAAAAGGTACTATCATGAACTGGTGGGTTGTAATTCCCGTCTCGATTCAATTCAGGCAGCCATTTTGAATATAAAGCTGGCCAACCTCGACCAATATAATACAGCCCGTCAACAGGTGGCAGCCAGGTATAATGCCGCATTTGCCGGCAATCCTAAAATAATAACCCCTTTTAAGGCTGCTTATTGTACCCATGTCTATCACCAATATACCCTGGTTTTGGACGGGGTAAACAGGGACGAACTAGTTAGTCACCTGGCAGAAAAAAAGATTCCTTCCATGATTTATTATCCCGTACCGGGACATAAGCAGGAAATGTTTGCTTCATTTAAGCTGCCGGAATATCATTTAGCTATTACGGACTGGTTAACTGAAAGGGTTGTTTCATTGCCCATACATACCGAAATGGACAATGACCAACTGGAATATATTACTAAAAATGTTTTAGAATTTATTAATTAGTTAGGATATGAAAATTGCAGTAGTTGGAACCGGATATGTAGGATTGGTTACAGGAACCTGTTTTGCTGAAACCGGGAATAAGGTCAATTGTATTGATATTGACCAACAGAAGGTGTCAAAACTTTCTAATGGCGAGATAACCATTTATGAACCGGGTCTTGAAAAACTTTTTTTAAGAAATCTCAAGGAAGAGAGGTTACATTTTACAACTGATTTGGCAGAGGGAATAAAGGATGCTACAATCATTTTTTTGGCATTACCCACACCACCCGGCGAAGATGGATCTGCAGATTTACGTTATGTTTTGGGAGTAGCTTCAGAAATTGGGAAAATAATTACTGATTATAAGATAGTTATTGATAAAAGTACCGTGCCGGTAGGCACAGCGGAAAAAGTTCATAAGGCTATTTCGATGCATTATAAAGGAGAATTTGATGTAGTAAGCAATCCGGAATTCCTTAGAGAGGGGGTAGCTGTGGATGACTTTATGAAGCCCGACAGGGTAGTGGTAGGAACCAGTTCAGAACGGGCAAGGAAAGTTCTTAGTGAACTCTATGCCCCTTTTGTCAGGCAGGGAAATCCTGTAATTTTTATGGATGAAAGGTCTGCAGAATTAACCAAGTATGCTGCTAACTCATTTTTGGCAACAAAAATTTCATTTATGAATGAAATAGCTCAATTGTGCGAGAAAATGGGAGCGGATGTAGATATGGTAAGAAAAGGAATTGGAAGTGATAACCGAATAGGCAAGCGCTTTTTGTTTCCAGGAATTGGGTATGGTGGTAGTTGTTTCCCTAAAGATGTACAGGCTTTGATACGATCGGCAGATGATGTTGACTATGACTTTAAAATTTTGAAAGCTGTAGAGGATGTCAATGAAATGCAAAAACTCCATCTTTTACCTAAGATAAAAAATTATTTTAAGGGTAATCTTTCTGGATTAAAATTTGCCATATGGGGATTGGCATTTAAACCCAATACGGATGATATCAGGGAAGCGCCTGCCCTTTATTTAATTGACGCGTTACTGAAGGAAGGTGCCACCATTGCTGCATTTGACCCTGAAGCTATGCCCAATGTAAAAAAATTACTAGGCGATAAGATAGAATATGCCTCCGGCCAGTATGATGCCATAGATAATGCAGATGCCCTTATTATTGCAACTGAATGGAGTGAGTTTAGAACACCTGATTTTGATATGTTCAATACAAAACTCAAGAATAAAGTAATTTTTGATGGAAGGAACCTTTTTGATTTAGCATTTATATCTAATCTGGACTATCACTATGAAAGTATAGGCCGGCCTAAAATTTCCTAATATGTCAGGCAAAAAAGTGTTAATTACTGGTGCCGCTGGTTTTTTAGGGTCACATCTTTGTGATAAGTTTGTAAAACTGGACTATCAGGTAATTGGAATGGATAACCTGATTACCGGTGATTTGAAAAATATTGAACACCTTTTCAAATTGCCTAATTTTGAGTTTCAACACCATGATGTAACTAAGTTTATACACATATCGGGCGAACTGGATTATATACTCCATTTTGCATCGCCCGCCAGCCCCATTGATTATTTGAAGATTCCCATACAGACGCTTAAAGTAGGAGCCTTGGGAACCCATAATTGTCTTGGACTTGCTAAAGAAAAAGGAGCCAGGATTCTGGTGGCATCCACCAGTGAAGTTTACGGCGATCCATTAGTTCACCCACAAACCGAAGAATACTGGGGTAATGTGAATCCTGTTGGTCCCAGAGGTGTTTATGATGAAGCCAAACGTTTCATGGAATCTATAACCATGGCGTACCATACTTTTCATAATGTGGAGACCAGGATTGTTCGCATTTTTAATACCTATGGTCCCAGAATGCGCCTCAACGACGGACGGGCACTTCCCGCTTTTATAGGGCAGGCGCTAAGGGGCGAAGACCTAACTGTTTTTGGAGACGGAAGCCAAACCAGGTCATTTTGCTATGTGGATGATTTAATTGAGGGTATTTACCGATTATTAATGAGTGATTATTCACTTCCCGTCAATATTGGTAATCCGGATGAAATTTCTCTTAAGGACTTTGCTGAAGAGATATTGCAATTAACCGGAAATAAAGTTAAAATTGTATATCGTGATCTGCCGGTAGATGACCCCAAACAAAGGCAACCTGATATCACCAGGGCTAAGGAATTATTACATTGGTCCCCTTTGGTTTCCCGTAAAGATGGTTTGCAAAAAACCTATGCTTATTTTGCTTCACTGGCTAAAGAGGAATGGGTGAAAAAACCGAAAGAATTTGCTTAAGTAACGTAGCTTTCAGATGATCAGAAAATAAATTACTTCAAAAAATGCGGGAACCACTCATTGTTGTAACCGGGAAAAACGGACAGTTGGGGTATCAACTACAACAATTAACGGCAAAAAAACCAGAAGGGTTTACAACCTTGTTTACAGACAGTAATCAGTTAGACCTGTCAAATCCAACATCCATTCCTTCATTTTTTGAGCAATACCAACCCGATTATTTCATCAATACTGCGGCTTATACGGCGGTTGACAAAGCAGAAACTGATCAGGCAGCGGCCCTTCAAATTAACGGCGAAGCGGTGGGTATCATTGCCCAAAATTGTCTGAAATACGATTGTACCCTCCTTCAGATTTCTACCGATTATGTTTTTAAAGGGAATGGCAAAATGCCATACACACCAACGGATAAAACTGACCCGGTAAACTATTATGGGTATACCAAATGGGTGGGCGAAAAACTAGCCATGGAAAACAATCCCCGGTCACTGATTATCCGGACTTCCTGGCTGTATAGCTCTGTAGGGAATAATTTTGTTCGAACCATGATCCGGCTAATGAAGGAGAGAAATGAAATAAGTGTTGTCAGTGACCAGACCGGGTCTCCTACTTATGCAGCAGACCTGGCCAACTGCCTCGTGCATATCATCCAAAACCTGGAAAATGGGAACCGGCATTATGGTTATTTCCATTACAGCAATAGGGGAGCAATATCCTGGTTCGATTTTGCTACTACCATTGCAACTTTCATACATTCAAACTGTAAAGTTTTACCCATAACCTCTGACCAATATCCCACACCCGCAAAAAGACCAGCCTTTTCAGTAATGGATACCAGCCATCTGGTGAATGATTTTAATTGCGAAATGATAGACTGGCAGGTAAGCCTTGAAAAATGCATAAAAGCTATCATGTCTCAACAAAATCAGCCCTAACTCACTTTCTTCCGGTATACATTCCTTCTTTGGGCTCCGGCGGCTTTTCAGCCAATTTGGAATATACAACCATTTATAAGCTAAAACAGGGCCGGGGAATTGAGGATAAAAAGAAATTTTTACGCCCAAGGAAGGCATTGTCCTACAAACTTTGTGCATTGTAATTTTTTATCAATAAATTAGTTGTAAATAGCTAATTATGAAAAGAAGAAAATTCATGCAACAGGGATTACTGGCAAGTGGTTCTATGTTTAGCCTTTCCCGTGCAATGGCAACTGAAAATGTGCCCATGGATAATCAGCCTTTCAAATGTAACTATGCCTTTCACGATGGGATGTTTAAAAATCATGCAGGCCCTGATTTTATTGATCAAATCAGGTTCGCACACAGTATGGGTTTCAGGGCTATTGAAGACAATGGAATGATGAGTCGTACACCGGAACAACAAAAAAAAATTGGTGATACTTTAGCCGAACTGGGAATGACTATGGGTGTATTTGTAATAGAATTTGATAAATGGCCTTTGTCTACCAATCTGGCGGGTGGAAAAAAAGAATGGAGAGATAAGTTCATTAAATATTGCCAGGATGCAGTTGAGGTAGCCAAAAGATGTCACGCAAAATGGATGACAGTTGTTCCGGGTAATTATGAAAGAAGCCTTCCCGAGGCCTACCAGATGGCCAATGTAATAGAATCCATGCGCCGGGGTGCTGAAATTCTTGAACCCCATGGATTGGTGATGGTAATGGAACCCCTTAGTGATACGCCCGATCTTTTTTTGCGCCTTTCTTCGCAAACCTACGCTATTTGTAAAGCGGTGAATAGTCCCTCCTGTAAAATCCTGTTTGACATGTACCACATGCAAAGAAATGAAGGCAATATAATAGCCAATATTAACAAAGCCTGGGATGAAATCGGTTATTTTCAGATAGGTGATAATCCCGGCAGAAAAGAACCGGGTACCGGAGAAATGAATTATAAAAACATTTTTAAACATATTTCCCAAAAAGGGTATACCGGCATTTTTGGCATGGAACATGGCAATGCCAATCCTGGCAAAGAAGGAGAATTGGCTTTGATAAAAGCTTATCGGGAGGCTGATGATTTTTAAATGTTTCTGTAAGAAGTGGCAAGCTGATAGCTGGTTAATGATGGATTGAGATGATAAAAAGTTAGCTTCCCTTTGAATGCTGCATAAAATTGTTCTAAAAGCTGCTTGTCATGAAAAAAATCATTTTTACCCTGGGGTTATTCCTTTTTCTTTTATTGACCGTAAAAGCTCAATTTTGGGTCACCAAACCAAGGGTTGAAAATATTACCAATCCCATCGGATTAGGTACCCAATCACCCGGATTTAGTTGGCAAATGGAAAGTGACCAACGGGACATGCTGCAATCAGCCTATGAAATCAGGGTTTATACCGACCTCAAAAGTTCAACCCCTTTTTGGACCTCTGGAAAAAAACTTTCTTCCCAAAGTACTTTCGTTGCTTATAAGGGTAATCCTTTGCGTAGTGGGAAAAAATATTATTGGCAGGTTAACGTTTGGGACAATAAAGCAACTGCACCGGTAACCAGCGAGTGGTCTTCCTTTCAAATGGGTATGTTGGCGGTAAACGACTGGAAAGCCAAATGGATTGGTCCCGGATATGCAGAAGACAGCCTTGTGCGACCATGCCCTTTATTGAGAAAAGAATTTGCTACAGCAAAAAAAATTATTTCAGCCACTGCCTTTATTACTGCTCATGGAATGTATGAAGCTTTTATAAACGGGAAACGTATCGGGGATGCTTATTTCACGCCGGGCTGGACTGCTTATAAAGAACGCTTGCAATACCAGACCTACGACGTTACCGACTTGCTTAAAAACGGAGCAAATGCACTCGCTGTTATTTTGGGAAATGGATGGTACAGGGGCATTATTGGATTCTCCAATAACCAAAATGTGTATGGGAAAGACATATCCCTTTTGTTACAATTGGATATACACTATAGTGATGGCTCAACCGAAACAATTGTTTCTGATGGAAGCTGGAAATCTGCTACGGGTGCGATTAGGTATGCCGAAATCTATAATGGGGAAACCATCGATAAAAGAGAAGAGAGAACAGGATGGGATTTACCGGGTTATGACGATTCCCGTTGGAGCGGTGTTAAAACAGCCCAATTTTCGTTACAACCCCTGGTTGCCGGATTTTTTGAACCCGTTAGAAAAAAAGAAGTTTTTCAGCCGCTCAAAATTATCACCACCCCCAATGGTGAGAAAGTGCTTGATTTTGGCCAGAACCTGGTTGGCTGGGTAACCTTACAGGCTAAAGGTAACCCGGGTGATAAAATTATTGTTTCGCATGCAGAAGTGCTGGATAAGCAAGGCAACTTTTACACGGCTAATTTAAGGGCAGCCAAATCACAGGATACTTATTTTCTCAAAGGAGGAGAATGGGAGGTTTTTGAACCCCATTTTACCTGGCATGGATTCCGTTATATTAAACTGGAAGGTTATCCCGGCGAAATCAAACCTGAAAACTTTACAGCAGTAGCCATGTATTCTGATATGGAAAAAACGGGAGAATTTCAATCTTCTAATAGTTTGATCAATCAGCTTCAACACAACATTGAATGGGGCCAGAAAGGTAATTTTTTAGATGTGCCTACTGATTGTCCCCAGCGGGATGAACGATTGGGCTGGACAGGTGATGCCCAGGTATTCTCCCGAACAGCTGCCTTCAATATGGATGTACATAATTTTTTTTCCAAATGGCTGAAGGACATGGAGGCTGACCAATTACCCAATGGAAGTATCCCATTTGTAATTCCCAATGTGTTAGGCGAAAATGCAGCCGGATCCGCCGGATGGGCAGATGCAGTAACCATTATCCCCTGGAATATGTATCTGGCGTATGGAGATACAGGTTTACTGGCAACCCAATATAACAGCATGAAAAAATGGGTTGGCTATATGCGGGAGAAAAGCAGGAAAGACCTTTGGAATACCGGATTTCATTTTGGTGACTGGCTTTTCTTCAGACCTGACGATGATAATGACGGAAAAGCAGCGGTTACGGATAAATACCTAATAGCCCAATGTTTCTATGCCCATTCCACCCAGTTATTGATCAATGCAGCAAGGGTATTGGGTAAGGCGGCAGATGTGCAGGAATACAGTTCATTATTACAAAATATTAAAGCAGCCTATCTAAAAGAATACCTAAGTGCCAATGGCCGGCTAATATCAGGAACGCAAACAGCATATGTATTAAGCCTTCAGTTTGACATGCTGCCCGAAAATCTGAGGCAGCAGGCAGCAGATCGGTTGGTGGAAAATATCAAAGCCTATAATAATCACTTAACAACAGGATTTCTGGGAACACCTTATTTATGTTATGTGTTAACGCAATTTGGGTATACGGACATGGCATATACACTTTTGCTGCAGGAAAAATATCCCTCCTGGTTGTATCCGGTAAAGATGGGGGCTACGACCATCTGGGAAAGATGGGATGGTATTAAACCCAATGGCAGTTTCCAGGTGCCTTCTATGAATTCCTATAACCACTACGCTTATGGAGCAATCGGTGATTGGATGTATCGGGTAATGGCAGGCCTGGATACTTATGAAGATGGCACTGGGTACAAACATAGCCGGATTCAACCCCATCCCGGGGGTGGTTTTACCCATGCATCTGCCAGCCTCAAAACGCTTTATGGCACCTTAAGCAGTAGCTGGAAAACAGCGCCAGGCGAATTCCTGATGGATGTTACCATCCCGGCTAATACCACTGCAACCGTTTTTATTCCGTCCGGCAAGGAAGACATTATTAAGGAAGGGGAGAATCTCATTAATGGGGAAAATACAAAAAGAACCGAAGGATATATGCAGGTAAACATCGGTTCAGGTAAATACCGGTTCTCTGTAGTCAAAAAATCGAAATAAAAACTAAACCAATAAAGTGGGTTTGATGAAAAATATCCTCCTTATCTGCTGCGTACCAATTTTTTTTTCGGCAAGTGCACAAAATAAAAACGAAATAAATCCAGCACTTTTAAAAGGGTCCTGGCCTGCCTCCTGGATTACCTGCCCTGGTATTTCACAGAGAGATTATGGTGTATATCATTTTCGCAAAAATTTTTCGTTGGATAAAGTTCCCGATAATTTCAGAGTCCATGTTTCTGCAGACAATCGTTACAGGTTATTTATCAATGGGATTCCGGTAGGCAATGGACCTGCACGTGGCGACTTATACAACTGGTATTTTGAAACATTTGATATCGCACCCTACCTGAAAAGTGGGAAAAACACGGTAGCAGCATTGGTTTGGAATATGGGTGTTTATGCACCCGTAGCCCAGGTGTCTAACCAAACTGCCTTTGTATTGCAGGGTGATGGTGATCAGGAAAAAATGATTAATACCGGAGCCGGATGGAAAGTTTTTCAGGATACGGCTTATCACCCCTGTTCAACAGATAATGGTGCAAGGCTGCATTCCTATATGGTGATAGGACCGGGAGATGAACTGGACGCAGGTGCCTACCCATGGGGATGGGAATCGCCTGATTTTATAGATACCTCCTGGCAATCGGTTACCCGTATAGCGAATCCTGTACCGGCTGGTCATGGTACAGACAACCTCTGGACATTACAGCCAAGGAATATTCCCCTGATGTTTGAAAACCAGCAAAGGTTATCGATTGTAAGAAGGGCAGAAGGAGTGATTGTTTCCAATGAAGTCCTAACAGGCAAACAATCATTAACCATTCCCTCCAACCAGAAGGTAAGCATACTACTGGACCAGGGATTTAATACAGTCGCTTATCCTGAAATGATTGTCAGTAAAGGAAAAGGGACCAGGATCAAACTTACCTATGCAGAAGCACTGTTTACCAAAGACGGCCTAAAAGGCAACCGCAATCAAATTAATGACAAAGAGATAAAGGGCAATTTCGATCTATTCAAACCTGACGGTGGTTTCAGAAGGAAGTTCAGGCCTCTATGGGTTCGTACCTACCGTTTTCTGCAACTGGATATTGAAACAAGTGATGATCCGCTTGAACTGGAAGATATATATGGAATGGCCACTGGTTATCCATTTACAGCGCAGGCCTCATTCACCAGCAATGATCCTTCCTTGCAGGATATCTGGGACATTGGCTGGCGAACAGCACAGCTTTGTGCCGGTGAAACCTATTTCGATTGCCCCTACTATGAACAATTGCAATATGAGGGTGACACCCGAATCCAGTCCTTGATTTCCTTGTATGTAACGGGTGACGACCGCCTGATGCGAAAAGCCATCCTTGATTTTTACCACTCCAGGGTTCCGGAAGGCTTAACCCAGGGAAGGTATCCAAGCAACCGATTGCAGGTGATTCCTCCTTTTTCCCTTTATTGGGTTTCGATGCTGTACGATTATTGGATGCATAAGGATGACCCTGCATTTATAAAAAACTTCCTGCATCCCATTACCGGTGTACTTGATTGGTTTGAAAAGAGAATAGATCAATCAAAAAAAATGCTGGGACCTTTGGAATGGTGGAATTTTACAGACTGGAACAATGCATTTCCTTCAGGTATACCTGATGGTGCTGAAAAAGGTAATTCTGCCGTAATTACCCTTCAATATGTATATACACTTTTCCAGGCTGCAGATTTATTAGCCGCTTTTGGGAAGACCGTTGAAGCTACTCACTACCGCCAATTAGCCAACGAACTCAATAAAGCCACTTATCAACTTTGTTTTAATGCACAAAAAGGGGAAATGGCTAATTCACCCTTGCAGAATACTTATAGTCAGCATGCGGGTATTATGGCAGTTATCACGGGTTGCATTCCCAAAGAAGACAGGCAGAAAGTAATGCAAAAAGTATTGTATGATAGTACACTCAGCCAGGCTACATTTTATTACCGGTTTTACCTAACAAGGGCATTGCAGAAAGCTGGTATGGCTAATCTGTATTACGAACAACTAAAACCCTGGCGGGATATGATCGGAATAGGGCTGACCACTTTTGCAGAAAACCCCGAGCCAACACGTTCCGATTGTCATGCATGGAGTGCCAGTCCCAATTATGACTTTTTCGCAACCATTTGTGGGATAGTTCCTGCTAAACCCGGATTTTCTGTTGTAAGAATTGCACCATCAATGGGTGAACTGAAAGATATCACAGCTGAAATGCCCCATCCCAATGGCAGGATAAAAGTAATCCTTCACCGAAAAGGTAAGAATGGGATAGAAGCAGAAATCAGTCTTCCTGAAAAGATAACGGGTGAATTTGTATGGGAGGGGAACACCATCCCATTAAAAGGAGGTACTCAAAAAATTGCATTATAATTTTTTACTGGCTTTGTAACAATGCGATATACCAAACTGAAGCGGTAATAAAATTTTTCATTACGTTTCAATTAAGTAAGGTGAATTTCAGGTTTGTTTTAGGTAATATTTGATTAAGGTAAACCTTATTTTAGTTGAGTATTAAATGTATCTTAATTGCCTAAAATTTAATTATTTATGGGTGTACTATTAGGTGTGATATTTCATTTTATTGGTGGATTTGCTTCTGGTAGTTTTTATATGCCTTATAACAAAGTGAAAGGCTGGCATTGGGAAAGTTTCTGGATTGTGGGAGGTTTATTTTCCTGGTTAATTGTTCCACCGATTGCAGCTTACCTGACTGTGCCGGATTTCTTTCAAATCATACAGAGCAGTTCCATACAGATTCTGTCTGTCACTTTTCTGATGGGACTTTTATGGGGTATCGGGGGATTGATGTATGGCCTGGGGGTAAGATACCTGGGTATGAGCCTGGGCAATTCTGTGATTCTGGGTTTTTGTTCTGCATTTGGTTCACTGATTCCTGCCATTTACTACCAGTATGTGCCTACAGCCGGAAAAGAGACCCAGACCATGGGCTACTTATTACAGCATACAGGAGGGCAATGGGTACTGTTTGGTGTATTGGTTTGTATTGCAGGCATTGCTGTTTGTGGCAGGGCCGGTATGATGAAAGAAAAAAGCCAGTCGGAGGAAAATAAAAAAAACAGTGTTAAGGAGTTCAACCTGATTAAAGGATTGATTATAGCCACTGTTTCCGGTATCCTGAGTGCTTTTTTTAATTTTGGTATCGAATCCGGAAAGCCACTGGCGAACCTGGCAAATGCCAACTGGCAGCTTATCCATCCCGGGGAAGGCAATTTTCTTTTTCAAAACAATGTAATTTTTGTGGTGATACTTTGGGGGGGTCTTACCACCAATATGATATGGTGTTTTTTACTGAACTTGCGTAACAGGAGCTTTGGAGATTATACGAATAAGCACACCCCACTTTTGCAAAATTATATTTTTTGTGCCCTGGCAGGTACCATGTGGTTTTTACAATTTTTCTTTTATGGGATGGGTGAAAGTAAATTAGGGAATGGGGCAAGTTCCTGGATTCTGCACATGTCGTTCATTATTCTGGTAGCCAATATGTGGGGTATCACTTTAAAGGAATGGAAAGGGGTTAGCAATAAAACCAGGTTCACCATTGTGGCAGGAATTGCTACCATCATTGCGTCTGTATGTATAGTGGGATATGGAAATTCTTTCCCAAAATAAAAAATGCAAGTAATAATATGCAAAATAAAACATCATTCAAACACGTAAGCTATTTGTGGGATGAAACCATGGCCAAATCAATGGAAGGTGATGAAGTAGCTTTACTCATTTACCGGTCTAATCTGCTGGGAGCTGACCTGAGGCTAACGAATTATGGTGGAGGCAATACTTCCTGTAAAATAACAGCCAAAGATCCGCTCACCGGAAGTGACACAGAAGTGATGTGGGTTAAGGGTAGTGGAGGTGATTTGGGAACCCTTAAAGCAAACGGACTGGCTTCACTGTATGTTGACAGGTTACAAAACCTACAAAAAATATACAAGGGAATTGAGCAGGAAGATGCCATGGTAGGTTTATTCAATCATTGTATTTATGACCTTTCCTCCAAAGCCCCTTCGATTGATACCCCTTTACACGCTTTCCTCCCATTCAAACATATCGACCATTTACATCCTGATGCAGCCATTGCTATTGCCGCAGCCAAAGACGGAAAGCAGATAACCAAAGATTTATTGGGTGGTGCCATAGGATGGGTTGACTGGCAAAGGCCAGGCTTCGATCTTGGCTTACAGCTTAAGGCCTGCCTGGAAGAGAATCCGGGAATAAGGGGTATCATGCTGGGTTCACATGGATTATTTACCTGGGGGGATACGGCTTACGAAAGTTACCTCAATACCCTTGAAGTGATTGAAGCTTGTGCCGCCTATATTGAAAAAAACATCAGCCAAAAATCGGCTGTTTTCGGAGGTAAAATAATCGACTCATTATCCCCAGATAAAAGAAAAGCCCTGGCCGCCAAACTGGCTCCGGTTCTTCGGGGATTTTGTTCCACCCAAACTACCATGATTGGCCATTTTACAGATGATGAAAGCGTTTTGGAATTCATCAACTCAAAAGATCTGGCAAGACTGGCACCCATGGGTACCTCATGCCCCGACCATTTTTTAAGAACAAAAATATCTCCACAGGTACTGGATTTAGCCGGAGAAGCAGACCTCGATGATCTGGCATTGCTAAAAGCCAAACTGGCTCCAGCATTTGAAGCCTACAGGGAAATGTACAGGGAGTATTATAAAACCTGCAAACACCCCAACAGCCCTGCTATCAGGGATGCCAATCCGGTTGTGATACTCTATCCGGGTGTAGGTATGTTCACTTTTGCCGCCAACAAACAAACCGCCAGAGTGGCTGCTGAATTTTATACAAATGCTATTAATGTTATGCGGGGTGCAGAAGCCATTTCGTCCTATACATCACTACCACGACAAGAAGCATTCAATATTGAATATTGGTTACTGGAGGAGGCCAAATTACAAAGGATGCCCAAACCAAAAGTCCTAACTGGTAAAGTGGCCCTGGTTACAGGAAGTGCAGGGGGCATTGGTAAAGCCATTGCACAAAAATTGGCGCAGGAAGGTGCCTGTATCGTGATTGTTGATAATGATGCACAAAGACTCGAAAGAGCCCAAAAAGATTTTCTTTCTGTTTTGGGACGGGATGTTTTTACTACCGTTTTAATGGACGTCACCGACAGAACTGCCATCACCCAGGCATTTGAAAAAACGGCCCTTGCTTTTGGCGGAGTAGATATTTTGGTGAATTGTGCGGGCCTATCTATTTCCAAATCCATCGAAGACCATACTGAAAAAGACTGGGACCTCTTGTATGACGTACTGGTGAAAGGCCAGTTCATGGTTACCCAGGAGGGTATTGGTTTGATGCGTAAGCAGGGACTGGGAGGAGATGTCCTGAATATAGTGAGTAAGAATGCATTGGTAAGCGGACCCAATAATGCGGGATATGGATCTGCCAAAGCAGCCCAGTTGCATTTAAGCAGGTTAAATGCTGCTGAATTAGGCGTAGATGGCATTCGGGTAAATGTTATTAATCCGGATGCAGTTATCAGCGATAGTAAAATTTGGGAGGGGGCATGGGCGGAAGGCCGTGCAAAAGCTTATGGAGTGAAGGTGGAAGAATTACCTGCTTTTTATGCGAAGCGAACTTTATTAAACCAGATAATCAATCCCGCTGATATTGCCAATGCCTGTTTTGCTTTTGTAAGTGGATTACTGAATAAGTCTACCGGAAATGTATTGAATGTGGATGGGGGTATTGCGATGGCCTTTGTACGGTAAGTAATCAATAGGTATCATATTTGCTAATAAATAGCCGTTATGAAAAGAATTGGGTTTACAATGTATTTGCTAAAGGGCTTTGCAGAAGAATATGCCCGAAGGCATGCCAGTATCTGGCCGGAATTAAAGGCACTGCTGACGGAAACAGGGATTCAGGAATATTCTATTTTTCTGGATGAATCAACCCTTGTGTTATTTGCTTTTTTACATGTAAAGGATGAAGCAGCATTGGATAACCTGCCCTCAAATCCTATCATGCAGCGCTGGTGGGCGTATATGGGTGATATTATGCAAACCAATGCAGATGGTTCACCCGTTAGTACTCCCATGAAAGAAGTTTTTTATTTGCCATAACCTAACCGGTAAAATTGAATGTGTATGCTTTTGGATCAAAATAATATAAGCCGTCATAATGAATCCTTATTAAAGCAACAACAGCAAAAAATCGCCTATCTATCCGATTCTATTCCTGAAGTTGCTTCTATTATGGAGAAACTTGCAGCATTCCAGATAGCTATCCCTTCATGGGCACTGGGAACGGGGGGTACGAGATTTGGCAGGTTTCCAGGGGGTGGTGAACCCAGAAATCTTGAAGAGAAAATTGCCGACGTAGGTCTCCTGCATGCCCTGAACCGATCCAGTGGGGCTATCTCACTCCACATTCCCTGGGATATTCCAGACGATGCTGAAAAAATAAAAGCATATGCTGCCGGATTTGGGCTACAATTTGATGCAGTCAATTCCAATACTTTTCAGGATCAACCCAACCAATCCCTGAGTTATAAATTCGGATCACTGCAGCATGTAAATAAAGCCACACGCAAACAAGCCATTGCACACAATATCGAAGTAATTAAGCAGGGTATTCGTATAGGATCTAAAGCCATTACAGTATGGCTTTCCGACGGATCCTGTTATCCCGGTCAGCTCAATTTCAGGAAAGCTTTTCAGAATACCCTCGAAGGATTAGGGGAAATATATGCCGCCTTACCCTCAGACTGGAAAATGTATATTGAATACAAAGCGTATGAGCCCAATTTTTATTCCATGACGGTAGGTGATTGGGGACAATCACTTTTATATGCGAATAAACTGGGAGACAAAGCCTATACTTTAGTAGACCTGGGGCATCACCTTCCCAATGCCAATATCCAGCAAATAGTAGCCATCTTATTGAATGAAAAAAAACTGGGTGGTTTTCATTTTAATGACAGCAAATACGGGGACGATGACCTTACCGTTGGAAGTATTGATCCTTATCAGTTGTTCCTCATATTTAATGAACTGGTAGAAGGGATGGATGCCAGGCAAATGAACCATGCCCGTGATCTTGGTTGGATGATTGATGCCTCCCACAACCTGAAAGACCCACTGGAAGATTTATTACAAAGTGTGGAAGCCATTATGATTGCCTATGCCCAGGCACTGATAGTGGATAAAAAAGCGTTGCAGGAGGCGCAGGAAAATAATGATACGGTTACTGCCCAGGAAATACTGCAACAGGCTTTTCGCACTGATGTCAGGCCATTGGTAGCAGAGGCCAGGCTGCAATCAGGTGGCGCATTGGCACCGGTGCAACTTTTCAGAGATGAAAAAATAAGGCAACAATTGATTACACTAAGAGGCGATAAAGCTATTGCAACAGGGTTGTGATTTTAAAATGAATACATTTTTTTTTGATTGCAATGAATTAAGGAATTCACTTCATGATGCCCATACCCGTAATTGCCATATTTGATATTGGAAAGACCAATAAGAAGTTCTTTTTATTCAATGAAAAGTATGCAGTAGTTTATGAAAAGGTCGAATATTTTACTGAGATAATGGATGATGACGGGTTTCCCTGTGAAGACCTTAAGGCCTTGTCTGATTGGATTAACCAAACCATTAACTTAGCACTCAGCCAATCCGAATTTGATATCCGGGCCCTTAATTTCTCTGCTTATGGTGCCAGTTTTGTTTATATAGACAAGAGTGGGCATCCGATAGGGCACCTGTATAATTACCTGAAACCTTTTGATGAAACACTTAGGGTACAGTTTTTTCAGTCATATGGGCATGAGCAGGAAATGGCTGTAAGCACTGCTTCTCCCTTATTGGGTAACTTAAATTCCGGGTGGCAGTTATACGGATTAAAATACCGGAAACCCCAATTATATGCCTCTATCCAATATGCGCTGCACCTGCCACAATACCTTAGTTATTTGATAAGCCACAAACCCGTTTCAGATATCACCAGCATTGGTTGTCATACATTGCTATGGGACTTTGGGAAAAAAGATTACCACTTTTGGGTAAAGCAGGAAGGGATTGAGCAATTATTACCACCCATTTTTCCTACCCATAAAACGGTTACTTGCGGGGTCATTAATAAAACCTTAGCAGTAGGCATTGGGTTACACGATAGTTCAGCCGCCCTCATTCCTTACCAGGTAAGTTTTCAGGAGCCATTTGTGCTTATATCAACCGGTACCTGGTGTATCAGTCTCAATCCTTTTAACCATCATCCCTTAACGCCGGAAGAACTGGAGCAGGATTGTTTGTGTTATTATAATTATACAGGAACCCCTGTAAAAGCCTCCCGGTTGTTTGCCGGATATATCCATGAACAGCAACTGGCATTTCTTGCCAGTCATTTTTCAGTAGCCAAAGACCATTATCAGGAAATACAATATTCGAAAGATATCCATCTAATCCTGTTAAGTGAAGCATATATTCCCTTTGTTCCTGAAAATATTTCGGAAAATGTCAACTACAGTGAAGCATACCACAGGCTTATCTATGATTTTGTGATTCAGCAACAGCAGTCTACACAATTGGTTTTGTCAGGTACAGCAGTGTCTCAAATATTTGTAGATGGAGGATTTGCCAAAAATGAGCTCTATATGCATATGCTGGCAAGGGCTTTTCCCGGGATGGAAGTGTATGCAGCAACATTGTCCCAGGCATCAGCCATCGGTGCTGCAATGGCCATACATACCAGTTGGAATACTATGGCTATTCCTGAGCAAATTATTTCTCTAAAAAAGTATTACCCTTTACCATTGCATTAAAATAACAATGTATTGGCTATCAGCAGATTCCCTTCATTTTGCAATTGGGTATCTTTAGGTGGCAATAAAATAACTGGATGAATAACCTAAGACATATCTTCCGCCTTGCCCCGGTAATTATTCTTTTCCTGCTGCAATCCTGCTCGGGGGCTAAAAACATGCAGTCAGACCAGTTAACCACGGGCAATTGGCAGGATACTCCTTTGTCTGTTGACGGCGATGAAGGTGATTGGCAGCAGCCACTCAGTTTCAATGACACAAAATTGGGCATCGCTTATGCTGTTACCAACGACACTGAATATCTTTATATTCGATTAATAGCTACCAATGATGAAACCATAAGTAGAATTATTTATGGTGGTCTTACAGTTTACCTGAATAATCATGGGGTAAAAGAGACCGCAGGAGCTGCGGGCATTAGTTTCCCAACGGGAAATATGAAAAGACAAAAAAATAATTTGTTGAACGACAGAGCCGGCTACAGGGAAAGTAAACGCGTAGCGGTGGATGCCGTCCAGGATTATGCATTATTCGGATTTTCCAATAGTAAGTCACAGGAAAACTATGACCTCTCCCATGCAAATCCCGAAGGAATCCGGGTACAGATAGGGTTAAACCGGTCGGGTGCATTGGTATATGAAGCCAGTATTCCGCTGGCAGCCTTTCTGGGTAAAAATGACATCCTGAATATAGGACGCAGATCTTTGGCGGTAGGGTGGGTGCTGGAGCCACTGCCACCGGATATGATCCAAAGTGGTAACAGGGGTGGTGGAATTTCAATAGGAGGAGGAATCGGAATGGGGAGTTTTGGCGGCGGAAGCGGCATGGGTATCTCCATTGGAAGCGGAGCTTTGGGAAGAATCGGTGGAGGAAGGCAGGCCAAGCCCATAAAAATCTGGAAAGAGATGCTGCTTGCCAAAGCACCGGTTAATAAGCCTTAATTAAAACAGATCCTCTTCCAGGGTGAACTAATTTGCCCTTTGTTTAATAGGCGGCTCAAATCAAACCCATTTATTTTTTATGGCCAGTGTTACTGCCTGGGTTTTGGAGGTTATATGGAGCTTGTCGTAGATTTTTGTAATGTGGTTTCGTACCGTATTGGGGCTAATAAATAATTTCTCACCTATTTGCCGGTAATCTAATCCGGCCACCATATTTTTCAGAATATCAATTTCCCTTTCTGAAAGGCCTGAGGCAACTGTATCCGGAGTTTCATTTTTGACCTTTTTTTGGTTAAGCAGGAGATCAAGGGTTTTTCTGGCAATCCTGGGTGACATAGGAGCACCTTTTTTCTCAATTACTTCTTCAATTGCCTTCAGAATGGCATCTGCTCTCTCTTCTTTGAGTAAATAACCGTCTGCACCCGCTTTTAGTGCTTCAAATAATTTGTCGTCATCATCAAATACGGTTAACATGATATAACGGATAGATGGGTAAAGAACATTACTGGTCCTGACTGCATCAATGCCATTCATAACAGGCATATCTATGTCCATTAATACCAATTGAGGATGTTTATCCGGGGATAAGCTATTAAGTTTGTAGAGATAATCTGATCCATTCATGGCGGTGAACAGAACTTCTATTCTGCCTGAATGATTCAGTTCCAATATAAGTGAAGACATTATATTGGGTTTATCGTCTACAATGGCAATGGTATACTGCATGATTGGGTAAATATATCTATTTCACACTTACAATGGAATAGCGCATATGAACTATTCTTTTTCGATAATGATTTTGGTTCCTTTTCCCGGATAGGTTTCTAAAGTAAAATGACAGTTTATCTGGTTACAACGAAACTGCATATTGGCAAGCCCATAATGTCCCTCTTCGGGGAGATTTTCTTTGTCAAAACCTACACCATTATCTGCAATAACGATCTTGTAGGACGCTTCCCTGGCCGTAATCTCAATCTCTAATTGGGTTGCGTTTGCATATTTGATGGCATTGGTAATGGCTTCCTGACAGATTCTAAAAAGATGTATGGCTTCAGTGGGGCTGAATTTGATGGTACTTTCATTTGTATTTTCAACATAATTAAACTGTAACGAATTTTGAGTTTCGAATAGCTTAACCGTAAATGCTTTAAGTTTATCTGATAGTTCCTCCAGTGATATATCTTCTTTATTCAGGGCCCATATGGTTTCCCGTAAGGTAAAAATGACTTCTTTTGATGTTTGCCCTATTGATTGCAGGTTCCTGACTTTTTCATCTTCCGTCAGATACCTTAAAGGATTAATTACCCCTTCTATATTTTTACTAATGATGCTTAATTGTGTGCCTACGTTATCATGTAGGTCTCTGGAGATTCTTTCCCTTTCCAGTTGAATTCTGTGCTGCAATTCTAATTTGGCAATGGCTTTCTTTTGTCTGACTTTTTGAAACCATATACCCATGCTTCCGGACGCCAGTAGGAATACAAGAATGGATAATACCAGAAACCAGGTAGTCTGCCAAAAGGGAGGAATGATATTGATTTCAATAATTGCTGGCTGTTTGCTTAGTACACCATGGTTATTGCAGGCATTTACCTTAAACAAATATTTCCCCGGCCGAAGCCCGGTGTACCTGGTAAACCTTCTTTCCCCGGCTTGCACCCAGGAAGGGTCAACACTTTCCATAATATAGGTATATCTATTTTTTTTGGGATTGGTATATTCAGGTAAGGCAAATTCAAAACTGATACTGTTTTCAGTATAGGGAAGCGCTAATTTTCTGATGTTCCAATAAGCTGAATCTGTTTTCAGGGGTATATCAAACAATTTTATCCCGGTAATATTTACTTTGGGGTTATGGGGATTTTGAAAAACATTTTCCGGATAAAAAGCGGTGACGCCATTTATGCCACCAAAATACAATGCTCCGTCCTGGGCTTTATAATAAGCACCTGCATTAAACTCATCTGATTGGAGGCCATCATCCATGGAAAAATGCTCGAATTTTTTAGTCGTCCATCGATAAACACTGATCCCCTTATTGTGGCTGAACCACATATTTCCATGGTTATCCTTTAAAATGCCATATAAATGGCCATTGAGGAGTCCATTTTCTTCATTATAGGTTTGTATCAGTTTTCCACCCTTATTCAGCACAAATATTTCATTAGGAGTACCCATCCAGATATTTCCATCATCATCCTCATTAATGGTTTTGATTTCTACTTTTTTGGGAAGACTGATGACTTTCCATACATTATTTTCCTGCAGGTATAATTTGTTATAAGTGCCTACCCATAAGCGATTTTTGCTATCCCGAAAGCAATGGGATAATATTTCATTAGGAAACTGTTGAACAATCCTTGGACAAAGGGTATTGTTACTGCATTCATCGAGGGCTATCAGGTATTCTCCCACATTAACCAAAAAACTTCCATTGGTATCCTTTGTAATAAACTGTCTGAGATTGCCCTTTCCCCAGTATTTTTTGAAAATATCCTGCACAGATTGATTTAACAGGTTGAATTTTCCGGTGCGCTTTGTATAATAAATAGGAACATTATTGGCGCCATTTTTAGTATTGTGTCCTATGATGAGCAACCTGTCATTGCCCCAGTTGGCCAGGGTATAGGTATTATTAAGGATTCCGGTAAGGGTAGTATTGACAGGAATATTTTTACTAGTTCCGGTTTGTTTATCAATAATGGTAAATCCATGCCCCGCACCGCCCATGTATAAAAATTGAGCATCTGTATGAATACTGAATATATTATTTTGGGTTTTGACGGGAGAACGATACCAAATAAAATTACGTACCGAATTATTCATTTTGAGTATCCCCTCACTCCGGGTGCCCACCCATACATTGCCGGATTGATCAGTGTATGCACAGGCTGCCTTGATCAAAGAATTTATATTTTCCGGATCGCTTACTTTAATTTGCCTCACTGTTTTTCCAAGAAAAAGATTGAAGTAAACTAATCCCCTGGTAGACGAACATAATAGCAACTCCTGGTTGGGAAGCTTATACATACTAAGAATATTCATTTCTGAATGATCTGCCATAATGGGTAGGGTACGCCAGGTCAGATTTTTTGTGTTGAGGACTACTATATCTTTTTGATTGGTATGTACACCTGCTATTTCTGTATTATTGAAACTGATTACATCTGAAACAGGAATTTTTAGGGTATCGGTGCTTCCTGTTTTGCAATCATATGCAAAGAATAGGTTTTTATTATAGTCGGTGTTGTCAATTCCCCATATTTTTCCATCCTTCAGGAAACCATGATACCAGGCATTAATGGTGGCAGTATTTTTACTACTGATTTTTAACCGGGTTACCTCTAAACGCTTCTTGTTTACTTTTACCAATCCGTAATTACAAAGCCCTGCCCAGATATAAGTATCGTCTTCCCCGAAGATGTGGTTTTCAATGGTAATAACATTGGCCGGTTCGTAACTGATGATATTGGTAAAGTTGTCCAGAATAGGATTATATAAACTCAGGCCATGGTAGGAGATGATCCATATATTTCCCTCGCGGTCATTGTAAAAGTGAAACCCCCGGTCACTATTAATGGCTTTTGGGTTTTGATTGGACCGTCGGTAGGTGGTAAACCGATAGCCATCAAAACGGCACAAACCGTCAGCTGTTCCAATCCAGAGAAACCCGTTCTTATCCTGTATGATATCGTCTACGGTACTTTGCGCCAATCCCTCATTGATGTTGTAATTCGTAAATCTTTCATTGCCCTGGCCCAGGACAAGCAGGGATCCCCATGTACACAAAAAGCAAAGGAATACTTTAGACATAAGCAAGGTTAAATTAGTGCATTTGCACTATTGTT
>CAVVSL010000022.1:0-3577 GCA_963750825.1 uncultured Bacteroidota bacterium | reverse complement strand
ACAGGCATCATAGGTTTTGGCTTGCGGCAGGTACAGTGGATTTTCCCCTTCAATGCTCCGGCTGCTCATGTCGTTGCCGATAGTGTAGCCAACAATTTTGCCACTGCTGGTTACCACTAATGTCAGTTCCGGTTCCGGCACATTCCAGGCAGAATCACTACGGATAGCCACTTTTTCGCCATCCCCAACTACCCTGTGTGGATTGGCTTTGAAAAATACTTCAGGTCTTTCTGCCTCATAAACCCGGGCATAGAAATCACTGGCACCCGATGTCTTCGATTCTTCTTCCCTGCCTGATTTACTCCTGAGGTAAGTGACACCACAGGCCCATAGTTCCTGACTGCCAATAGGTGTCATGGCAGTTGTCGAAAGCAATGTATCTGCATCGGAGATAGCATTTTGTGAAAGGCAATCTTCCTTTATTTTTTCAAATAAACGGTCATCATTCACATAGTTGTCCCAATCACGGCCGGCCAATAAATAGCATTCGGAATCCCGTTTAATCAGTATACCACTTTTAAGTTTATATAACTTCATAACTGATGGGTTTAATCCCTGAGTTTAATTCGCAATACCCGGCTTTTATTGGTTACAAAAAGTACCTTTTGATTACCGGATAAAGCACAGTTAGCAACAGGATCCTTCAGCCTGATTCTACCCAGCCATTTGCCATCCTTATTAAAAATCCAAATACCGCCAGGCCCTGATGCGAAGACATTCCCGTCATTGTCAATTTTTAATCCATCCGGCAGTCCTGGTAATTTTTCCTGGTAACCAGTGGGTTGGTAAAATAGGCGGCCATTGGTTAACATGCCCTGCTCCGTTACGTCATACAGGTACCAGAAGGGTTTTATGGGGTCTGAATTGGCAATAATTATTTTTTTGCCGTCGGGGAAGAGGGCAATTCCATTGGGCCGGCTGATAGAGTCTACCAGTAATGTAACCATGCCATTGGTATCCAGGCGGTACACACCCTGGAAGGCTATTTCTTTTTTGGGATCATCCATGTTTTTTTCCAGGCCATAGGGCGGGTCGGTGAAGAAAAGATTTCCTTTATGATCATAAACAGCGTCATTGGGACTGTTGAATCTTTTTCCTTCATATTTGTTGGCTAAAGAAAGAAAACGGGCTTCGGGCTTTTCCAGGGGAGCCTCCATCCTGGCCATTTGCCGGTTGCCGTGCTGGCACAGGATAAGTCTGCCTTCACTATCCGTAAGCAAACCATTGGACCCTGTTTCACCTCCCCTTGCTACCGTATCCGTGTAGCCGGATGGGGTTAGGTAAACTGATTTTCCATTGGTTTCCGTCCATTGGTAAATGGTATTGTTGGGGACATCTGAAAACAAAAGCTTGTTTTCCTTTTCCAGCCATAGGGGACCCTCACTCCATACTAAACCGGTTGCTATGGTATCCATTTTAAAATGAGCATCTATTATACTATCCAATGCCGGACTGCTTTTTTCAAGTATTTCACTATGTGTAGCATTTTTCATTTGGCATGCGGCAATGCAGCATACTGAAAAGAGTTGAAATAAACTACTGGGTTTCATGATAAGCTATTTAAAATATATTACTATTCGGAAAAACTGTTATTTTACAGCATACAATTTAATGTGGTAATTAAATGTATGATATAGGGGGATACTTTGGCTACCCCTTATTATTTATTTTTACCGGACAGTAATGATTTAAAATTCTTCTCTTTTGCGTATTTGAAGAAAAATGTTAAAATATCTTATTATCCCGGTAGTATCCGTTAACAATCAAATACCCTGGATATCATTTCAATTGCAATACTACCACGGAATAAGGCGGAAGCGTAATCTTTAGCTTTGAACCATCCAGTTCTGCCCCTTTAAAATCCACTGTTTTTACTTTTTCAGGATTTTCAAAACTATTGAAGTCCTGTATTTTCCCTGAAGTGAGTATCCTTCCTGAAATGCCTGTAAAGTTCGCGCCGCTGATATTGATTTCGACGTCCTGGGCTTTGGCGTAATCGATATTGACCAATGAGATATGGGTTAATCCGTTAGTATCTTTTGAAGCAGAAGCGGAAATGGATTTTAGCCTTTCTTTACCCATCCTGTAATCTGTACTTGTTACCGTTATAGGCAGTAGTGTGGCATCCTGGTGTACATTGTACATTTCCATAACATGGTACGTTGGGGTCAATATCATTTTCTCTTCATTTGTAAGGATCACTGCCTGTAATACATTAATTATCTGTGCCAGATTGGCCATCTTCACACGTTCACAATGATTGTTAAATATATTCAGGGTTATGCCCGCAATCATAGCATCCCGCATTGTATTTTGCTGATAAAGGAAGGCCCCATTGGTGCCCGGTTCCGTATCATACCATCCGCCCCATTCATCAACCACCATGGCTACTTTTTTCCCGGGATCATATTTATCCATAACAGCACTGTGTTTTGTAACCATTTCTTCCATATCCATTGCCCTTTGCATGGTGGTAAAATACTCCTCCTCTGAAAATCCGGTTGCAGAACCTTTCCTGTTCCAGTTGATGACAGAATAGTGGTGTACGCCAACAGCATCCAGCAGGTTATGCGGTATATCCCGCATCAATACCTCGGTCCAGTTATAATCTGCATCACTGGCACCTGAAGCTATTCGGAATATCTTTTCCCGGGGGTCACCATTTGTCATGAAGGTTGCATATTGCCGGTAGATGTTGGCGTAATATTCGGGTTTCATATTCCCTCCGCATCCCCAGGCTTCATTTCCGATTCCCCAGTATTTTACATGCCAGGGATTGGCACGGCCGTTTTGCTGGCGCAGATCCGGCATAGGGCTGCTGTTGTTGGGATGGATAGTATATTTTACCCAATCTGATAATTCCTGTGCTGTTCCACTGCCAGCATTGCCACTCAGATAAGGTTCTGCACCCAGTACCTCACACATATTCAGGAATTCGTTGGTCCCGAAACTGTTGTCCTCTTTTACATTGCCCCACCACACATTTAGCATGGAAGGCCTTTTGTCTTTTGGACCAATCCCATCTTTCCAGTGATAGGTATCGGCAAAACAGCCTCCCGGCCAACGGAGTACGGGTACTTTCATTTTCTTTAGGGCTGCTATTACATCCAGCCGGATGCCATCCCTGTTGGGTATTTTTGTATTGTGATCACCCACATATAATCCTCCATAGATACAATGGCCAAGGTGTTCTGCAAAATGGCCATAAATATTTTTATTGATGACCGTTTTTCCTTTATCGGCCTGGAGGAAAATCTGGTTTTGAGAGAATGCGCCTGTTGAGACGGTTAAACAAAACGAGAGCGTTAATATTTTCATGGTATAGCGATTAAATGGGTGTCCCTGGTTTTATTATATGCATCAATGATTATAAGGAGTCTGACATAGTTGTATTTTCGTTAGGTTACTTTTACATTTCGTAATTGTGTCTTTCCGGATAGTCGGGTATCCTGGTAAGGTAAATATCATTTGCCAATAATTTCAACAGGAGAGTGATGATTTGTCAATCCCTCAAACGGTTTCAACACAATTCCTTTTCTTTTTTGGCCGATGGAAGTATTACAGAGTTTCCTTCTAC
>CAVVSL010000021.1:0-217613 GCA_963750825.1 uncultured Bacteroidota bacterium | reverse complement strand
GCCGATCGCCAGCAGCGCGAGCCACGGCGGGCCGGCCAAGAGCGTCGATCGCAGTCCGGGCGCCCACCAGGTCGAAATCAGGATTCCACCAACGAGCGCGGCGCCGACGCAGGAGCCGAGTGGAAGGACGGGGGCGCGAAACGCCAGGTGGGTCAGGAAGATCATGAGCCACACGAAGAGCGCTCCGAACAGGGCCACCCCGAAGAACCAGACATAGGCGGAGTCCGGCCACTCCGCGCGGACCAGCACCGCCGCGCCGAGACCGATGCCGGACATCAGGAGCGCATTGACCGGCGCTCCCCGCCGATTCACCGCGCCCAGCGCCTTCGGCACGAAGCCGGCGCGGGCCAGAGAAAAGAGCGTCCGCGCGATGAGGTACAGGTTCGCGTTCGAACTCGAGAGCGCGGCGGAGAGCACCACGAAGTTCATGAGGCCGGCCGCACCCGGAATCCCGAGGCCGGCCATGACCCGCACGAAGGGGCTCTCACCCACGCCCAGCTGATTCCACGGGGTGAGCGCGGCGAGCAGACCGATGGTCACGATGTAGATCGCGGACAGGCCCAAGACCATCCGCTCGCATGGCCTTGGGAATCGTCCGGGCGGGGTCCGCGGCTTCGCCGGAGGTGACGCCCACGATTTCCACTCCGATGAAGGAGTAGATCGCGAAGCAGCAGCCGAGCCAGACCCCGGAAATGCCGAAGGGCGCGAAGCCGCCCTGTCCGGTGAGGTTCCTGAGGCCGATGGGCGGCTCCCCGGTGAAGCCGAAGACCACGAGCACGGCGAGACCCACGAACAGGGCGAGGGCCAGGACCTTGATCATGACCAGCCAGTACTCGATCGCGCCCAGGCGGCCGATGGCCCAGGTGTTCATGTACAGGAGCACCGCCGCGAAGGCTAGAACCCACACCGCGCCGGGTATTTCCGGGAACCAATAGCTCATGTAGATAGAGGAAGCGACCAGTTGGGCCCCGGTCGCCACTACCTGCATCAGCCAGTAACTGACCCGGACCGCGTAACCCGCGAAAGGCGAGAGGTACATCCCCGCGTACACCCCGAACGCTCCCGCGGTGGGATGAGCCACCGCCATCTCGGTGAGCGCGCGACCGAGGAGCAGCGACACGAGGGCCACGATGACGTAGGACAGGATGATCGAGGGGCCGGCCACATTGACGGCGAGGCCACTCGCGAGGAACAGGCCAGTGCCGATGGCGCCGCCGAGCGCCATGGTGGTCTGCTGGATCGAGGAAAGCTGACGCGCGAGCCCCTGCTCGTCGGGAGCCGCGGCATGGCGACGTTGCGGAGTCATCTCGCCCATACCGCGCGCATGCGCCGAGGTTGACACCCCGGTTGCCTTCGTGGGATACCTCTCGCGTGACGTTGACCCTCGACCAGTTCCGGGCCCGCTTTCCCATCTTCGCTCGAAGGGTCTACGTGAACAGCTGTTCGCAGGGAGCGCTCTCCCTCGACGTGGAGGAGGCGCTCGCCGCCTTCACCGACTCCTGGCGCGAACGCGGATCGCCGTGGGACACCTGGGTGGGGGAGGTCGATCGCCTGCGCGCGCGGTTCGCCACCTCGATCGGCGCGGACCCCGACGAGATCGCGGTGATGCCGAACGCTTCTTCGGCCATCGCCGCCATCGCGACCGCCTTCGCCTTCGATACCGACCGACGCACCGTGGTGCTGGGAGACTTCGAATTCCCGACCATGGCCCACGTGTGGATCGCCCAGCAGAAGCGCGGGGCCCGCATCACCAGGGTGACGGCGCACGGCGAAACCCTGCCCGTCGAGAGCTATGCCGCGCATATCGATGAGCGTACCCTCATCGTGCCCGCGACGCACGTGTGCTTCCGCAACGGATACCGGCTCGATATCCCGAGCCTGATCGAAGTCGCCCACGCGCGCGGCGCCTACGTGATGCTCGACAACTATCAGCGAACCGGAACCTGCGCGCTCGACGTCCATGCCCTCGGCGTCGACTTCATGGTCGCGGGCTCGCTGAAATACCTGCTTGGACCGTCCGGAGTGGCGTTCCTGTACGTGCGCCGCGAGCTCATCGAGCGGTTCGAGCCGCTGGTCACGGGATGGTTCGGACGCGTGAACCCCTTCGCGTTCAGTGTCGACACCCTCGACTGGTCTCGGAGCGCGCGGCGCTTCGAGACGGGGTCGCCGCCCATTCCCGTCGCCTACGCCGCCGCCGCGGGCATCGAGTTGCTCCAGTCCGTGGGATTCCCGGCGATCGAGGCTCAGGTGAATCGCCTGGTCACGCGGTTTGTCGATGGCGCTCGCTCGCGAGAGTTCGGCCTCAAGACTCCGGCCGATCCCGCCGCCCGCGGGCCGCTCGTGGTGGTGAAATCCACCGACGCCCCCGCTCTCGCCGCGAAACTCGAGGGCCGCGGCATCATCGGCTCCGCGCGAGGCGACGGTCTTCGCGTCTCGTTCCACGCGTACAACAACGACACCGACGTCGACACCATCCTCGAAGCGCTCGACCAGGACCGCGCCCTGGTCTGTCGCGCCGAAGCTACGTAACCGCGGCGCGCACGTTGAATCGCGGCTCGCGCCACTCGCCGGTTCGAAGCACGGCCTCCAGGCGATCCACCGCATCCCACACATCAACGAACCGCGTGTAGAGCGGAGTGAAGCCGAAGCGCAGGATGTCCGGCGCGCGGAAGTCGCCGACCACCTGACGCGCGATCAGGGCCTGCATGATCGCGTAACCGCCCTCCTCGCGAGCGAAGCTGATCTGACTGCCGCGGAGATCCCCATCGCGAGGGGTCACGAGAGTGAGTCCATGCCCGGCGCATCGCGACTCGACGAGATCGATGAAGAGGCCGGTCAGGGCCCGCGACTTTTCCCGGAGCGCCCCGATTCCTCCCATGGTCTCGGCGACTGCGAAGACGTCCACCCCGCATTCGAGAGCCGCGAGGGAGCTTCCGTAACCTAAAAAATGCGCATGCGCATCTATGAAACCGGGATAAACCGCAGCTCCTTTTGCATCGATGTTTTCATTGGCGGTATATGCCTTCAGTATTGCATCGTTGCTGCCCGTGGCAACAATCTTACCATCTTTTACAGCCATGGCTTCTGCTATTGTGAAGGCCGAATCAACCGTATAAATAACTGCATGGTGGAGGATAGTATCCACTTTACCGGATTGGCAGGAGGCCAATACTGCCAGTAACAAAATCGAAAACAGTTTTCTCATAATTTACATTTAGAGGGCTAAAGTTAGGGATTGAGCAATAAGTGTAAGCAGTTGTTTAAAGGGAAACAATACATTACAACCCACCTGCTACCGGAAATGAAGGGGGAAGCCTATTTCAACAATTCACAGGGCTTGAGGCCGGTGTGTTTTTTGAACGCGGCAGAAAAGTGCGAGATAGAGGAATAGCCCAGCAAAGCAGAAACATCCGTTACACTCAACCCTTTTTCATACAAAAGGTATTTGGCATGTTCCATTCTTTGCTGTTGGTAGAAATCAAAAATGGTGGTCCCAAAAACTTCCTTGAAACCTTTTTTTACGTAGCACTCATTCATGGCCACTTTTCGGCTGAGTTCCTTGATGGTGATGGGGTCGCCAATATGTTTTAATAAGATGTCTCTCGCCTGGTAAATGCGCTCCCGGCCACTTTCATCAGCCAGAAACTTACAGGTGAAACCTTCTTCTTTATCATCCACCAGGCACTCGAGGCTGTACAAAAGCAGCTCGTGCATTTTAGCGTTGACAAAAATATTTTCCAGGGCACCGGAATAACTATGGTTTAATAATCCGTCCAGTGCATTTCTTTTGCGGTTACAGAGGGGGAATACTTTTGTAAATGGATGCGGATGTTTAAACGCAAGCACTTCATCCTTTCTGCTGGTGAGTTTAACGTTGTGTACAAACTGGTGCAGAAAAGTGGAAGAAAAATGAAAAGTGAATACATCTACTGTCTGGTGTTTCCCGCTACAACTATTGGTGGGTAGTTCCACACATTGCGCACAGCTTCTTTCCTCACAGTAACGGTTACCGGTAATGCAGTACCTGAGTTCCAGATAATTTTCATCGGGTTTCCGGTTGTTGTAATGGTATACCAGCATACCGGTATCTTCAGCCACCCAGGGATGCTGTGCATAATAACGGCGGATATTGTATTGAATGGAGCCGGGAATTTGTTGGCCTTTTTCATACAACAGGTCCATGCTCGGCTCGATGCCACCCTTATGCGCCACTTTTAATATGTCCATTACCTGTACCATCAGTATGCAAATTTAATGTATAAACATCTATTTTACAAACCTGTCCTTTGCCGGCAGCCTTATTAGGATTTCTCACATATAATTTATACCTTACCCGTTGTCAAATTCATTTTATGAAACCCTTGTTCCTATTGACTTTAGCTGTTTTCATGACCGGCAATTCTGTTAAGTCACAGAATTGTCAAGTTTTGGTTCCCGCCCTTTCTGGCAGCTATGAGGGAGATTGCCAGCAGGGAAAAGCCAATGGAAAGGGCAAAGCGATTGGTACCGATAGTTATGAGGGAATGTTTAAAAACGGTTATCCGGAAGGGGCAGGCAAATACATCTGGCAGAATGGTGACTGGTTTGAAGGTAGTTTCAAGGGCGGCAAAAAAAACGGGGAGGGCAGTATGCATTACCTAGCCCGCACCAATACCGACAGCCTGCAAAGGGGGTATTGGAGCAAAGACCAGTACCAGGGATTGTATGAAGCCCCTTTTAAACTGGTGAGTAAAACCTATCTGGTTAAATCCGTAATGATCAATCCTGACAGCAAACAACCCGACCCTCCGCAAGTCATTATTTCCATCAGCAATATAGTGGGTGGCTCAGATGACCTGCATGGACCGATTCCCAAACCCGAACTAAGTTCCATCGACCTAAGAAATGGAAGCTTTACCACCCGATCAGATGTGACCAATGCGGGCAAAAAAAATTATTACTACCTGTTAAATGTCAGTTTCCCCTTTAGTGCCAGCATTCGAATAGGTGCTGAGGAAGTGGTTATTGACCTGAATAACAAGGGCTCGTGGAAGGTAGACATTGTACTAAACCAGGAGGGCTCCCGACTTTAACTAAAAAGGGTGGTCTTAAAGTGATTTTTACACCTCTTTTACCCAGTTTCCCACATAGCCGATAAGCGTCCCTTTTTTTATGCGTTTTTTCCCTGAAAAGCCCTTTAATTACCTTACCTTCGCCCTCTTCTGAATTTCACCTAAAACACAGGATAGATAAGCATTTATGACCCAGGAACAACAGAAAAGTAACGATGCACAAAATAAGAATTACGGTGCCGACAGCATACAGGTATTAGAGGGGTTGGAAGCGGTTCGAAAAAGGCCCGCAATGTATATCGGGGATATCGGGGTTAAGGGTCTTCACCACCTGGTATATGAAGTGGTCGACAACTCCATCGATGAGGCCCTCGCAGGTTATTGTAAAAACATAACCGTCACCATACATGAAGACAATTCCATCAGTGTTCAGGATGACGGACGGGGTATACCTACCGCCATGCATACGAAAGAAAAAAGAAGTGCACTGGAAGTGGTTATGACGGTATTACACGCAGGTGGAAAATTTGATAAAAACACTTACAAAGTATCCGGTGGTTTACATGGGGTAGGTGTGAGTTGTGTAAATGCACTGAGTTCCCGACTGCTGGTGAATGTGCACCGGGAAGGAAAAATATTCGAACAGGAATACCATATCGGTGTACCACAGTACCCGGTTAGGGAAGCGGGCACCAGTGACAAAACCGGGACCCTTGTTCATTTCTGGCCAGACATGTCCATCTTTCAGGAATCGGTTTATCGCAGGGAAATCCTGGAGGGCAGGCTCAGGGAACTATCTTATTTGAACAAAAGAATCAATATCATCCTAACCGACCTCAGGGAAGTGGATGAAAAAGGTGAGGTCTATTCCAAAAGCTTTTATAGTGAAGGTGGTATCATTGAGTTTGTAGAAATGCTCGACAAAAATGGTAACCGTAACCCCCTTATCCCTTCTCCCCTTTATGTTGACGGGCATGATGAAGCTTCCAATATTGCCGTTGAAGTAGCCCTTACCTACAATGACGACTTTAAGGAACACATATTTTCCTATGTAAACAATATCAACACCATCGAGGGCGGAACCCATGTAACCGGCTTCAGGCAGGCATTAACCAGGGTTTTCAAAACCTATGGAGACAAACAGGGCCTGTTTGAAAGAGCCAAGGTTACCATTGAGGGAGATGACTTCCGGGAAGGATTGAGTGCCATCATATCCGTTAAAGTACCTGAGCCACAGTTTGAAGGTCAGACCAAAACCAAACTGGGTAACAGTGAGGTAAGCGGTATCGTACAAACTACTGTTGCCAGGGCATTGGAAGCCTATCTGGAAGAAAATCCCCGCGAAGCAAAGAATGTGATTTCCAAAATCATTCTGGCCGCACAGGCCAGGGTTGCTGCTAAGAAAGCCCGGGATATGGTACAGCGCAAAACCGTATTAAGCGGTGGCGGATTACCCGGTAAGTTGTCAGACTGCAGTGAAAAGGATCCCGAAAAATGCGAACTCTACCTGGTAGAGGGAGACTCGGCAGGTGGCACGGCCAAACAAGGACGTGACAGAAGCTACCAGGCTATTTTGCCACTCAGGGGTAAGATCCTGAACGTGGAAAAAGCCATGGAACATAAAATTTATGAGAACGAGGAAATAAGAAATATGTATACTGCTCTGGGGGTAACAGTAGGTACCCCGGACGATCCTAAAGCCCTGAATACAGCCAAACTTCGTTATCACAAGCTCATCATCATGACGGATGCTGATGTGGACGGATCGCATATTGCCACCCTTATCCTGACTTTTATTTTCAGGTATATGAAGGAACTGGTAGAGCAGGGATATGTTTATATTGCCCAGCCGCCTTTATACCTGGTAAAAAAGGGAAAAGAGCAGGAATACGCTTACTCTGAAGAACAAAGAAAGTTTTTAATAGAAAAAATAGGTGCGGGTAAGGATGATAGTGTTTCCATTCAACGGTATAAGGGATTGGGAGAGATGAATGCCGATCAATTGTGGGAAACCACCATGGATCCGGCGCGGAGAACCCTTAAACAGGTTACCATTGAAAGTGCTGCAGAAGCCGACCGGATTTTCAGCATGCTGATGGGAGATGACGTAGCGCCAAGACGCGAATTCATTGAAAGCCACGCTAAATATGCCAAAATAGACGTTTAAAACTACCCGATTATTTAGGAAAAGACGGCGATTTAGCCGTGTTTTTGATTGATTTTCAATAATTTATAAATTATCCGGTATTTAATAATATCCCTGGCCCTGCTCTTGAAATTTCAATTTCCTGAAAAAAATTGTTAGCTTGTGCCTAATAACCCATTGTTCATCTACTAACTATTTAAATTCTAACAAAATGGACACATCAAAAATGATCAAAGCATATTGCCTGAAAACCAAGGAAAAAAATGTTCCGCTTCAGGACGCTGTGGTTAAAAAAACTGCCAAGGGTGGATATATGGCAACAGGTCATGACGGTAAAGGCAACAAGATGGCAGCCATCCTGAGCGAAGCCAAAGCATTACAGGCTATCGCAGATGGAGTTGCTAAAAAAGACTTTTAAAGCCCTTCGGGCGATGAACACATTATCCGGCCAATGGGCCGGATTTTTTTTGCACATATGTATGCGTTGATCAAACAATAGTGCTTTAGGCAATGGCTGTTTCGGGCTGGGGGATAACCACTTCCTTATGCATTCTGGTTAAAAACCGGTGCATGGATTCCATATCTTTTACATCATCCACTATCAGCAGGAACATACGACCTGTCTGTTTCAACCTTGCTTTATTGGTGCCTGTTTGTAGGTATGCCAGTACTTTTTTGAACAACCCTGATTCAAAATAAGGGGAGTCGGGACGGTTGATAAAATAACAGCGGAGGGTATCCTCTTTCAGTGTCATCTTTTCGAAACCCATTCCCACTCCCATCCAGCGGCACCTTACTGTAGTGAACAGGTCTTCCACCTGGGTAGGTATGGAACCAAACCTGTCGAGCATCTCTTTGTGAAATTCAGTCAGCTCCGCTTCATTTTCACAATTGTCCAGCCTGGTATAAAGTGATAATCTTTCTGTGATGCTTTCCACATAGCTATCGGGAATCAGTATTTCCAAATCGGTATCGATGGTACAATCGCTTACAAAATCATCCTGCTTACTGATTTCATCTTTAAAAAGTTCTTTGAAAGAAGTACGTTTCAGTTCCCTGATGGCTTCTTCCAGAATTTTCTGGTACATTTCAAAACCTATCTCCGCCATAAATCCGCTTTGTTCTCCACCCAGCAGGTTACCGGCGCCCCTTATATCCAGGTCGCGCATGGCAATCTGGAACCCGCTTCCCAAATCGCTGAATTGCTCCAGTGTTTGTAGGCGTTTACGGGAGTCAGTGGGCATGGTACTCATGGGCGGGCCCAACAAATAACAAAATGCTTTTTTATTGCTCCTGCCCACCCTGCCCCGTAACTGGTGCAGGTCGCTCAATCCGAAATGATGGGCATTGTTTACGATGATGGTATTCACGTTGGGGATATCCACGCCACTTTCCACTATGTTGGTACAAACCAGCACATCATACTTTTTATCGATAAAGTCTAAAATCCTTTCTTCCAGTTCATGGCCTTCTAACTGTCCATGTGCAAACCCGATACTCAGGTCGGGACAAAGTCCCTGAATCATAGCACTCATTTCTGCCAATCCGTGCACCCGGTTATGGATGAAGAAAACCTGTCCGCCCCGCTCCGTTTCATAGTAAATGGCATCACGGATGAAATCATCATTAAATACCCTTACTTCCGTTTGAATGGGTTGTCGGTTGGGCGGAGGGGTATTGATGATGCTAAGATCTCTGGCACCCATCAAACTAAATTGCAGGGTACGTGGAATAGGAGTGGCTGTTAGGGTAAGGCAGTCCACAGTGGTTTTTATGGTTTTCAGTTTTTCTTTATGCCCCACTCCGAATTTCTGTTCCTCATCAATAATCATGATGCCAAGGTCTTTGAACTTAGTTTCCTTACCCAGTATCCCGTGTGTTCCTATGATGATGTCTACCTTCCCTTCTTCCAGTCTTTTGAGAATTTCTTTTTTCTCTTTGGATGACCTGAAGCGATTGATGTAATCAACCGTAACCGGAAATTCTTTCAATCTTTCACTAAATGTTTTGAAATGCTGAAAAGCCAGGATGGTGGTAGGAACCAGAATAGCAGCTTGTTTACCGTCAACCACCGATTTAAAGGCAGCCCTTACGGCAATCTCTGTTTTACCAAAACCCACATCTCCACAGATTAACCTGTCCATGGGTGATTCACTTTCCATGTCTTTCTTCACGTCTGCAGTTGCCTTACTTTGGTCGGGCGTATCCTCATAAATAAAGGAAGCCTCCAGTTCGGTCTGCATATAATTATCGGGGGTATGCGCAAAGCCTTGTTGTGCTTTTCGTTTGGCATAGAGCTTTATCAAATCGAATGCAATTTCTTTTACACGGGTCTTTGTTTTCTCTTTCAGTCTGGTCCATACATCCGATCCCAGTTTGTTGATTTTAGGAACGGTTCCTTCCTTACCGGTATATTTTGAAATTTTGTGCAGTGAGTTGATGTTCACATACAGGATATCGCTGTCCTTGTAAATAATCCGTACCGCTTCCTGCACCCTGCCATTGGCCTCAATTTTTTGTAACCCACTATACGTCCCAACGCCATGATCGATATGGGTAACATAATCACCGGGTTGCAGGTCCCGAAGGGTTTTCAGGGTGATGGCTTTATTCTTATTGTAGGCCTGCTTTACCTTGTATTTATGGTACCGCTGGAATAGCTGGTGGTCGGTATAACAGATAATTTTTAAGTCTTCATCAATAAACCCTTCGTGTATACCCGTAACCAGGGGAACAAATTCAATTTCTGTATGCAGGTCCAGAAAAATACTGTTAAGCCTTTCCAACTGACGGGCTTGTTCTGCGAATATGTACAGGCTGTAACCCGCAGCCTCATGTGATTTCAGGTCATTGATCAATAAATCAAACCTGCGGTTAAAAGAGGGTTGTGTTTTTGTGTTGAAAGCAATTTCAAAGCTCGCCAGTTGTGCCTGGTAACCAAATTCAACAATGTGCCGGCTTTGAAGTTGCTGCTGAATGGTTTCGCCTTTTACAAAATCATCCCAGCTTACATCCTTAACCACTTTTGTATCGTCTTCCTCTTCATTGGCATCAGCTTGCCCATTTATTTCCTGGAAGGCAAAGAAACCTGTCAGGTCCGTTTCCTGTTGTTGTATTTTTTCCTTGATCACATCCCAATCTTTCAGCCATACCACGGTATTTTCCGTTAAGAAATCAAATAAGGAAACTTTTTCGCCGCTGTCGAACTGGGTTTCCACATTGGGAATGATGTTTACCTGCATCAGTTTCCGTTCACTTAACTGGGATTCGGGATCGAATATCCGGATACTGTCTACTTCGTTGCCGAACAGTTCAACCCGGTAAGGTTTTTCATTCCCAAATGAATAGATGTCCAGTATTCCACCCCGTAAGGCAAACTGTCCGGGTTCGTAAACAAAGTCCGTCCTTTCAAATCCATACATCACAAACAAATCCATCAGGCTGTTCACATTAATGGTATCGTTTGTCTTGATGCTGATGATATTGCTGCTGAGCGTTTTGGGCAGTACTACTTTTTCGAAAAGCGCTTCAGGATAGGTTACGAGGATTTTTTTATTTCCACCTCCGGATAATTTGGTCAGGGCTTCGGTTCGCAACATCACATGTGAACTGTTCAGTAACCTGAAATTCTTGCGGTTTTTGAAAGAAGAAGGGAAGTAAAAAAGGTCAAGGGCACTGGTTAGGTTTTCCAGTGTATTGTGGAAATAAGCAGCTTCTTCGGCATCATTCAACACCACCAGGTGGTTCAATGGCTGGCAATGTGGATGCAGGAATACAGAACTCACCAGAAACTCGGCGCTGCTACCCTGTAAATTTTGGAGGAAGATTTGTTGCGGTTGAGACAATAGCAGTCTGTCCACCAACTGAAAAAGCTGGGGGGATTTCTGGTATTTTTCCAACAAATCGTTCAAATTCATAACTGCCCAATCATCCTTTCACCTAAAGGATGGCAAATATACGGGCTTACGGCAGGATTCGCCTCAGTTTACCATCTTCTTAAACAAAGGGCAGACATTTCTAAAAGCTGGCGCGCTTGCTAACCACGAGGGATGCTGTGGTTACTTTTCTTTTTTTACGGTAAAGGGTGCAATACGGTTATTCTCGTCAAAGAGATTGGCATAAAATGCTTTTCCTTCCTGCACAAACAGGGAATAATCTCCAACGGGTAATGGAACCGCAAAATGACCGGTACTGTCGGTCTGAACAGAAGCAACCAATTTAGTGTTTATTACCGTATATTCAGGAGAAGTACCGATTTGGGTTACCTGGTCAAGGTTGGTGGATTCGTACACCAAAACGGTGGTTTGGATGCCTTTGGGTGGGGCGCTGGGGGCATCGGGACTGGGCATACGGTTACCGGTGACCTCGGTTACAAAGCCGCTGATTCCCTGTTTGATGGTATTTGTTGTGCTATTTTTAACAGATGAGCAACCCATTTGCAGAGAGCCAATCGATAAAAGAATAAAAAGAATCTGTTTCATGCATCACTTTGAAACCCGAAAGTATCTAATTTAGTGAATATTCTGTCCGAAAACATTATTAAAATAGGGCATTTATCAAACCAAGTGGTTATTATGAAAAGAATTTTGCTCATACTATTATTGATTTGCGGACTATCGGGAATGGTGGCTGCTCAGGTAATGACCAATCCAAGAATATTAGGGAAAATGGCCGTTGATTTTCAATTAGCCGGGGAAGCCAATCTGCAAAAAGCATTTGCGCTGGCCAAAGAAAGAGGTTGGCCCCTTGCCATTAAAGGAAAGGAAGGAAAAGTGGCTATATTAACCGGCGTGGATTTTTTAGGCATGCCTTCCTATACCACTACTTTCAATAATACCATTGCAGCGGCTACTACCAGGGCCAACCAGTTATGGCCGGGTGGTGCCTCAGGTTTAAACCTTACCGGAAGTTCGGCCAATATGAAAAATAAAATAGCCGTTTGGGATGAAGGTGCTGTATTGGGTACGCATGTGGAACTAACCGGTCGTGTTACGCAAAAAGACAACCCTTCTTCTGTAGCTGACCACAGTACACACGTAAGTGGAACCATGATGGCTTCGGGCGTGAACCCAAGTGCAAAAGGCATGGCGTATGGCTTACAGGGGCTGATTGCCTACGATTTTCAGAATTTTACCACAGAAATGGCATCTGAAGCTGCCAATTTAGTGATATCTAACCACTCGTATGGTAACCTGGCTGGATGGTCGTATAATGATTCGCAAAGCCGCTGGGAATTTTACGGACAACCCAATAGTACAGAAGATTATAAATTCGGCTTCTACAATGATGTAGCGCAAAGTCTGGATGATATTTCTTTTAATGCCCCTAATTACCTCATCGTTTTTTCAGCAGGTAATAAAAGAACAGAAAACGGTCCGGCAGTGGGCTCTCCTTATTTTCGATTAAATTCCAGCGGACAGATGATCAGTGCGGGTAACCGCCCTGACGGTATCAGCAGCAATAATAGCTATGATGTGATTCCTACTTATAACGGTGCCAAAAATGTTTTAACTGTGGGAGCGGTTTCCGGCATATCAGGCGGATATAGCAGACCGGAGGATGTAATCATGTCAAACTTCAGTAGCTGGGGTCCCACAGATGATGGGCGCATCAAACCTGATATTGTAGCGGATGGCGTGAATGTAGTATCACCCATCGCCACATCTACCAACAGTTATGCCAGTTTCAGCGGAACCTCCATGTCGTCACCCAATGCAGCGGGTTCTCTTTTTCTGTTACAGGAATATTATTCTAAACTGAAAGCAGGTGCTTTTTTACGGGCAGCTACGCTTAAGGGACTGGCCATACATACGGCCGAAGAAGCCGGTACTTCTCCCGGACCCGATTACCAGTTTGGATGGGGATTGTTAAACGTGGAGAAAGCAGCAGCCGTGATTACAGCAGCCGTACCCTCCAATAATGCAGCCAACAGTGCACACCTTTTATATGAAAATACGTTGAACAACGGAGCTACTTTTTCAACCAGTGTAATCGCTTCAGGAAAAGGGCCTATCGTTGCCACCATTAGCTGGACGGATCCGAAGGGTACTGTAGATAATGTTAACCTGCTTAATAGCCGGACTAAAAAACTGGTTAATGACCTGGACATCCGTGTTACAGCCAATACAGCCGGATTCACCAGTACCTATTTCCCCTGGACTTTGGATGTGAACAATCCCTCTTTCCCTGCGGTTGTTGGTGATAACTCAACCGACAATGTAGAACGGATTAACATCACTGACAGTACCATTCCTGGCAAAGTCTATACCATTACGGTGTCACATAAAGGTACGCTGGCCAATAACCTACAGGCCTATTCTTTATTGGTAAGTGGAACAGGTGGCGTTGCCTATTGTGCTTCTGCATCAGGCGGTGGCGGTGCCAGGATTGACAGTGTGAGTTTCAAAAGCATAAAAAAGGCAAATACAAGCGGTTCCAAAACCTATACCAATAATACCAACCTGGTGGCTGATATAGAACCATCAGAATCCATTCCGGTATTTGTGAAAGTGGGCACTGCAGACGCCACTGCCAATTCAAGGATTGTAAAAGTATTTATCGATTTTAATAATAACGGTGTTTTTGATAGCAATGAACTGGCGGGAACCAGCACGGTGATTGCGGCAGCTTCAGGAAATTATGCCGCTAATCTTACTATGCCATCCACCCTTACCATTGGTAATATTTTATTGATGCGGGTAATTGTTCAGGAAACCAGCAATGCGGGTGATATCAATGCCTGCGGCACGTATGGCAAAGGTGAAACACAGGACTATCGTTTACGCGTGGTAACACCCACCAATGATATGTCAATAACGGAAATCATTTCTCCTGCTGCATTAGACTGTTCCAGTGGTGCGCAGTATGTTACTATTCGCGTAAAAAATAACGGATCGGTTATTCAGAAAAATGTTCCCTTAAGCGTTACCATTGGTACCGGTGGTTCAGTAATTGCCAATCTTTCCGCCAATTATCCGGATACCATTCCGGCCCTCTCCACAGTTGCCTATACTTTCCAAACGCCCATTGTAACCAATGGAGGCACTGCTTATACCCTAACTGCAACGGTAAATCTCAGTAATGATCAGTTTACAGCCAATAACCAGTTGGTTGCCGTAATCGCTACCTCTCCCAAACCTGCAGCTGTTTCAGGGATAGGTGGCATCTGCACCACTACTGCCATTTTAAAAGTAAATAATCCTGATGCGTCTAATTACTTCTGGTATGCCACACCGGGTACAGGAACCCCTTTTGCTTCAGGCGCTAATACAAGTACCACCACTATCCCCACTGATAAAACCTATTACCTTGCCAAGGAAGCCAGGGCCAGTATTGGCGCGGCCAATAAGATGGTATTTACTTCGGGTGGGTATAACAGTTTTTCAGGCAATTATGTGAAATTTAATAATACCGTACCCATCAATATTGAAACGGCAAGAATGTACATCAGTTATCCCGGTAAAATTAAATTCACTGTGGCCAATTTGATTACCACCAATGCAGATGGATCCTTTACCTATCAGCCGATTTCCAATACTACTGTTGATGTATATGCCACCAGCCCAACACCCACACCGGGTGCATCTACCGGTAATAATGCAGCAGATTCTGGTGCTGTGTTTAATTTAAATCTGCCTGTGACGCCTGTTGGAGATCATATCATTATAATAGAGTCGCTTGACAGATCAGGAAACAGGGATCAGGTAAATAACCTGGGAGCCAGTATCTTCCGGAACAATGGTATTTCCACTACCAATACTTATCCATTGGGTGTTACTAATATAGCTTCCATAACCGGAAACAGTGCCAATACCGGAGGAGCTCAGGAATCCCAGTTTTATTATTTCTTCTACGATATGCGTATCAATACCGGAGGATGTGTAGGCGACCGTGTTCCTGTTGTAGCCACCATTTCACCCACACCTACCATTTCACAGGTGGGTGACTCACTGGTTAGTTCGGCCAGCGCAGGCAACCAGTGGTACCTGAATGATACGGCATTGAATAATTCTACCTCCAGCAGTCAGAAAATCAAGCCTTCCAAACCAGGTACTTATAAGGTAATTGTTACAGACCAGTTTGGCTGTACCAAAACTTCCAATACCATAAACATTACCGTAACGGCAGTGGTGGAAGTGCTGGCCAGGGAAATCAAACTGGCTGTATCGCCCAATCCCAACAATGGAGTATTTAATTTGTCATTTGAAGTTACTTCCCGTGCAGACCTTTCTATTGACCTGTTAAGTGCTTCAGGGCAACGGGTCTTCAATAGTTCGGTACCGAATTTCACCGGGAAGTATTCCAGACAAATTAGTATTGGTGAGGTAAGTGGCGGATTTTATATCCTGAAAATCCTGCACAACAAAAAAACCTATGTTCAGAAAGTACTGATACAACGGTAAAGATTTATCATTGAATAGTATGTAAAAAAGGCGCTTCTGCGCCTTTTTTATTGTTGTATGTATAGTGACAGAATATTTAAGCAGCATCCGTTTGTCGTATTTCATTATTCTGTACATTGTGTGAAAACCGAATAGATGCTAGAACCATGGCGTACCGGCAGGGTCATCAAAATAGAAAATGCAACCCAACAAACCCGCCGTTTCTGGATTGAAGTTCCTGAAGTGGCTGTTTTTGATTTTAAAGCCGGACAATTTGTAACACTGGACCTTCCCATTCACGAACAAAAAAACAAACGCTGGAGAAGTTACTCCATAGCTTCCGCACCCGACGGAACCAATGTATTTGAACTCGTGATCGTATTGATGGAAGGCGGACTGGGTACTACTTATCTTTTTAATGAAGTAACAGTGGGCAGTGAACTTACTTTAAGGGGGCCACAGGGTAAGTTTGTATTGCCCGACAGTATTACAGAAGACATTTATTTTATTTGCACCGGTACCGGAATAGCCCCCTTTCGTTCCATGGCGCAGTATCTCCATCACCACAAATTACCCCACCAGCAACTGCACCTGATTTTTGGCTGCCGTACACTGGGAGATGGATTATATATTGACGAACTGAAAGAACTGGAAAAACAGGAACCCGGATTTTTCTTCCACCCCTGCTATTCCCGCGAAACGGACATTCCCGAAGGTGCCTATAAAGGGTATGTGCATCCGGTTTATGAAGCCATGACAGAAATGGGTAAGCGGCCCGCAAAATTTTACCTCTGCGGCTGGAAGAATATGATAGACGAAGCCAAACAACGTATCCTGGCCATGGGCTATGATAAGAAAGCCATCCACCTGGAATTATACGGATAACCTGATAACCTATACAAATTAAAAAAGGTGACAGCACTAAATACTGTCACCTTTTTTTTAGTAAAGTCCGTTTCTTACATGAGTTGTTCAGCCACCAGGTCTTTCACTTTACTCATCAGTACCCGCTCCTGCACCATGGAATCCCTGTAACGCACCGTTACAGTCTGGTCTTCCTTCGACTGGTGGTCAATGGTTACACAAAAAGGTGTACCAATGGCATCCTGCCTGCGGTATCTTTTGCCAATAGCATCCTTCTCTTCATAGAAGCATTTGAAATAAGGCTTACACTCATTCATCAACTCCCTGGCTATCTCAGGTAATCCGTCTTTTTTCGTTAATGGCAAAATCGCCAGTTTCACGGGCGCAATTTTAGCAGGTATATGCATCACCACCCTGCTATCGGTACTGCCATCCTCTTTTTGAATGGTCTCTTCTTCATAAGCATTGGCCATGATGAGTAAGAACATACGGTCCAGGCCGATAGAGGTTTCCACCACATAGGGTACATAGTTCTGGTTGATCTCCGTGTCAAAGTATTGCAGCTTTTTCTTACTGAATAACTGGTGTTGGGTAAGGTCGAAATCGCTTCGGGAATGAATCCCTTCTACCTCTTTGAATCCAAAAGGGAATGCATATTCAATGTCACAGGCTTCTTTCGCATAATGGGCCAGCTTCACGTGATCATGGTAACGGTATTTTTCTGCGGGTATGCCCAGACTCAAATGCCACTGTAGCCTGGCTTCTTTCCAGTATTTATACCATTCCCCTTCTGTGCCGGGGCGTACGAAGAACTGCATTTCCATTTGCTCAAATTCCCGCATGCGGAAAATAAACTGCCGTGCTACTATTTCATTGCGAAATGCCTTTCCCGTTTGGGCAATACCAAAGGGAATTTTCATCCTGGCTGTTTTCTGTACATTCAGAAAATTCACAAAAATGCCCTGTGCCGTTTCAGGCCGCAGGTAAATAGTATCTGCATCCTCTGCCACCGATCCCAGTTGGGTGGAGAACATCAGGTTAAACTGCCGGATCTCTGTCCAGTTACCCGTTCCGCTCACTGCACATACAATTTTATGGTCGGCCATCAATTGTTTCAATCCACTAAAATCTTCAGCAGCCAGCAGGCTATCCATACTGGCCAACAGGGCATCTGCCCCTGCACTATCCCCTTTCTCCCTTATCTGGTCGGCCTTCGCCTCCAGTAAATGGTCTACCCGATACCTTTTCTTGCTATCACGGTTATCAATCATAGGGTCGCTGAAATTGTCTACGTGCCCACTGGCTTTCCAGATGGTTGGATGCATAAAAATGGCCGCATCAATGCCCACGATGTTTTCGTGTAACTGGGTCATGCTCTTCCACCAATAGTCACGGATATTCTTTTTTAATTCACTTCCATAGGGACCATAATCGTAAACGGCACTAAGGCCATCATAGATTTCACTACTGGGAAACACAAAGCCATATTCTTTGGCGTGCGAAATAATTGCCTGAAACTGATTTTCGGATGGTATGCTCATAACGGCGGCAAAAATATGCTTTTACCCTTGGTCTGCGAAACCTGTATGGTCTTTTGGCCTTTCTAAAAGGCTTTTCAGACGTTCATCCTAAATTTTGCTGCTGTACGGGTAAAACCTTTAGTTTTATTCTCAATAAACCCAGCTTTATGCCAGCCACATGGAAATACCTGTTGATCAGCCTTTGCCTGATACCCTTCTATGCTGAAGCGCAACAAACCAGTGAATATCCTTCAGATTACCTGACCCCGGCCTTTCATGCGGGCAGAAGGGCAGCCGTGAGGGAAGGAATGCCGCAACATTCCCTGGCCATCTTCTTTGCCGCACAGGTACGCAACAGAAACAATGACGTGGATTTCCAGTATGCACAGAATAAAAATTTTTATTACCTGACAGGACTGGAAGAGCCCAATGCGATGCTCCTGCTTTTCAAAGACCCCGTTACCCTTCTCGGAAAAACGGGAACTGAATTCATTTTCGTACAACCCCGTAACCCATCCCGGGAAATGTGGACGGGTAAAATTCTGGGGGCTGAAGGGGTATCAGCGAATTACCAAATTGACAATGTATTTACCCACGACAAATTCACGGATAACACCCTTGACCTGGGTCGGATTGATTCGGTATTGACGAATTTGTACAATGAAGATATTCTGCGTAAATACTATCCACGTGGCGGCATGGATCCTTTGTCCAGGATGGCTACAATAGCAGACAGTGCCATCAGTTTGCATAAAAAACCCAATGCTGTCAGAACACTGACTACCCTTCTACGTAACCTTCGTGCTATCAAACAACCGGAAGAAATTAAACTGATTACCAAAGCCGTCACCATCAGTACAGAGGGACATAATGGCGTGATGAAAGCTGTGAAACCCGGCATGGCAGAATACCAGGCTCAGGCTATTATGGAATATTATTTTAAAAAGAACGGAGCAGAATATCCGGGTTATCCCAGCATCAATGGTTCGGCCGAAAACAGTTGTGTATTGCACTATGAAACCAACCAGCGCAGGATGAAAGACGGGGACCTGCTGCTCAGCGACTGTGCCGCAGAATACCATGGTTACAGTGCCGATGTAACACGAACCATTCCGGTTAACGGCAAATTCAGCCCTGAACAAAAAATAATTTATGAGCTGGTACTGGCAGCACAGGACTCTGCCTTCCTGTTTTGCAAAGCCGGAAATTTATCTACCGATCCCCACAAAGCGGCAGTTAGCGTGATCACCGCAGGTCTAAAAAAACTGGGTATCATCAGCAATAATACGGAGGTAAGAACCTATTTCCCCCATGGCACTTCCCATGGGATGGGACTGGATGTGCATGATCCCAATCCGATGGTATTGCAACCCGGTGCCGTATTTACGGTTGAACCCGGCATTTACATACCTGAGGGAAGTAAATGCGATAAGAAGTGGTGGAAAATAGGCGTGCGTATTGAAGACGATATTTTAATCACCCCTTCAGGATACACCAACCTTTCGGCAGGCAGCCCCAGAACCGTGGCAGACATAGAAAAAATGATGCGACAGCAATCATCCTTTGATTAATGATATAGCATGAATGGCCAATGGCACACTACTGCAATTTGTCATTTTGCTTATGTCTGTCTGCGTCCCGTAAATTCTTTTTGTCGAAGTTTTTAGCCAGTGCCTTTGTCAGGTCAACCCCTGTTTGATTGGCCAGGCAAAGCAGTACCCATAATACATCGGCCATTTCATCGCCCAGTTCCTTGTTCTTATCCGATTCCTTGAATGACTGTTCACCATAGCTGCGAACCATGATACGGCTGAGTTCTCCCACTTCTTCCATAAGGATACCGAGGTTGGTTAGTTCGTTAAAATAACGAACGCCCACTGTCTTAATCCAATTGTCAACATCCTTTTGTGCCTGCTCGATCGTCATAAGCATTTTTTTAAATTATTTTTTTGGGAGTGGCGTGTACTGTTTTCAACCGCATGACCGTGGCGATAGAAGTAGCCCTTTGTTTGATGAGTGCAGCTTTATCGCCTAAAAAAAGCGAATCAACGGTTTGGGTAAACAGGAATAACCAGCGTTCAAAATGTTCGTCTTTAAAGGGTGCCAACTGGTGCAAATGAACATGCACCTGCATAGCATTACCCTGGTACAAAGATTTGTCAAACAAAATATTTTCCCAGAAATCCACAATCCGGGGCATGTGTTTTTGCATATCCAAGGCAACAACTTCCGTAAAATAGTGCCCTATGAGTGCATCTCTCAGGGCTTTGCTGTAAAACAACTCCATCAACTGTTCCAGACTTTGGCGGTTAATAATATCTCTCTTGCAGTCATTTTCCATTTCACAGGTATATAAAAATTATTCCCGGTGCTTTGAGTCCAGCCAAATGGTTACAGGGCCGTCATTTAGCAACTGAACTTTCATATCGGCTCCGAAAATGCCGGTCTGGATTTTTTTTCCAAGATCAGCTTCCAATTGTTTAACCATTTTTTCATACAGCGGAATGGCCACTTCAGGTTTAGACGCTTTACTGTAGGAGGGGCGGTTTCCCTTTTTTGTACTTGCCTGCAGCGTAAACTGGCTAACCAATAAAATACCACCACCGGTATCTTTTACCGAAAGGTTCATCACACCCCCGGAATCATTAAATATGCGCAGGTTCACTACCTTATTACTCAGCCAGTTAATATCCTCCGCTTCATCTGCATCTTCAATACCCATGAAAACCAGTAATCCGCCAGCAATGGCACCGGTAATGGCATTGTCAACCGTAACAGAAGCCTGGCTTACCCTTTGCAGAACAATTCTCATATTCCCTTAACAGTTTTTGTCCGAACTTTATCCCGATGAAGATAGACATTACCAGGGAAATCCTTTTCCAAACAGCCCGTAGCGGAGGAAAAGGGGGGCAAAATGTAAACAAGGTAGAAACCATGGTGGAGGGTCGTTGGCTGGTGGATGAAACCGCCCTTTTTTCTGAAGAACAAAAACAACTGATCAGGGAAAAACTGCAGAACCGGATTACGGATGACGGCTACCTGCTGGTAAAATCCCAGACCGAACGTTCGCAACTGGGCAACAAACTCACTGTAATAGAAAAAATGAACCAACTGGTTCGCCAATCGTTAATCAAACCCAAAGCCAGAAGGGCCACCAAACCCACCAAAGCTTCCCGGGAAAAAAGGATAGAAACAAAAAAGCGGAATACGTTTACCAAAGAACTCCGCAAGAAAATAAACCGACACGATTATTAGTGAGATACACCTTTACCATATTTTTTTTCACGTATGCTTTGTCTTATACAGGATGGGCATCCGGCGATAAAACTTCCGCGAAGGAAAGAAAACTCATCCTTGTATTCCATCACAGTATCGGCGGGAAACCACTGGCATTGGGAAGTTCCAGTCAAAATGTATTCGGTGAGGAAATGACCATAGAAAAATTCAAATACTATGTTTCTCATTTTTCGGTAACCAGTTCCGACGGCAAAACCACCACGCTTCCTGTTAATTACTTTTTGGTGGATGAGGCCAATTCACTGAGTAAAACCATCACCCTTACCATTCCGGATATGCCCGTTGCTTCCATTGAATTTTTATTGGGTGTGGATAGTTTGCGCAATGTTTCCGGAGTGCAGACGGGTGCACTGGATCCTTTGAATGGAATGTTCTGGACCTGGAACAGTGGTTACATTATGGCCAAACTGGAAGGAACTTCCACCGCAGCAGCTACCCAGGGGCATCGGTTTACCTATCATATTGGTGGTTTCAAAACAGGCATGAATACGGCATTTCCTGTTTCCCTGTCCGTGCCCAATAACCTTCTACGCTCCGACCAAATAAGGGTCAATGCAGAAATTAACCAGTGGTTTAATAATACCCCTCCCCTAAATATAAGTGAAACACCTGTTTGTCACAGTCCCGGTACCCTGGCAGTAAGGATTGCCAAAAATTATTCACGGATGTTTTCATTAGGTTACCATCCATGAGAAAACTACCCAAATATATATTGTTCATGATAGGCATTGGCCTGGCCTGTACAGGATGGATTGTAGCAGATAAACATATTTTTTCTACCAAACCCCTTCCTTTTTTTATACCAAAAGGCTGGCCCCAACCTGTTTACGACTTTTCCCAAAATCCTTTAACCGAAGAAGGTTTTGCCCTGGGAAAAAAAATATTTTATGATGGAAGGCTGAGCAAAGATGGCACATTCTCCTGTGGCAGTTGTCACCAGCAATTCGGAGCCTTCAACACGTATGACCATCCCCTGAGTCATGGGATTGACAATGCACAGACCACCCGCAATGCGCCGGGACTTTTTAACCTGGCCTGGCAAAAAGAATTTATGTGGGATGGAGGTATCAACCACCTCGACCTTCAACCACTGGCACCCATTACTGCTGCCAATGAAATGGGAGAAACCATCGCTTCCGTCATCAACAAACTCAAGTCTGACAAGGAATACCGGAAAATGTTCAAAGCGGCATTTGGTGATGAAACCATCAATACCCAGCGCCTGGGCAAAGCCCTGAGCCAGTTTTTATTGCCCATGGTAAGCAGCAATAGCAAATACGACAAAGTGATGCGGGGCGAAGCCAGTTTTGTATTGCCGGAAAAATTGGGCTATGCCATCTTTCAGCAAAAATGCACGGGTTGCCATTCAGAACCTATGTTTACCGATTATTCATACCGGAACATAGGCATGCCCGTAGATCCTTTTATCAAAGACCTGGGCAGGATGCAGGTAACCGGCGATAAAAAGGATTCGCTCAAATTCAAAGTGCCCAGTCTGCGCAATGTGGCCAGAACTTTTCCTTATGGACATGATGGGCGATTTTTCTCACTCATTAGCCAATTCGACCATTACCGGAAAAATATGGTTCCCGACCCGGTTACCGATTCCCTCCTGAAAAACAAAATGCCTCTTTCCAATTATGAAATCGGTCAGCTCACTGCGTTTTTGTATACACTTACCGACTCCAGTTTTCTGAACAATCCCCGCTTTGCAGCGCCGGAAAACAAAGGATCTGCCTCAGCGCCGGCAGATATTCACCAGTAAGGAGCAGATTTATTACTTTAGCAGCTACAATGGTCTGATCATTCGGACAAAACAAATAGTATTAAAAAACTTTACTTGAGCGGAATCAAAAAATTAGCAGGACAAACAATGTGGTATGGAGTCAGTTCCATCGCTGCAAGGTTCATCAATTACCTGCTGACGCCCTACCTCACTTTCAAGTTTACAGAAGCGCAGTATGGGGAGATGTCGATTATGTACGCCTTTATCCCCTTCATGAATGTCATTTTCACTTATGGAATGGAGACGGCATTCTTCCGGTTTGCCAACCATGCGGATAAAAAGGATGTATATAACACCACCAGTGTATCACTCATCATTTCCACCATTTTACTCACGGGTCTGCTGGTCATCTGCCAGCACCCCATAAGTGTGCTGTTGCAAGTGACGGAACATCCCGAATACATTTCACTATCAGCCGCTATGATTGCCCTGGATGCATTATGCATCATACCTTTTGCCAAACTTCGCCAGGATGCCAGGCCTGTTAAATTCGCTATGGTAAAAGTGGGCGGAATCCTGATCAACATCATCAGTATTTATTTTTTCCTGAGTATCTGTCCGCGCATACTGGCTGCAGATCCCACTCACTGGATAGGCAACTATTTTAACCCCAACTGGGCTGTGGGGTATGTATTGCTGGCCAACGTAATCCAGAATAGTATTACCCTGTTATTACTCAGTAAGGAGGTGATGGGATTTTCTTGGAAACCCGATGCCAGACTCTGGAGAGAAATTATGGTGTATGGACTGCCCCTGGTGATAGCGGGCTTTGCCGGAATGATCAATGAAACCTTCGACCGGATTATGCTGGGATGGTGGGCACCGGTTAGTACCGTGGAAGCCGCTAAAGCTGAAGTGGGTATTTACAGTGCCTGTTACAAATTGTCTATTCTCATTACGCTGGCAGTACAGGCATTCCGCATGGGAGCCGAACCCTTCTTCTTCAAACAGGCAAAGGAAGAAAATGCTCCGCGTATTTATGCAAGGGTGATGAAATTTTTCGTGGTTACCCTATGTTTCATGTTTTTACTGGTGGCACTTTACCTCGATATCTGGAAGCAGTTTATCCGCAATCCCAATATGTGGGTGGGTTTGAAAGTGGTTCCGATATTACTGCTGGCCAATATGTTTTTGGGTATCTATTATAACTTAAGTGTTTGGTACAAACTGGGCAACAAAACCATTGCAGGTGCCTATATCACGCTTATTGGTGCGGCCATCACCCTGCTGATTAACTGGTTCTTCATACCCCATTTCAGTTATATGGCCTGTGCCTGGGCCACTTTTGCCTGTTATGGCAGCATGATGGTAGTGAGTTATTGTTGGGGACAGAAAGAATACCGCATCCCCTATGCCACCAAAAAACTGGTGGCCTATATGGTGATAGTCGTACTGATCTATTTTATCCATAGTGCCGCTATCCATTTTGTAAAACCCTTCTGGTTCAGCAATGCGTTAGCCACATTGCTGGTGGCCCTGTTTGGCTGGTTCATTCTTCAGGTTGAGAAAAAAGAATTTCAAAAAATTCCCGTTATCGGAAAATACATCAGGTAAGACTTTTTCCTATCTGATTACCTTTGTACCATGGCAGAAGATTTAACCCTCAGTAAAGGAAGTAAGACAGAACAATACGAAACCCTGCTTCCCCAAATTATTGCATTGATGGAAGGCGAACCCGACCTGGTGGCCAATCTGGCCAATGTTTCAGCGGCACTGAAAGAACAATTCGGTTGGCTCTGGGTAGGATTTTACCTGGTAAAGGATGATGAACTGGTACTGGGACCATTCCAGGGGCCTGTGGCCTGCACCCGTATCAGAAAAGGAAGAGGTGTCTGCGGAACGAGTTGGGCTACAGCCACCACCCTGGTAGTGCCTGAAGTAGAAAAGTTTCCCGGACATATTGCCTGCAGTAGTTTATCCCAATCAGAAATAGTAGTACCCCTGTTGAAAGACGGCATCGTATGGGGCGTATTAGACGTGGATAGTGATCAGATAGCTCATTTTGATGCTACCGATCAACAATTTCTTGAGCAGTTGGTTAGCCTGCTACCCGGCTGATGCATTACCGCTTTTGTAAGCCCTAATACCCTCCAAATGTTTGGTAAGCAATAAATCCTTATATTTGCACCATTAATATACTCTCTCTACAGACTGATCATTCTTCCGTGACAAAGTTCATCAAGTCAAAAACGGGCAGGCTATATACCATCTGAGCTTATTCAGGTGTTCATTCATTAAACAAATTTCACTTTGCAATTCAATCAATTGAACCTGATTGAGCCCATCCTGAAGGCGCTCGATAAAGAAGGTTACACCACACCTACACCCATTCAGGAACAGGCCATACCATTGGTACTGGCCCAAAGAGACCTGTTAGGCTGTGCGCAAACTGGTACCGGTAAAACCGCTGCCTTTGCAATTCCCATGCTGCAGTTACTGCAGAAAGAAAAAGAAGCCGGCAACGCACACAAAGGTATCAAAGCCCTCATTCTTACACCTACCAGGGAACTGGCCATCCAGATAGACGAAAGTTTTGCTGCCTATGGTAAGTTTCTGAACCTGAAACACCTGGTTATATTTGGTGGCGTATCGCAGGTACCGCAAACCAATGCATTGCGCAATGGTGTAGATATACTCATTGCCACACCCGGCCGTTTGCTCGACCTGGTGGAACAGCGTTACATCAACCTTTCGCAGTTACAGATTTTTGTACTGGACGAAGCTGACCGTATGCTGGATATGGGCTTTATTCACGACATCAAAAAAATCATTGCCAAAATACCTGCCAAAAGGCAGACACTTTTCTTTTCGGCTACTATGCCTACAGAAATTGCAAAATTGTCCAATACCATTTTGAACAATCCTGCGAAAGTGGAAGTAACGCCGGTTTCTTCTACAGCTGAAACCATTCAGCAGGCAATGTATTTTGTAGAAAAAGAAAACAAAAAACATTTATTGATTCATTTGCTGAAAGACAAAAGCATTCAATCGGCTCTTGTATTCACACGTACCAAACACGGTGCTGATAAAGTAGTGAAGGAATTATCGAGGGCCGGTGTTAGTGCCGAAGCCATTCATGGCAACAAATCACAGAATGCCCGCCAGCGAGCACTGGGCAATTTCAAAAGCGGACATACCCGTGTATTGGTAGCCACTGATATTGCAGCCAGGGGCATTGACGTGGATAATTTATCACACGTAATCAATTTTGAATTACCCAATATACCTGAAACCTATGTACACCGAATTGGACGTACCGGCCGTGCAGGTGCCAGTGGTATTGCCTATTCTTTCTGCGACGCAGAAGAGAAGGAATTCTTACGGGATATCCAGAAACTCATCGCCACTTCGGTGCCGGTAGTAACGGAACATCCTTATCCCATGAGCGATACCTCCTTAACCACTTACAAGACGTTACCGCAAAGGCCCGTTCAAAGGCACCGGCAGCAAAACGACAGACGGTCGTTCAGGGGTGGTGACAGGCGTTTCTCTGGCAACAACAGCCAGTCAAACAGAGGACAATAAACTATCCACAAACTCATACAAACAGGTAAGGCAACTTACCTGTTTTTTTATGCCCTGCAACCAATACGAATTCACTTAATTTAGTGTCTATGAAAAAATATGTTTTACTGCTTTGCAGTGTTATAGGTTTTGCCATTACTGGTTTCAGTCAACCCAAATCATTGGGTGATTATTTTCCTACTGCACAGGAATGGACCAGGAAAACGCCGGTTGCCATGGGTTTGGACGCCGCCAAAATTCAGGAAGGCATTACCATTGCCATAGCTGCGGAAACCAGGAATCCGCGTAACATGGAAATCAACCATTACCGCACTTTTGGTAAGGAACCTTTTGGGGAAGGCATCGGCCCTTTTGCAGAGAGAGGGGAACCTACCGGATTGATTATTTACAAAGGATACATCATCGCCTCCTGGGGTGAGCCCGCGCGTTGCGATATGACCCATAGCGTTACCAAAAGTTTTTTATCGAGTGTGGTAGGTGTGGCAGTGGATAAGGGTTTGATCAGAAGCGTACAGGATTCCGTAGCACCTTATGTGCCCCCGATAGAAGTATTTACCCCCGAAAAATTACATCGCTCTGCAGACTTGCTGGGCGAGCCTGAACTGTTGCAACCCTTCGCCACAGCCCATAACCGTACCCTTACCTGGGACCATATGTTGCGGCAAACCAGCGACTGGGAAGGAACCCTCTGGGGCAAACCGGAATGGGCCGACAGACCTGATGCAGATGCCGGTAAATGGGTTGGCAGAAAAAGAAATGCCCCCGGAACCGTATTTGAATACAATGATGTAAGGGTAAATGCCCTGGCCCTGGCAGCCACCAGTGTTTGGCGCAGGCCTTTGCCACAGGTGTTGAAACAATACATCATGGACCCCATCGGGGCTTCCCCTACCTGGCGCTGGACGGGTTACCGGAATGCCTGGATAGTGCTGGATGGACAGCCCGTTCAATCAGTAAGTGGTGGTGGACACTGGGGAGGTGGCATGTTCATCAATGCCTTTGATATGGGCCGCTTTGGGTTGCTTACCCTTCACCGCGGAAACTGGAATGGCCAGCAACTGCTTAGTGAACAATGGGTGGCACAGGCACTCACACCTACTGCTGTAAAAAAAGATTATGGCTACATGAACTGGTTCCTGAATACAGACAAAGCATTACTACCCAATGCGCCTGCCAAAGTATTTATGCATATAGGCAATGGCAATAACCTGGTTTATGTAGACCCTGAACACGATTTGGTAATGGTAGTGAGGTGGATAGACAATTTAAAATCGATGGACACTATGGTAAAAACTGTTTTACAGGCATTACCTAATCAATAAATACAGGGGAACCCAATAAAAAACCGAAAAAAACCGGCCTTTTTCCCAAAACCCCTATTTTTGCGCCCTTGGATAAAGGAAAAGGAACCCCAAACTCCCAACCCCAAACCATCCTGCGGATGTGGCGAAATTGGCAGACGCACTAGACTTAGGATCTAGCGCCGCGAGGCGTGTGGGTTCGACCCCCTCCATCCGCACATACTATCGATTAGTCGTAAAAAACCACTTTACAAGGTGGTTTTTTTATGTCAGGTAATCTGTAAAAAAAATCAGTCAACGTTCTTACAACAATTTCCGTTTCACAAACCTGTCCAGTGAATAAGAACCACCCCCTTCCACAAAGAAAAAAATTAATAATACCAATACCAGTATCGAAGACCAAAGCTGGGAGTCAATCGTCAGCACTTCGTTTCCGAAATGGACAAAGAAAACGGCACCAAACAGAACAGGTAGCTGGATCAATGCCGCAAAACGGGTGAACAGGCCAATCAGTATCATGGCCCCTCCAAATAAATGTGACCAGGCCACATAATTGGCCAGCATCCTGGCATCGGCCGCTATTTTACCTGAGAGGATCATCGCCTCCAGGTCCTGCATATGGCTGATAAAACTGAGTCCCTTGAACCAGAGTACCAGTCCCAGGGCTATGCGTAGCAGTAAAATCCATTGTATTTTTTGACGGAGGCTCCAGGCATCCATGCGTTGTATGATGTTCATGATTAAGGGTTTAAATAGTGAAGAAATCCCATCTGGCGTTTCCCGAAACCCTGTCGAAGCTTTATTAACCGCAGATTACTAAGGTACCCAATTTCAGGGGCAATTCATAGTATTTAGGCCGAAACCCTATGGGGCAGTGGTTGATCATAGCTTTTTCGGGGTTAGCAGAATTAGGGGCGGTTTTGCCCAAAAAAAGCTTCAAAAGTTCATTATCAGCATTTTACAGATAAATGACCTACAGATATCATGAAATTAGCTGGATAATCCTTTTAGGAGAAAGCCTGAACAAACAGGTTTTTATCCCCCAAAACCTTACCTTTGCAGCCCCAATTTTAAGATTTACTAAAAAAAGCACTATGGCGTCTGTCACAAGAGAGAACATCGGTTTGCTAAACGATAAGCTTACCGTACAATTGAGCAAGGAGGATTATTATACCGGTTTTGAGCAAAACCTGAAAAAATACGCAAAATCAGCCAATATACCCGGCTTCCGAAAAGGGATGGTACCTGCGGGACTGGTGAAAAAAATGTACGGACAGGGTGTTTTCAGCGAAGAAATTCTCCGCAAAGTAGAAACCGAACTGAATACCTACCTGAACAAAGAACAACTGGAGATTTTTGCCCAGCCACTGCCATTGGAAAATGATGCTCCCAAGCTGGATATGAACAACCCGGTTGATTACCATTTTGCTTTTGAAGTAGGCTTGAAACCCAGTTTTGACTTAGATACCAAAAAGATAAAGGTTACACGCTTTGTGGTTACGGTAACCGATGAAATGGTGCAGGAAGAAGTGGAGCGTTTACAAATCCGCAATGGAAAAATGACAGAGCCGGAAGCAGTAACCGGTGACGATAACGTGCTCAATGTAACTTTTATAGAAACAGATGCTGACGGCAATGAAGTGGAAGGTGGTATCCGTAAAGACAATTCCCTGCTGGTGAAATATTTCGAAAAGAAATTCCGCAAGCAGTTGATGGGTAAGCAAAAAGACAATACCATTTCCATACAACTTAGCAAGGCTTTCGAAGACAAGGAAAAAGACGCCATCCTCGAAGACCTGGGCCTCACCAAAGAAGACGGAGATAAATATTTTAGCCTCCTGGTTACCAAGGTTGGCCTGGTGGAAAAGTCGGAATTGAATGAGGAGTTCTTCCTGGCAGTATATCCCAATAAAGAAATCAAAACAGAAGCCGATTTCCGTAATGAAGTGAAGGCCGAAATTGAAGGCCATTTTGCAGCACAGAGCCGCAACCAGGTTTTTGACCAGATTTACCATTTCCTGGTAGACCATACTAAAATGGAATTCCCGGAAAACTTCCTGAAACGCTGGTTACAATCGGGGGAGAAAAACCCAAAACTGCCGAAGAGGCAGAAGCCGATTACCCCACATTTGTTAACCAGCTCAAATGGACCCTGGTGAGCAGTAAGCTCATTGAAGACAACAAGATTGAAGTGTTACCTGATGATATCCGTGACTTTGCCAAACAACAATTGTTCAGCTACATGGGTGGCCAGCTGGGGGCATTGGGTGATAACCAGCAGTGGGTGGATGATTACGCCAACCGTATGATGCAGGACAAAAAATTTGTAGAGGACAGCTACCACCGCATCAGCACCGACAAATTGTTCGGTTACCTGGAGAACGAAGTGACTGCCACAGATAAAGCCATCAGTGCAGATGATTTTGCCAAAAAGCTGGCGGAACACCATCACCATTGATACGCCCCGGTATACGGGAAATAAGGATATAACAGGAAGCCGGGTAGTCATATCCGGTTTTTTTGTACCCTAATAGGGAGAAACCCTCCGGACAAAGCTTCAACATGTCCTGACCATTTGTCTGAATTCCGGCTTTGCACAGTATTTGACTGTTATTTGGGTCTGAAAAAGCAAATCACTTACCTTCAAAGCGAAAAAATAATAGCAATGAACCCTGGAAACGAATTTGAACAATACGCGGTAAAACATAGGGGCATCAGCAGTGCCACTTTGCACAATTACCGGCAGAACGGATTTACCAATTTAACCCCTTATATCATTGAGGAGCGCCCCATGAATGTGGCCAGCATGGATGTATTCAGCAGGCTGATGATGGACCGCATCATATTTTTGGGGGAAGGCATCAATGATTATGTAGCCAATATTGTTACTGCCCAGTTGTTGTTTCTGGAAAGCACCGACCGTACCCGCGATATACAGATGTATATTAACAGTCCGGGAGGAAGTGTATATGCCGGCCTGGGTATTTATGATACCATGCAATTCATCAGTCCCGACGTGGCTACCATTTGTACCGGTATGGCTGCAAGCATGGGGCAGATTTTATTGTGTGCCGGTGTGGAAGGAAAACGCACCGCTCTTAAGCACAGCCGCATCATGATTCACCAGCCCAGTGGTGCCATTGGCGGCCAGGCCAGTGATATTGAAATCACAGCCAGGGAGATTAAGAAACTCAAGCTGGAATTGTATGCTATCACAGCACACCATACCGGAAAAGATCCTGAAAAAATAGCCAAAGACAGCGACCGTGACCTATGGATGACGGCTGAAGAAGCCAAAGCATACGGACTGATTGATGAAGTGCTCTTCACCAATCCCAGAAAACAAAAAAAAGCATAAACGCTGAAAATACAATCAAGCTTTAAACCGAAAAATATGATCAACGCAAAATATATAAACCCCTTTTTGATGGATGACGAGGAAGAAAATGAGCCTTCTACAGAAAAGAAAGAGGAAATGCCAGGTTTTATCAATAAAAAACTGGAGAAATTATTTTTTGAACAGCGGGCCGTGTATTTATGGGGTGCCGTAGAAGATAAAACTGCCAAAGAAATAGTTACCCGTTTATTGTTACTGGATGCGGATAAGCCCGGAGAAGAAATCAAATTTTACATCAATAGTCCGGGTGGTGTGGTAACCAGTGGTATGGTGATTTACGATACCATGCAATTAATATCCAGTCCCGTTAGCACCATTTGCATGGGTTTGGCGGCCAGTATGGGTTCCATTTTATTAAGTGCCGGAACCAAGGGCAAGCGATCCATTTACCCGCATGGGGAAGTGATGATACACCAGCCCAGCCTGGGTGGATATTTCCAGGCCAATAGTGCTGATATAGAAATCCAGGCCAACCAGATCAAAAAAACCAAAGAACTGGGTGCCAAAATTCTGGCTGCCAATTGCGGTAAAAAAGTGGATCAGATCATGAAAGACTTCGACCGTGATTACTGGATGGATGCCCAGGAAGCCGTGAAATATGGCATTGTTGACTCGGTTTTAACAAAAATCTAAGTTTTCACCCCTTTTTTTAACGGTTTTAACCAAATCCCGGGTGCTTTGCGCCCGAACTGTAATAGCTTTGCAACTATATGCAGCGTTTGCCTGTCTTTATAGGGGGCGTATGTTGTATTAAAAAATAAGGAATGGCGAAAAATTCTCAATTACATTGTTCTTTCTGCGGCCGCAACCGGGATGAGGTGAAAATTCTCATTGCGGGACAGGATGGCCATATCTGTGAGAATTGTGTGGAACATGCCCAGGAAATCATTGCCCAGGAAATCACCTCCAAACAGGAACCCGGAAGCAGTGGGGCCAATTTCAAACTCAATGTGCGCAGGCCCGCCGAAATCAAAAAATTCCTCGATGAATATGTGATCGGTCAGGATGAAGCTAAAAAGGTTTTATCGGTTGCCGTTTACAACCATTACAAGCGGGTTACCAATAAACCCCAGGCGGAAGAAGTAGAAATCGAAAAAAGTAACATCATCATGGTAGGTGAAACGGGCACAGGTAAAACACTGCTGGCCAAGACCATCGCCCGTTTGTTAAATGTCCCTTTTGCGATAGTGGATGCCACGGTATTTACAGAAGCCGGGTATGTGGGAGAAGACGTGGAAAGTATGCTTACCCGCTTATTGCAAAATTGCAATTATGATGTGACTGCGGCTGAAAGAGGCATCGTATATGTGGATGAGCTGGATAAAATTGCCCGTAAGGGAGACAATCCATCCATTACACGTGATGTGAGTGGAGAGGGTGTACAGCAGGGATTGTTAAAGATGCTGGAAGGCACAGAAGTATTGGTTCCCCCGCAGGGTGGACGTAAGCATCCGGAGCAAAAAATGATTAAAGTGGATACCAAAAATATCCTGTTTATATGTGGTGGTGCTTTTGATGGCATTGATAAAGTGATTGCCCGCAGGGTTAACACCAATGCCATTGGCTTTAGTGTAAACAAAGAAGAGCAGGAACACCATCGCAAGAACCTCCTGCACTTCATTAATGCACAGGATCTTAAGAGCTTTGGACTGATACCTGAATTGCTGGGCCGTTTACCTGTAATTACACACCTTAACCCCCTTGATGCAGAAACCCTTCGCAATATCCTTACCGAACCCAAAAATTCACTGATGAAGCAGTTTGCAAGGCTTTTTGAACTGGAAGGTATTACCCTCAAAATAGAAGATGAAGTGCTGGATTTTATGGTGAAGAAAGCCCTGGAATACAAACTGGGTGCCCGTGGTTTGCGCAGTATTTGCGAAAGCATCCTTACCGATGCCATGTTCGAATTACCCGGTACAGATACCAAAATTTTGCATATTGATATCCATTATGCAGAACAAAAGTTCGGCAAAAGCCGCCTGAGCACTTTAAAAGTTGCCTAAGTACGTACTTACGTTGACAATTGACAAAAGCGATGGGAATAACTTCTTATCGCTTTTCTTTTTCCAGCCGTTAATATTGCATCAGTAATCCCAATTGTATACTGCATTAAATTTTTTATATGAACGAGTTAGTTGAACGCCTGGGCAAAGAAGCCGGCCTTACCGCTGAGCAGGCAAAGAAAGCCATTCAAACCATTGGTGATTTTGTAAAAGAGCGTTTCCCGATGCTGGGTGGTGCCGTTGACCAGATTTTTGCAGATGGCAATAAGGAAGATTAATCCATTGCTTTTTAAAATAATTGTCTGGGTATTTTAATGGTGACCGAGGTTCCCGAACCGGGTGTACTTTCCATCAGCAATTCACCGCCATAACGGGTAATCAGGTCACGGCAAAGCATTAGCCCGAACCCACTTCCTTTTTCAAATGAGGTACCGGTAGTATTGTAATACATTTTGGCATTTACCTTTCCGATGGCTTCCTTCGACATGCCAATACCTGAATCGCGAATCGTCAGGAACAGGCAGCCATCCTCATCTTTTCCTGATATCACATCAATAAAACCTCCCGTGTAGGTAAATTTAATGGCATTGCTGAAAAGGTTCCGGCACACTATCCGAATCATTTCTTTTTCAGCCATGATAAAAATGGATGGGTCAACCAGGTTACGGAAAACAATTTTTTTCTGTAACAAAGGGACCCTGTGTTCGTCTTCCAGGTTTTTGATAAGTTGATGAAGTCCGATTTTCACTTTGTCTTCCTCTTTGCCACTCATTTGTCCCTTGATCCAGAAAAGCAGGTTATCCAGCAAAGATGTGGTGCCTAGGTACTGTGTCTCGAGTTGCTGTAAAAGCTGTTCAGAATCTTCCTTTGGAAGCATCCCCTGGTTAACCAGGTTCAGGATGCCAATCGTATTCACCAATGGGGTTCTGAGGTCATGTGAAATGATGGATAAAAGCTTGTTTTTAGTTTTATTATCCTCTTCCAGCAAAAGATTCTGGTTAGAAATTTCTTTATTCAGTAAATCGAGGGATGCAGCGTTTCTTTCGATTATTTCATTCTTTTGTTTCAACTCTTTCCCCAAAAATCTTTGCCGCTGGTAATTTACCAAAGCGAGTACGGCCAGTACCGCTACAATTATCAGGATAAAGGTCCCCACGGTAATAATCAACAACTGTTCCTTCTGTATCCTTCTGGCCCTTACTATTTCGTTTTCGTCATTGGCCTTCTGAAGATTCTGGCTTTTGATAACTTCTATAAAATTGAGTGCATACTCTTTCTCATTTTCTGACCGGGCAGCCATTATTTTTATCACCGAATCCTGCCATTGGGACGCAGCCGACACATCACCCATTTTCCTGTATCCCGTTACAATCTTTTCCGCAGCGTCTTTTAACAGGTTAAATGCCGTGATAGAGGCGGCATTCGCATAGGCTTTTTTTGCAACGGTAATGGATTGTTCAAACATTTGCTGTTTCAACAATATTGACGAAAGCTGAATCTGGTTGAGGGAAGCACCATAATGGTCATTGAGGATTTCATCTTTAGCAAGGGATAAATTATAATAGGAGGCTGCTTTGCTGAAATTTTTCAAATCTTCTTCCAACAAACCGAGATTATACAAAGCCTTTTTGGCGCCATACAGGTATTTTTCTTTTTCACAAATGACCAGTGCCTCCCTGAAATAGAATTCCGCCCGGGAATAATTTTTTCGGGAAAGTTCAACCAAACCCAGACCATTATTGATATTGGCTATGTCCTGCGGCTTATTAAGTTGGGTAAATACTTTGAGTGATTCCTTGTACAATTTGATGGCTTCTTCCCATTTACCATCGATTTGCAGTGAAAGGGCTATTTGCTGGGTAGTAAAAGCAATATTAAATGTGTCTTTAAGGTCCTTAAAAAGTTCCAGGCTTTTATAATAAGTAGACAATGCCTTTTTATCATACCCATTTTGGTGAAAAATACCTGCTTCGAAAAGAAAACTGGTAGCCAGCCCCTTTGGGTAATCGGAAGAGGTCGCCAGGCTTTCAGCCAGGAAAAGGTTATTCAGGGCTTTGGCTACGTCATACCTTTTTTGTTTAAAAGCCAATTGGTTGAGGGAATCCACTTTTAGGTACTCCTCCTGAAATAGTTCATTTTCACCCCTTACTGTGTTAAAAAACAGGATTGCGAAAAGCAATAAGCAACAAAAAGGATATCCGTGTTTTAATTTAATCACTGGGTATTACGAATGATACAGGAAGTTAAAGAAATTAAACTTACCCCGAAAAAAAAGCCCTCAATAAAGAGGGCATTTGTTATAGGCAAGCAATCGATTAGCGATTAATCATTGAGTATTTCACGGGCTATCACTAATTTCTGAATTTCAGAAGTTCCTTCTCCAATAGTACACAATTTTGCGTCACGGTAAAACTTTTCTACCGGAAAATCTTTGGTATAACCATACCCTCCAAAAATCTGAACAGCATCGGTGGCTGTTTTCACAGCTATTTCACTGGCATAATATTTAGCCATAGCCCCTTCTCTGGTTACTTTCTCACCTTTGTTTTTCTTATCACACGACTGCCAGACCAGCAGATCGGCGGCCATAATTTCTGTAGCCATATCAGCCAGTTTGAAACTGATGCCCTGAAAATTGGAAATAGGCTGGTCGAACTGGTGTCTTTCCTGTGCGTATTGTAATGCTGCCTCATAGGCACCTTTGGCAATGCCAATAGACAGTGCCGCAATGGATATCCTTCCCCCATCTAAAATTTTCAATGCCTGTCTGAACCCGTCACCCACTTCTCCCAAACGGTTAGTATCCGGTAATCGACAATTATCAAAAACCATCTCTGCTGTTTCACTGGCGCGCATCCCCAGTTTATTTTCTTTTTTTCCGGCCGTGAATCCTTTCGTTCCTCTTTCTACCACAAAGGCGGTGGAATTGCCACTGGCTCTGGGTTCCCCCGTTCTGCAAATTACCACTGCTATATCGCCGGATTTACCATGGGTTATCCAGCTTTTGGTTCCATTCAATACCCACTCATCCCCTTGCTTCTCGGCTACGGTTTGCATGTTTCCTGCGTCACTCCCCGTATTAGGTTCTGTTAATCCCCAGGCACCAATCCATTCCCCCGTTGCAAGTTTTGGCAACCATTGTTTTTTCTGCGTTTCATTACCAAAAGAAAGAATATGGTTTGTACAAAGAGAATTATGCGCCGCAACACTCAAACCTATTGATCCGCACACTTTGGCTATTTCCTGGATGATGACATTGTATTCAAAATACCCAAGACCAGATCCGCCATAGGCTTCCGGAACCAGTACACCCATCATACCCAATTTGCCCAGTTCTTTAAAAACCGAAACAGGAAATTCCTGGCTTTCATCCCACTCCATAACATGGGGCAGGATATGCTGCCGGGCAAAGTCTCTGGCTGTTTGGGCAACCTGTTCAGTTATTTCTGTATGATTAAAATTCATGCTATTATATTGAAAAATAGATGGAGGTTGCCAATGCACAAGCAATCGTTATCGGCAACCTCCTGAAAACAAACTATTGTTCGTTAGTTTTCTGCGGCAAAACTAAGTATTTTGTAACTACCTCACAACTGATTTTTGAATTACTTAACAACCATATTTATTTGTACCCGAATCAATAACGAATCACTTACCCAGGGCAGTTTTTTGAGATCATCCATAGTCTGGAATGGCCCATTTTGTTTGCGGTAGTCAATAATAGACCTGGCCACAGGAAAAGGAATGCTGGCCAGTTGGCTCAACTCCTTTGCAGAAACCTTATTCAGGTCTGCTTTGGGAATATTCGCCGGTTCAAGTAACAAAAAGGGCTGGAGGGACTGAAACAGGGAATCACTGATACCGTAGGTTTTTTTTACCTGCTCCAGTTCCCTGAAACCACCGATCATGTCCCGGAACCTGACAATCCTTTTGGACAATACCTCTCCAATTCCCGGCAAACTTTTCCAGTCGGCTTCACTGGCCATATTTACATCTATGGCCCGGCGGATGGTGCTCGTTTGCACAGGTTTTTCCGGTAAAGCAGCAGGTTTACCCGCTATACCGGAAGCCATTGGCTCCATGCTGACATACGGTACCAGTATATCGGCAAGCCTTTTTTCTATGCCCCATATTTTTCGGATATCATCCGGTTTCCTGAATCTTCCACCTTTTTCACGGTAACGCAACAGGGTTCGGATGGTTTTGGCTGGTATACCCAGTTGGGCGAATCCCGCTGCAGAAAGGGTATTGGGATTAAATTGAAAAAGGGTTATGGATTTTGCCGGCCAATCTTTTTCGTTTGCGCTACTTTCCATACTTCTCTCAGGAATACTATCACCCTTACTGGCTACCTGCTCATTTTTACCTGTATACGCAAGTAGTTCTTTGGGTATTTCCGGTGCCCTGTTCTTTACCCTGTAAAATTCCGGTAGCAGTAAAAACAATACTATCAATCCAATCAATAGTAACACGGCAGTGCGTTCCTTCCGGCTAAAGCTGAAATATTCTTTCCATATCCTTTTCATACCAAACATTTTTTATGCGGGTATTCAAAGGAGGTTACAAACTTATTTGCAGGCCATCATAGGCTAACCGGATATGTGGGGGCAAATCCCGGTTTATTTCCTCGTGTTTACCCAATTGGTGACTGATATGGGTAAAATACACTTCCGGTACAGCGAGTTCAATGGCCATATCCACCGCTTCCTGAAGGGTAAAATGAGATATATGTGGCTCTTTGCGAAGTGCATTCAGGACCAGTATTTTTGAACCCCTGATTTTTTCCTTCTCCTGCTCTTCAATTTTATTAGCGTCGGTGATATACGTGAAATCACCAAAGCGATAACCATATACAGGCATTTTATGGTGCATCACCTGAATAGGGATAATCCCTATATCACCCACCTCAAAAGGGGTTTCATCTATCGTAACCAGGTCCATTTCAGGCACCCCGGGATAGCGGGTATCCGTAAACGCATAATAGAAGTCTCTTCTTACGGCTTCTTCTGTTAACGAATTAGCATAGATGCGCATGGGGGTTTTCGAGACAAAATTATAGGCCCTGATATCATCCAGGCCAGCCAGGTGATCTTTGTGCGGATGGGTAAAAACAACTGCATCCAGGTGTTGGGTTTGGGTTCTGAGCATCTGGTACCGGAAATCAGGTGTGGTATCCACCACCATAGCTGTGGTGGATGATTGCACCAAAATACTGCTGCGCAATCTTTTATCATGCTTGTCCGCAGAAGTACATACCCGGCAATCGCAACCAATCATAGGAATCCCCATGCTGGTTCCTGTGCCGAGAAAAGTTATGGTAAGGGATGGAAAACTCACAAGTCAAATCTAAGTGAAATCCAATGAGTGAAATAGGGTAATAGCCGTAAATCAGGCTTCTGTAACCGATTTTTTGATGATCTCATCATAGAGTTTTTGCGACTCGTGGGTAAGCTTGTCAAAATTTATGGAAAGCTGTGGAATCAGATCCATCAGCGTATTGATCCTGCCTTCCACACTCAGGAATTTGTTTAATACCACAATCCTGCGGTCTTCCAGCAGGCACCAGCCACTTTGGAATGTGCCCCTTTCATACCTCACCACATATTCAGATTCACCTAAAATATTACCGAGTTTGTCAAGCGTAGTCTGTGTATATTTCATAATCAGTTTCCTCCTAAAGCTTATCCCACAAAAATAAAGAACCTCTGGCCCGGGGAATCATCAGTTAGTAGGTAGTTATTCACATAAGTTGCCCAATAACTGGTTTACAGGTTAGGGTACTTTACTAACCATTTTAATAACGGGTATGATCATTTCCTCCATGCTCACTCCCCCATGCTGAAAAGTATTCTTGTAATAATTTACATAATGGTTATAATTGTTAGGATAACAAAGAAAGCCATCTTCTTTGGCAAAAATAAAAGCCGAATTCACATTGGGTACCGGTAAGCCTGCCTCTTTGGGATCCCGGAAGGCCAATACATCTTTTGGCTCAAAATTCAGGTTACGCCCATGTTTGTACCGTAAGTTGGTGGTTGTTTGCTTGTCTCCAATCACTTTGTGGGGCGTATTCACCCTTACACTGCCATGATCGGTAGCCAGTACCAGCTTTACTTTTTTATCCGCAATCTTTTTGAGTGCCTGATACAGGGGACTGTGTTCAAACCAGCTTTTGGTGATACTCCGGTAACTGGCTTCATCACTGGCAAGCTCTTTGAGCACTTCCATCTCGGTGCGGGCATGGCTTAACATATCCACAAAGTTGTAAACGATGATATTGAGGTCGTTCTGCAACAGGTTATGGATGTTGCTTACCAGCTGCTGACCATCCTGGTGATTAACTATTTTATTATAACTGAACCTGGTATCTTCCTTTTTCAATCTTTTGAGCTGTGCCCGTAAAAAATCTTCCTCATGCAGGTTTTTGCCTCCCTCCTCTTCGTCATTCTTCCATAGTTTGGGGAACTGCTTTTCTATCTCAACCGGCAACAGCCCGGCAAATATGGCATTGCGGCAATACTGTGTTGCCGTAGGCAGGATGGAAAAAAAAGTTTCTTCTTCCTGTATCCGGAAACTCTCTGCAAATATGGGCTGTATTGCCTTCCACTGGTCGTAACGAAGGTTATCGATCAGGATAAAAAACAGGGGAACTCCCTTTTCCAGGTGAGGCATTACCTTGAACTGGAATAAATGATGGCTCATGATAGGCGCAGAAAAACTTTTGGGATCCAGCCAGGAGGTATAATTGCGGGTGATGAATTTGCAAAAATCGGCATTGGCCTCCTGCTTTTGCGACTGAAAAATTTCCTGCATTTCGGGGCTATCTGTCTTTTCCATTTCCAATTCCCAAAACACCAGTTTTTTATATATCTCCATCCATTCGTTATAGCCGGGATTGTCATTCAGTGCCATCAGTAATTCCCGGAACTGCTGCTGGTAAGCAGTTGTGGTCTTCTCAGCTACCAGGCGTTTATTGTCTATGATTTTTTTCAGGCTTAACAAAACCTGGCTGGGACTTACCGGTTTGATAAGGTAATCGTTTATCTGGCTACCGATGGCATCATCCATCAGGTTTTCTGTTTCATTCTTGGTAATCAAAACCACGGGAATCTGGCTGTTGTATTCTTTGATCCTTGCCAGGGTTTCCAAACCGGTGATTCCGGGCATGGATTCATCTATTAATACCACATCAATCGGATGGTTCTTGACAAATTCAATGGCATCAAACCCATTGGTTAGGGTATGTACTTCATATCCTTTGTGCTCCAGGAATAATTTTTGTGATTGAAGGCTTTCTATTTCGTCGTCTACCCATAAAATTTTAGCGTCCGGCATGGAGATGATGGTTTGGGGTTTGTAGTTTTTGGTTTGTGGTTGATTACACCCTTGAAATTATCATTTGGAATGTAAGCAATTTAATCTAAGCGTAGCATTTGGTGCAATAGGCAAGCTTTTGGAGAATGGGAGGTCGATAGGGTAAATCTATTCTATTCTGCCGGAACCCCATTCTTATTTGTACTTTTGCCAACCTATACCCTTCAGGATTTAACAATTTAACAACAGGATGTCAGATACGAAAAGAAAAATCATTAATGATCCGGTCTATGGTTTCATCACCATCAATCATCAGTTGTTATTCCGCATCATATCACACCCTTTCTACCAGCGGCTTCGCAGGATACAGCAGATGGCGATGGCACAACTGGTATATCCCGGGGCTGTGCATACCCGTTTACACCATTCCCTTGGCGCTTACCATCTCATGTGCAATGCCGTTGCCGAACTGCGTGACAAAGGTGTGATGATTTCCCCTGAGGAGGAAATTGCTGTAAAAGCCGGAATTTTATTACATGACATTGGCCACGGGCCCTACTCGCATGCACTGGAGCAGGTACTGGTTGAAGGGGCACACCATGAGCAGCTATCCCTGCAGATAATGCACCATTTGAACCATGAAATGGAGGGGCAGTTATCCCTGGCCATCAGCATTTTTACCAACCAGTACCACAAGCCCTTCCTCCACCAGCTTATCAGCGGCCAGCTGGATGTAGACAGGATGGACTACCTCAGCCGTGATAGTTTTTACTCAGGGGTAAGCGAAGGGGTCATCGGGTATGACAGAATATTGAAAATGCTGACGGTGCATGATGGTCAGTTAATGGTGGAAGAAAAAGGCATCTACAGTGTTGAAAAATTTCTGGTAGCCAGGCGGCAGATGTACTGGCAGGTTTATCTCCATAAAACAGTACTGGCAGCCGAAAAAATGATGGTTAAAATACTCCAGCGAGTACGTCAGATATACCGTAAAGATGATAAACAACTAATAACCCTTTCGCAACTGGATTTCTTCCTGGGCGAATACAAGGGTAATATGGATACCGAAGCACTCGAAAAATTCTGCTCCATCGACGACCATGACGTAGTGCATGCCATCAAATGCTGGAGCCGGCACCCCGACAAAGTACTTTCCCTGCTTTGTACCCGTTTCCTTAACAGGCAACTTTACAAAGCCAGGTTACAATCAGATCCTTTTGATGCGACATTTACAGCATCCTTAACCGAAAGTGCAGTCCGGCAGTTTGGGCTGGAGGAGTCAGACAGTGAGTACATTTGTTTTACCGGAGAGGCCACCAATACCCTTTACCAAACCCGTGACGAAAGGATCAACATTTTATTGAAAGATGGGACTGTAAAAGACATTTCTGCCATAGATAATGCATTAATTCACCAAAACCTTTCCGCGGCTGTCAAAAAATTTTACATTTGCTTGTTAACCTGAGGGTGCTGTTTTCATAAAATAGCCCTTTGTTTTCCATTACTTTCCGGAATACCTGTAAATTGAATCAAAATGTTTTCCCTATGCAATTCACTGCTGCACAAATAGCCTTGCTCATCAATGGAAAAGTAGAGGGCGATGTATCTGCAGCTGTGTCATCATTTGGGAAAATTGAAGAAGCGGGTGAAGGCCAGCTTTCCTTCCTGTCGAACCCCAAATACGAGGAACATCTATATGCTACCAAAGCTTCCATCGTTATCATCAATGAAACCCTTCCCCTGAGGAAACCGGTATCTGCTACACTGGTTCGTGTAAAAGACCCTTATGCTGCTTTTGCAGGCCTGTTAACCCAATACCAGGAAATGGAAAACCGGCAAATGACAGGTATCCAGCAACCCAGTTATATTTCACCTTCGGCCAGTCTGGGGGACAATATATTTATCGGGGCTTTTGCCTACCTGGGGGATAATGTTACCCTGGGAAACAACGTAAAAATATTCCAGGGAGTGGTAGTGGGTGATAATGTACAGATTGGCGACAACAGTATCATACATGCGGGTGTAACTATTTACCATGGTTGTATTATTGGCAAACATGTGGCTATCCATTCGGGCTCTGTAATTGGCAGCGACGGTTTCGGTTATGCACCCCAGGAAGGCGGTGCTTTCAAAAAAATACCTCAGATTGGGAATGTGGTACTGGAAGATTATGTTGAAATAGGATCCAATACCACCATCGACAGGGCCACTATGGGGTCTACCATCATCAGATCGGGTGCCAAATTGGATAATCTTATACAAATTGCCCATAATGTAGAAGTGGGCGATTTCACCGTAATAGCTGCCCAAACAGGCATCAGCGGAAGCACCAAAGTGGGTAAAAATGTTATGATTGGCGGCCAGGTAGGCACAGCAGGTCATATCAGTATAGCCGATGGAAGTAAAATCAATGGTCAGAGCGGTATTACCAAAACCATAAAAACCCCTAACAAAGCGCATAACGGCACACCCGCAACTGAGTTTTCCACCTCCCTTCGTATCCAGGCCCTGACCAGAAACCTCCCTGATTTGGAAAAAAGGGTTAAAGAATTGGAAAAAATGGTTGAACAGCTCCTGGCTGAACGGGTTAATGCCTGAATTTAAGCTATTAAACCACCCCGAAAACCTATTTTTGCCGGATATATTGCTGCAGAACCTATGTAGTGCCCGGAAAATTGCCCGGTAGCAAAATGGGGAAACTGCATTAACTATATCGGATTGGGAAGAAAACAGCAACCCATCCTGCAATAAAATGAAAGACAGAATGGATATACATTTCAACCCCGATAAGCAACATACTCTCAATAGCCCCATTGGCATCAGCGGTACCGGTCTTCATACCGGTGTTTTGGTTGACATGACCCTGAAACCCGCTAACCCGGGATTCGGTATACAATTTCAGCGGATTGACCTTCCCCAGCAACCCATTATCAAGGCAGATTGTGACCTCGTTACAGATACCAGCCGGGGAACCACCCTGCAACAGGGAGATGCCAGGGTAAGTACTGTTGAACATGTTTTAGCCGCCCTCGTAGGCATGGGGATTGACAATGTGCTCATTGAAATCAATGGCCCGGAAATACCCATTATAGATGGCAGTTCGGCCCCTTTCATCGCACTGATTGAGAAATCGGGGGTGGTTGAACAGGAAGCCACTAAGGCCTGGTATAGTATTGATGAAAATATTTACCATTACGATGAAGAGAAAAGGGTTGAAATGGTGGCTTTACCTGCCATGGATTACCAGATAACAACGCTTATAGACTTTAACAGTCCCGTGTTAGGCACCCAGCATGCAGGTCTCAAAACCATTAAAGAATTTAAAACGGAAATAGCCCCCTGTCGCACTTTTTGCTTTTTACATGAACTCGAAGCCTTACTGGATAATGACCTCATTAAGGGCGGTGATATCAACAATGCCATCGTAGTAGTTGATAAAGCAGTAACAGATGAAGAAATGAACAGGCTGGCCAAGGTATTTAAAAGGGATAAGATTGAAGTAAAAAGTGAGGGCTACCTGAATAACCTGGAACTGCGTTTCCCCAATGAACCCGCCCGGCATAAACTACTGGATGTAGTAGGTGATCTGGCTTTGATAGGATATCCCATAAAAGCACGAATCATCGCCAACCGGCCCGGACACAGTACCAATGTGGAATTTGCCAAAAAAATAAAGCAGTACATTAAGAAGAACAGGCATGTGAAAGATGTTCCGGTATATGACCCTACCATGCCCCCGGTTTATCCGTTGGAAAAAATTGAAAAAACACTTCCACACCGCCATCCCTTCCTGTTCGTAGATAAAATCATTGAACTGACGGACTCCTATATCGTGGGTATTAAAAATGTTACCTTTAATGAATGGTTCTTCCAGGGTCATTTTCCCGGTAATCCGGTAATGCCCGGCGTTTTACAGATTGAGGCACTGGCGCAAACAGGAGGCATACTTTGTATCAATTCCATGCCGGAAGGACAATATGATACCTATTTCCTGAAAATTGATAACTGTAAATTCAAGCAAATGGTCAAACCCGGAGATACAATGGTACTCAAAATGGAATTTACCGGCCCCATCAGAAGGGGTATTTGTGAGATGAGAGGAACGGTATACGTAGGAGGTAAAGTAGCCACTGAAGCAGACCTGGTGGCACAGGTAGTAAAAAGGCCCTAATTAAATGAATGATTTAAAAGATATACTTACCCTAATTTCAATTCTTTCCAATGACGCATCCCTTTACATACATTGATCCCAATGCAAGGGTGGCTGCCAATGTCAAAATTGACCCCTTTACCGTCATCCATGGGGATGTGCAAATTGGCGAAGGAACCTGGATAGGAAGTAATGTGACCATTATGGATGGTACCCGTATCGGAAAAAACTGCCGTGTATTTCCTGGTGCCGTTTTAGGAGCCATTCCCCAAGACCTCAAATTCAGTGGAGAAAAAACCACCGTAGAGATAGGCGATAATACTACTATCCGGGAATTTGTGACCATTAACAGAGGTACGGACGACAGGGGCAAAACCAAAGTAGGCAATAACTGCCTCCTCATGGCATACAGTCATATTGCACACGATTGTATGATTGGCAACCATTGTATCATGAGCAACAGTGTGCAGGTGGCTGGTCACGTAACCATGGGCGACTGGGCCGTGGTGGGAGGCGTAAGTGCGGTTCACCAGTTTGTAAAAATCGGACAGCATACTTTTATTGCCGGAGGAAGTCTGGTGAGTAAAGATGTACCTCCCTATATCAAGGCCGTAAGAAATCCCCTGAGCTACGGGGGCGTAAATAGTGTAGGCCTCAAAAGAAGGGGCTTTCCCATCGAACAAATCAATGGTATCCTCGACGTTTACAGGACCATCTATAACAAAGGATTCAATACCACCCAGGCACTCGAATTTATTGAAGAAGAACTGCCAGCTACCGATGAAAGAGACGAAATTGTAACCTTTATCCGGGAAAGCGGAAGAGGCATCATCAAAAGATTTATCAAAGGGGCGATGGAAGAATATTAGGGCATCAGGTTTCCCTAAACCGACTACCTAAAAAATGAATGCACACATGGGCCACCCCGAAGCACATTTTTCCTACCACCCTTCCAGTTCACAAAAATCGGGAATGCATATCCAACTCAGTGATGCAGGTAAACGATTTAACAGGGAATGGATATTCAGGCACCTTACCCGCTCCTTTGAAACAGGTAAATCATACGCCATCACAGGCCCGAACGGCAGTGGCAAAAGTACCCTGTTGCAGGTATTGGCAGGCAGTATGGCTGTTAGTGAAGGAGAGATGACTTACCGGGAACCCGCATTTTCCGGAAACGGAGAACCTGATCCGGATAAATTCTTTCAACTGATTTCGATTGCCGCACCTTACCTGGAACTGGTGGAAGAAATGACCGCAAACGAGTTCCTGCAATTTCACCACCAGTTCAAACCTTTGTTGCCTTCTGTAAGTCAAGCAGAAGTTTTAGCACTTATCGGACTGGAAAAAGCGGCTGACAAACAAATCCGCTATTTCAGCAGTGGTATGAAACAACGCCTGAAACTGGCCCAGGCTATTTTTTCAGACGTTCCCGTTTTACTGATGGATGAGCCCTGCACCAATCTGGACCAGGCAGGCTACCGTTTGTACCAGAACCTGGTTACGAAATATTGCCTGCACAAACTGGTCATCATAAGCAGTAATGATATACAGGAATATGCCTTTTGTACTGATACCCTGTCTATCCTGGATTACAAATAATCCCTCCCCTGCATTTCTCCACTTTACCCGATAATTTTTTAGTATCCCTTCTGATAATACAGTAAATTTATTATCCCATCAAACGGAATAATAAACCCTTATGAGAAAAAATGCTTCAGACCGTCGTGACTTCCTGAAAAAAACCGCTGCAGCTTCAGGAATTGCTTTGCTTTCCGGTATAACCAAAAATGCCCAGGCAGCAACAGCCAGGTTTCCCGGTTGGGATGATCCCGTTCCGGTACGAATCCGTTTCTCTGTCATCAACATTAACCATGGCCATATATACTCCATGACGGAAGCCGTCATCAGGGGTGGAGGTGAACTGGTTTCACTTTATGCCAAAGAGCCCGACCTGGTAGCCGCTTTCACCAAAAGATTTCCGAATGTAAAACTGGCGAAAAACGAAGAAGAAATTTTAAATGATAACAGCATTCAGGTAATACTCAGTTCGGGCATTCCCGATGAAAGGGCTCCTTTAGGTGTGAAAGTGATGCAACATGGTAAGGATTACCTGGTAGACAAACCGGGTATCATTACCCTTGCGCAATTCGAAGAAGTAAAACGGGTGCAGAAAGCAACCAAACGAATCTATTCCATCATGTTCAGTGAAAGATTTGAGAACAAGGCGACGGTAAAAGCCGGAGAACTGGTAAAAGCAGGAGCAATTGGAAAAGTGATTCAAACCATTGGCCTGGGTCCACACCGAATGAGTCTTTCTTCAAGGCCCGACTGGTTTTTTGACAAGAAAAGATATGGTGGCATCATCACCGATATTGGCTCGCACCAATTTGACCAGTACCTATTCTTTACCGGCACTACTGAAGCCAATGTAGTAGCCTCTCAAATAGGGAATACCCACCACCCCCAATACCCTCAATTTGAAGATTTTGGAGATGTGATGCTGAGCGGCAATGGAGGAATGGGATATATCAGGGTAGACTGGTTCACACCCGATGGACTGGCATCCTGGGGCGATGGCAGGTTAACCATACTGGGAACCGAGGGATTCATTGAAGTAAGAAAAAATGTGGACATTGCTTCCGGACATCCGGGTGGCAACCACTTGTATATCGCAGACCAGAAAGAGACCCGATACATTGACTGCAATAAAGAAGATTTACCCTTTGGCCGGTTGTTTGTGGATGATGTTCTCAACCGTACAGAAACTGCCATGCCACAGGCCCATTGTTTTCTGGCTACAGAACTGGCCCTGAAAGCACAGAAATATGCCAAACCCCTGTATTTGAAAAAATAGAAAGCCTTTTTCAAAATGGTCAGCGTGCAAACATTCCGGAAAATAGCCCTGTCATTCCCGAATACGGAGGAGCTTCCCCATTTTCACCTTTCTTCCTTCAGGGTCAGGAAAAAAATTTTTGCCACGCTTTGTGTGGAGGAAAAAAGGGCTATGCTCAAACTAAGTCCCCAACTGCAATCTGTTTATTGTACTTATGATCCCAATGTGTTTTTCCCGGTTCCGGGTACCTGGGGAAAACAGGGGGCTACCTATACCGACCTGAAAAGGATTAGCCCCACCCTTTGCAAAGAAACCCTGTCCATCGCTTACCAGGAACTGCTGAAAAAAATGGGATCATTAAAAAGAGAATGACCATATATATTATTTTTTTCTCTACTTTAGTGAGCCCATTCTGATAAACCCAAAAATGCAGACTGCAGTACAAAGTATGCAGCTTAACCATGGTAGAAATTTTTAAAACCGATATCCTTCATGCCAGTCAGGCAAGCCAGGTATTGTCTTCCCTTTCCCGTCAATTCCCGCATCTTAAAATAAATTTTGACCTTGCTGATTGTGATAATATTCTTCGGGTGGAAGGCAGGGACATCAGTTCAGAGGATATTGTGGATGCACTTGTGCAAGCCGGTTACCGCTGTGAAGTGCTTGTATAAATTGCCTGGAGAATTATACGACGGGTAACCCAACACACTTCGCCCAACCATTTTTTACTTTTATGAGTAACCAAAAACTTAATTACAGGGTACTGCATAAATTTTTTCCACCTTATTGCTAAATGGCTGGAAACCTGCCAGCATTTTTGGGAAGAATTTCTAACTGCTGAAAAACCGAAATAGAAAAACTTAGGAAAAAATATTACCCAAAGGGTTAGTAATTTTATCCTACAATGATTACCCCCTAAACCCAACCAATGCAAGAGGAACCCCTGGTGATAGAAAGAAAATTCAATGCAAACCCATCCCTTATCTGGAATGCACTTACCCAACCTGAGGAAATGAAAGAATGGTATTTTGCCATTCCCGATTTCAGTCCTGTAGTAGGAGCAACATTTAGCTTTGAAGCGGGCCCCGAAGGAAAACAATACCTGCACATTTGCAAAGTACAGGAAGTTATCCCCCAACAAAAAATCAGCTACAGTTGGCGGTACGATGGGTATGCGGGGGATTCCCTGGTAAGTTTCGAACTGTTTACCGAAGGGGCACAAACCCTGGTGCGGATAACGCATTCAGGCCTGGATTCTTTCCCAAAAGACAATCCAGATTTTGTCAAAACAAATTTTATGGGTGGCTGGAATTATTTTCTGGAAACAGGCCTGGCCGGCTATTTAGAATAATGGTAACCGTATTCATGATTTTTATCGCCTGCTCGCAATCAGCAGATTCAGGTCTGTATATTTCAGGTTGAACCGCTGGCTGATATAAAAGTCTGTGAGTGCCCCTTTAAACATATAAATTCCCTCCCGCAGGTTAAACTTGTGCCATACCATTTCTTCTATTCCGCCTTCATCGCTGATTTCGAGTATCAAAGGCATTAGTACATTGCTGATAGCCTGGCTGGCCGTTCGGGCAAAACCACTGGGAATATTAGGTACACAATAATGTATTACATCATGTTTTAAAAAGGTAGGGTCTTCATAACTGGTCAATTCACTGGTTTCAAAACACCCGCCGCGGTCGATGGCCACATCAATGATGATGCTTCCGGGCCGCATCGCAGCCACCATCTCTTCGGTAACCACCACCGGTGCCCTTCCATATTCATTGCTCAAGGCACCAACAGCCACTTCACAGGTCTTTAGTTGCTTGGAAAGTATCCTGGGTTCCAGCACGCTTGTCCATATCCGCTGCCCAAGGTTGTTCTGTAATTGCTTTAACCGGTAAACGTTATTATCAAATACTTTAACGGAGGCACCCAGTGCCAGGGCATTCCTGGTGGCAAATTCACCCACAATTCCGGCACCAATAATAACCACTTTTGTGGGCGGAATACCACTGATGCCGCCTAACAGCACCCCCTTGCCCTTGTTAAAACTGCTGAGGTACTGGCCGGCAATCAGCATAACCGCACTTCCGGCAATTTCACTCATACTCCGTACAATCGGATAAGTGCCACTGTCATCCTTGAAGTTTTCAAAACTGAGGGCTGTTATCCGCTTCTCCATCATCTTTTCAATGTATTCCTTCTTAAGGGCAGATAAGTGGATGGGCGAAATGATTGTCTGGTTTTGCTGTAACAATGCCATGTCCTCCTCAACAGGCGGAGCACTTTTTACGAGTATTGGAGACTTGTAAATCTCAGCCCGGTCATATACAATGGAAGCACCTGCTTCTGCATAATCCTTATTGGAAAAATGGCTGCCCACACCCGCATTGTTTTCAACCACTACCCTGTTACCATTGGCCACCAGCACACCTACCGCATCAGGGGTTAAGGCAATCCTGTTTTCCTGGAAAGCAATCTCCCTGGGCATACCAATATGCAACTTGGCTCCCTGAGGCTTTACATCCAGCACTTCTTCAAGGGTTTCATACGTAAAAGAACTGCTGATAGAGGGTTTGGTTGCCATAAAGGAGTATGGGTTAACGGGTAGGTTTGATAGTAAAAATACTTTATTTAAAGGAGAAAAAGTGGCGGAGAGGCAAACACCAGTTAATTCCGCCATCTCCGGAAGGGATTTTACACAGTAAACAGCCTTCTTGTTTTTTCATCCAGCAACTCTATATGAATACGTAAACAGTCATCAGGCAGCAAACCCGCAGCTTTTTCAGGCCACTCCACCAAACACAGGGAACCGCTCAGCAGGCTATCCTCCACCCCGGCATGGATGGCTTCCTCCTCATCTTTCAGGCGGTACCAGTCCATGTGCAGAATGGAGCCGACTTCGCTACTTGTATACTCATTAATTATGGCAAAAGTTGGGCTGCTAATTGCCGATTTTACACCCAGCTCTTCACACAAAGCATGTATAAAAGTGGTTTTCCCGCTCCCCATGGCAGCATAAAAGGCCCATACTTTTCTGCCCTTTCCTTCCTTCCATAAAGCCCTGGCTACCTGCCGTATCCCTGCCAGTGTGAATATTGCATCCATGTGGCAAAGATAAAACACCCAAACCCATGTATTTGAAACCTTGCTGTATTTATAATCCGTATTTCGATAATGTGCCTTTTACAGGTGAAGTACCTTTGTAGCAGACAGGCTAATTGCCCTGGATTACCCAATGAAATTGGTTGATTAATTGATATTAAAGAAAGAACAATGGAAAAAGTGAACTGGAAAGTAGCAGGAATGAGTTGCACCAATTGTGCCCTTACCATCGATAAATTTTTGCAGGAAAAGGGAATGAAGGAAGTGAAAGTAAATTTTATGGGGGGTGAAGTAAGCTTTGCTATGCCACAGGATACAACTTCCTCCAACCTGGCGGAAGGAATCCGGGACCTGGGATACGAAGTTGATACTGGTGATGCATCCTCCATGCCGGTAAAGAAAAAGCTATTTAACAATCACCTACAGCGTTTCCGTTTCTGCATACTGTTTACTGCCCCGCTGATGCTGCACATGATTCCTGGTGTACATATTCATTTTCTGATGAACCCATATGTACAGTTAGCACTCACCATTCCGGTTTTCATTGTAGGAATGGATTTTTTCGGACGCAGTGCCCTGAAGAGTCTCAGAAAGGGCATACCCAATATGAATGTTCTGATTGCCCTCGGTGCCATAGCTGCATTTGGTTATAGCTTGTATGGCACTGTAATTGGGCAGGCAGAAAATTATTTGTTTTACGAGACTGCCGCAGCCATTATTACCCTTGTATTTCTGGGGAACTGGATGGAAGATAAATCGGTAGAGACTACACAGGCCGCCTTACGCAAACTCGCGGTAAGCCAGAAATCAATGGCCAATATGATTGCTTACGACGATAAACATGTCGAACATATTTTTCCGGTAGAAAGCAGCCAGTTAAAAGTGGGTGACCTGATACTGATGAAAAGCGGAGAGCCTGTTCCCATGGACTGTAAGATCCTTTGGGGGGATGCCAATGTTAGCGAGGCCATCATCAGCGGAGAAAGCACTCCTGTGGAAAAGAAAATGAACGACAAACTCATTGGTGGCAGTACCCTTATCAATGGCACACTGAAAGCCTATGTAACCGCAGTAGGAGAAGATACGGTTTTATCCCATATCCTGAAAATGGTGAAGGAAGCACAAACGGAAAAGCCACCCATTCAGCAACTGGCCGACAAAATCAGTGCTGTATTTGTACCTACCGTCATTGGTATTGCCTTACTTACATTTCTTATTAATTATTTCTTCGGAGAGCAGGCATTCAGCAATAGTTTGTTAAGGGCCATCGCCGTATTGGTCATCTCCTGCCCCTGTGCCATGGGGCTTGCCACACCCGCCGCAATTGCAGTGGGGTTGGGCAGAGCAGCTAAAAATGGCATTCTGTTTAAAGATGCCAAAAGCCTCGAAATATTTAAAAGTATTCACTGTGTGGTTTTTGATAAAACCGGCACGCTAACTACAGGCCAGTTTGCCATTGCGGGTTATGCTATCCAACAAAATAATACCGGTGAGCTGGTAGTGAATGAACCATTATTTAAACAAATTGCCTACTCCCTCGAAAAGTATTCCAATCACCCCATCGCCAATGCAATAGCCAAAGAATGGAAAACAAAGGAAGATATCCGTTGGGCAAATATTGAAGAAATCAAAGGCAGGGGTATGAAAGGCACAGATAAGGAGGGAAATATTTACCATGCCGGCTCTTATGCATTGGCCAAAGAACTTACCAACGACCGGCATCACAACCTGTACATTATAATGAATGGAAAATTGCTGGGCCATGTTGACCTGGTAGATGAAATACGGGAAGAAGCGAAGACCGTAATCAGTCAGTTAAAAGCAAAGGGCATTCAGACGGTTTTATTAAGCGGAGACCGCAAAGAAAAATGTGAACAGGTAGCTCATGAACTGGGAATAGATACTGTAATAGCAGAGCAAACGCCTGAGCAAAAATTGTCAGAGATTGAATCCCTCACCAGAAAAGGGCCAACGGCAATGGTGGGTGATGGTATCAATGATGCACCTGCGCTGGCAAAAGCAACCGTAGGTATTTCCCTCAGTGACTCCTCCCATATTGCCATGCAAAGCGCACAAGTGGTTTTGATGAACCATGGACTGAAAAACCTTCCCATGGCACTTGGCCTGGGGAAACATACCTATATCACTATTAAAGAAAACCTTTTCTGGGCTTTTGCTTACAATATTGTTGCCATCCCTGTTGCAGCATTCGGATACCTTAATCCCACTTTTGGTGCACTGGTTATGGGTTTGAGTGATGTGGTGCTGGCCATCAATTCCATAAGACTGAATTTTAAAAAAGTAGTATAAACACTGTTCACTGCTTTTTTAGGCTGTCAATCATGGATGAATAAAAAAGTTTGTTGCCTCAAATCCAATTCATCGGATTAAATTACTATTGGATAATGTACACAAACATTTTATGCATATTTGTCTGATAACTCATTTTATACAATTCAGGGAAATAGCCTGGCCATGAACAGCCCATTAACCATATTGCAGGAGTACTGGCAACACAGCCAATTTCGTCCCATGCAGGAAGAAATTATCCAGGCAGTTTTGGAGGAGAAAGACACATTGGCCATTTTACCTACAGGAGGCGGTAAGTCGATTTGTTTTCAGGTACCGGCTTTATTGAATGACGGGCTTTGTCTGGTCATCAGTCCCCTGATAGCCCTGATGCGGGACCAGGTAGACAGCCTTTTGCAGAAAGACATTCCTGCCGGTATGCTGCACAGTGGCCTCAATTATTACGAAGTAAAAAAAATACTGCAAAGGACCACCCATGGGGAATACAAATTCCTTTACCTGTCTCCTGAGAGACTGGAAACCGCTCTTTTCAGGGAATACCTGCCGGCACTAAATGTAGGTTTGATAGTGGTGGATGAGGCGCATTGTGTATCACAATGGGGCTATGATTTCAGGCCGCCTTATTTACGGATAGCCAACTTACGGGATGAGTTACCGGGTATCCCGCTCATAGCCCTTACAGCCTCTGCCACACCCGTAGTGGAAAATGACATTATCGATAAACTGAGAATGCAGGCTGGCAAAATATTCCGCCAGCCTTTTGAAAGGCCCAATATTTCTTACAGTTGTTTTCAGGTAGACAGTAAAGTGAATAAAACGATTGAAATACTTGCCAAAGTTGGTGGCAGCAGCATTGTGTATTGCAGCAACCGGAAACAAACCAGGGAACTGGCCCGCTTACTGATGTACCAGCAGATACCTGCCGATTTTTACCATGCCGGACTAACGCAACAGGAAAGGGATGAGAAACAACTGGCCTGGCTAAATAACGAGGTAAGGGTGATGGTTTGCACCAACGCTTTTGGTATGGGGATCGACAAAGCGGATGTTCGAACGGTTATCCATTATGACATTCCCGATTGCCTGGAAAACTACTACCAGGAAGCCGGTAGGGCAGGGAGAGATGGTCAAAAATCTTATGCAGTATTGTTGTATCACCCTGAAGACATCACCGGTTTGCACCAACTAACAGATAAGCGCTTTCCGCCCATCCCGGAAATTAAAAAAATTTACCAGTCGCTGGCAGATTACTTACAAATACCCGTAGGCATTGGCGAAGGGCAGTATTATGACTTTGACCTCCGGGAATTTATCAGCAATTTCCAATTAGAGGGTTTACAGGTAATCAATACCCTCAAAGTACTGGAACAGGAAGGCCACCTTAGCTTTGCAGAAAATATTTTCCTTCCCTCGCAGGTTGCTTTTATTGCCTCCAAAGAATTGCTGAACGATTTTCAAAACAGCTATCCGGATTTGGAACCGATGATCAAATACTTGCTCAGGACCTATGAGGGTATTTTTGAAAACAGGGTCTCCATCAATGAAAAATTTCTGGCGAAACTGGGACATATCAGTGTAGAGGAGGTAAGAAATCAATTAATGCAATTGCAATCCTTTGGGATTATTGAATTCCTTCCCCAAAAAGATACCCCGCAAATTAATTTTCTGCTCAACAGGGCTTCGGCCCAATACCTGCAGATTAACCAGGACAGGTACCTGGACAGAAAAAAACAATTCAGAGAACGCGTTGAAAACCTGGTACAGTACAGTCAATTGGCCACTGAATGCAGGAGCAGGTACATATCCCGGTACTTTGGTGATGAAACCCATAAGGATTGCGGCTCCTGCGACAATTGCCTGGCCAAAAAAAGAAAGTCGGTAACCGAAGAAGAGTTTGCCATGATTCAAACTTCCCTGTTTCAGTATGCCAGGCAGGGCATTTCCATTAACCAGTTTTTGGCTGAAATGAAAACCACCAGTAAAGAAAAAATATGGGCAGTACTGGAATACGAACAGGGTGAGGGCAATATCAGTATTGATGAATTGGGAATGATCCTTATACTCAGAGACTTACCGAAAGACCAGTCTAAAGCATAAAATTTTACCAAATACTTTTTTTACGACCCGTGGTTCTGCCACCCAAACCGAGTGCCCCCAGCAGACTTCGGGTAATGACATTGGCTGCTGTTCTGCCCACTTGTTTTACGACAGGATTATCAAAAAAACTTTCCTCTTTTTTAGCTGATGTATTTGACTTTGCAGTTTCTGCGGTCTTCGCTTCGGCTGCATCTAATTTGGCATTCAGTATTTCATAAGCACTCTCACTGTCAATTACCTGGTCATACTTCGGGGCCAGTTTACTCGCCGAAACCAACCGGCTGATTTCCTCATCCGTAAGAATGTCCATCCTGCTTTGCGGAGCACACAACATAGTATGCAACAAAGGAGTAGGAATACCCTTTTCATTCAATAAGGTAACAAATGCTTCCCCAATCCCCAATTGGGTAAGCAACTCATCTGTTTTGTAGAAACTGGTTTCCGGAAAATTCTCGGCTGCCTGTTTAATGGTTTTCCTGTCGGCGGCAGTAAAAGCACGTAATGCATGCTGTACTTTTAAACCCAACTGGCTCAATATGGGTGCGGGAATATCCTGCGGATTCTGTGTACAGAAAAAAATACCGATTCCTTTGGAACGGATCAGTTTGATTACTGTCTCCATCTGTTGCAGCAAAGCATCAGTCGACTCTTTAAAAATCAGGTGCGCTTCATCAATGAACATCACCAGCTTGGGTTTATCCATATCGCCCTCTTCGGGAGAAGTAGCATATAACTCCGCCAGCAATTGTAGCATAAATGTAGAAAACAGTTTAGGTCTGTCCTGCAAATCTGTTACCCGGAGAATATTGATCATACCCCTGCCATCAGCACTGATACGCATCAGGTCTTCTACCTCAAAACTTTTTTCGCCAAAAAAAACATCAGCACCCTGTTGTTGTAATTCTATCACTTTCCGTAAAATGGTTCCGGTGGAACTGCTGGCAATTTTTCCGTATTGTTTTTCTATTTCAACCTTCCCTTCATCACCGATGTATTGTAATACTTTAATAAAATCTTTCAGGTCAAGCAAGGGCATTTTATTATCATCGCAATATTTGAATATAATGGCCACCAGTCCGCCCTGCGTATCATTTAATCCCAATATTTTACTAAGCAAAACCGGCCCGAACTCACTCACAGTGGCGCGCAGTCGTATTCCTTTTTCGTTACTGAGTGTCATTAATTCAGCGGGATAGGCAGACGGCTTCCAGCTTACCTCCAGCTTTTGGCTACGCTCCTCAATTTTAGGGTTTGGCGTACCCGGGGCTGCAATACCACTCAGGTCTCCCTTAATGTCCATCACCACTACCGGAATACTGTTATCGCTAAGGCACTCACTGATTAATTGTAGTGTTTTGGTTTTACCGGTACCCGTTGCACCGGCAATCAACCCATGGCGATTCAGGGTTTTGAGCGGGAGAAACACATCAGCCCCTTTTACCACTTCACCGTCGAGCATGGCAACGCCAATCTTTACTTTTTCACCCTTACAGGCATATCCTTTGGTAACAATGTCAAGGAATGCAGTTGAATCGGACATGGCAATAATATTTGTCTACAATATAGTAAATGAAAGAGAAACAGCCCATTCATGTGGAAGGGGTAATTCAGAGATTTTCATCCCTTTCTAGCAACAGCACCGAATTTTGCGGAACGATGAAATATTTTTCACCATCGTATTGTACTTCAGTAGCCCCATTTACCAAAAAGATGGCCAGATCCCCTTCCCTTGCCTGCAAGGGAATATACTTCACAGTATCCTCTTCCGTGTTCCAGGGCTCTTCATCAGTGGGTATGGGAATGGCATATCCCGGGCCTGTTTTAATCACAATTCCCTGTTGTACTTTTTCTTTTTCCTGAACCCCGGGAGGCAGGTAAAGCCCACTCGCAGTTTGTTCATCCGGTTTGGAGGGGCGGATGAGTAAACGGTCTCCTATTACAATCAGTTTCTTCAGTTTATTATCGGAAGTAAGTAGCATAATGGGTAAAAGGGATTTACGAATAATTGTAAAAATATGATTTTAAACCCTCTTTCATTAACCCTGTCTTATAGCAGGAACCGTAATATTCCCCGAAATGCTAATTGTAAATTCCTTAACTTTCATAGCTATCTTTAACAAAAGATTGCGGCAACACTCTGTGAATTAGCGTTGTTTTATCTTTATTTCACGTTAAATAAGTAACAAATGGAAGACAAGAAAAGTAAAATACTATTATGTGAAGACGATACCAATCTGGGTATGGTCCTTAAAAATTACCTGGAACTGAATGAATATGATGTAACGCTGGAAAGGGATGGACGCCTCGGTCTCGCTGCTTTCCAAAGGGAAAAATTTGATATCTGCCTGCTGGATGTAATGATGCCCAATATGGACGGTTTCACCCTCGCAGAAGAAATTCGCGACGTAGATCCGGACATACCCTTGTTTTTTCTGAGCGCCAAAACAATGAAAGATGACATCATCCAGGGATATAAACTGGGTGCGGATGACTATATCACCAAACCTTTCGACAGCGAAGTTTTACTGCTGAAGATCAAAGCCATCCTCAAAAGAAACGAAGAAGAGAACCGGGTAAGTGATAATATAGAATTTGACCTTGGCCGCTATCATTTCAACCCAAAACTCAGGGAGCTGAAACATGATGAGTTGACACAGACCCTAAGTCCCAAGGAAAATGACCTGCTGAAAATGCTGGCAGAACACAAAAATGATCTTTTACCCAGAGAGCGGGCATTGAAGAAAATCTGGGGCAGTGACACCTATTTCAACGGTCGCAGCATGGATGTATATATTGCCAAACTCCGTAAATACCTGAAAGACGATACCAATATTGAAATCGTGAACATTCACGGGAATGGATTCAGGCTGGTAGCACCTTAATAGCACAATCCTTTCCAATCTTATTCAGAACCACGTCTAGACGTGGTTCTTTTTTTGGGACCAAACGGCGGTTAACAGGAACCCCGTTTAACTAAAAAGGTTTGGAGCACCACTACCGGGTAAGGACAGTTTCAGGTGACTATAAGCTTTATGCGTAACCTCTCTCCCCCTTGGCGTACGCTGTAAAAATCCTTCCTGAATCAGGAATGGTTCGTATACTTCTTCAATGGTGCCGGGTTCTTCTCCAACAGCCGTGGCGATGGTAGTTAAACCAACCGGCCCTCCCTTAAATTTGCTGATGATGGCCAGTAAAATACGGTTATCCATCTCATCCAATCCATGTTCGTCAACATTCAATGCTTTCAGGGCGTGACGCGTAATACCCAGATCGATATTCCCATCATTCAGTACCTGGGCAAAATCCCTTACCCTGCGCAATAAACTATTGGCAATCCGGGGTGTACCCCGGCTCCTGCGCGAAATTTCATCAGCCGCTTCTGAACTGATGGAAGTCTGTAAAATAGCCGCACTCCTTTCAATGATCTTTTTCAGTACTTCCGCATTGTAATACTCCAGCCGCGACTTTATACCAAACCTCGATAACAAGGGAGCAGTCAGCAGGCCGCTACGGGTAGTAGCCCCTACCAGTGTAAAAGGGTTGAGGTTAATCTGTATACTTCTGGCATTAGCCCCCGTATCAATCATGATATCTATACGGAAGTCCTCCATGGCAGCATAGAGGTACTCTTCCACCACCGTACTTAACCTGTGTATCTCATCAATAAACAATACATCATTGGGCTGGAGATTGGTTAGCAGTCCCGCCAGGTCACCCGGTTTTTCGATTACCGGACCCGATGTTTCCCGGATATTGACCCCCAGCTCATTGGCTACAATTCGGCTAAGGGTTGTCTTCCCCAAACCGGGTGGACCATGAAATAAAATATGGTCCAGTGCTTCCCCCCTGAGTTTGGCAGCTTTGATAAATATCTGCAGGTTCTCAATCAACTGGGGCTGACCGGAAAAATCATCAATTTCCCTGGGACGAATGGTGTTCTCAAACTCCCTGTCTGCAGGTGTAAGATCAGTTGGCTGACTGTTAAGGTTTGCATTTGCCATAGAAATTCAAAACTACTAAATACTATCCATCCATACCTTTACTGCATCATGGTAAATAAAACGGCTTTGCTTTTGGGCGCCAGTGGGCTTACAGGTAGTCATTTGCTGACTTTATTGCTGGATAATCCTATCTATCAGAAAGTGATTGTATACGTTCGCAGTCCACTGGAAATCATCCATCCCAAATTAGAACAAAAAATCATTGACTATCCCTCATTGGACACCGCAGTAACCGCAGAAGATGTCTTCTGCTGCCTGGGAACTACTATTAAAAATGCCGGATCAGCGGATGCTTTCAGAGAAGTGGATGAGACCTATCCCCTCAAAGTAGCGGCTTTGCAAAGGGCTGCAGGCAGCCAACAATTTCTGGTCATTAGTGCCATGGGCGCCAATGCACAATCACGGTTTTTTTATAACCGGGTAAAGGGAACCATGGAAGAGAAATTACAGGCAATCGGTTTTCCGGTTTTGCATATACTAAGGCCATCCCTTTTAACCGGTAACAGAAAAGAAAAACGAACGCTGGAGGGTGTTGTCATTGGGTTATTCAGTAAACTGCAATGGCTTTTCATCGGGCCCTTTACAAAATACCGGTCCATACCGGCCGCCACCGTAGCAAGGGCCATGTTTCAGATTGCCCAGTCAAATGATAATGGAATCCATTTTTGGGACTCCGCTGCTTTACAATCCTTCTGTTAAAAATTATATTTGTATATACAATTATTGTTTATTAACTTCGCTGTATGAAGTCTTCCGAGAGTCCGTTTTGTTCCTGCCTTTATTTTGCCACCAGTTCATTGGCCAGAAAAGTGGAGAAACTGGCAACAGGTATTTGGAAGCAGGTGGATTTGTCACCCAGTCATGCCTATGTATTGATTTTGGTATTGAAAGAGCCCGGTATCCAGCCCGGCATAGTTGCGGACCAGCTTCAGCTAACACCCAGTACCATAACTCGTTTGATTGAGAAGCTGGAAGAAAGAAAACTGGTAGTGAGAACAACAGAGGGAAAACAAACCAATGTATACCCTACCCCAAAGGCAAAGGAAATGCGTCCCCGGTTAAGGGGTTGCATGGAACAATTTACAGCCATACTTACCAGTACCATGGGTAAAGAAAACAGTAAAAAATTCATCCGGTCAGTCAACGAATTTGCTGACCGGCTGGAGCGCTAATTTTTTTATTTTATTATTTGTATATACAATTATTAATCGCAAAACGTAAAAAATGTCAAAAAAAGTAGCATTGGTAACCGGAACCAACAAAGGAATCGGTTATGAAACAGCCCTCCAACTGGGCAAAGAAGGCATCACAGTGATTGCCACATCCAGAAATAAAGAAAAAGGGTTGGCCGCAGTGGCACAATTAAAAGCCGCAGGTGTTGAGGCCGAATACCTGAAACTGGATGTAGATAATGACGCCGATATACAATCGGCCTACGAATTTATCAACCGGCAATTTGGGAAACTGGATATTCTGGTGAATAACGCCGGCATCCAGATTGAAAGTAAAGAATTCAGTGGCAATAACGCTGCATCCATCGATGATGCTGTTCTGCTCCAAACCTTTCAAACCAATTTCTTCAAAGTAGTGAAACTCACCAACACCTTACTTCCCCTCATTCGCAAAAGTGAAGCCGGAAGAATTGTGAACCTGAGCAGTATCCTGGGGTCTTTACTGCTGCACAGCACACCGGGCTCACCTATTTATGAATCCAAATTGTTCGCCTACAATTCTTCCAAAACAGCCCTGAATGCCTATACCATTCACCTGGCTGCAGCATTAGCTGATACCAGCATCAAAGTGAATTCAGCCCACCCCGGCTGGGTAAAAACAGATATGGGAACCGATGCAGCACCCATGGATGTTGCCGCTGGTGCAAAAACCTCTGTGGCGCTGGCTACTTTACCGGCAGATGGACCCAGTGGCCAATATATACACATGGGAGAAGCATTACCCTGGTAATTAGGTAAACTTATTTTTCAAAAAACAGGTAAGCAGGTCTTACCTGTTTTTTGTATTTTGACACATGGACTTTATCCTTTTTACCAACAGCCTGACTGAGAATAATCCTCCTTCTGGTTTATCCGATTACCTTATTGCCTTATGGTATGATGGCAAGGGTGAATGGGAAACTGCCCATACACTGATTAACGATAAGGTAGACAGGGAATCCGCCTGGGTACACGCTTATCTGCACCGGAAAGAAGGCGACAGTTTCAATGCAGCCTACTGGTACCGGAAAGCGGGTAAAGCTATTTGTGAAAAAAGCCTGGAAGCGGAATGGGAAATACTGGTTACTGCCTTATTACGGAACTAAAGAAAACTGTACCATCTTCAGGATAAGATCAGGGTCGGGGCAATTGGCGGCGTATTTTTCTTTGTCAGACAAACGGCAAACACCAGGATAATCTCCCTTTTTTCCTTCCATGTCCCAGATAACTTGAAAATGCAGGTGTGGTGGCCAATGCCCGTTTTCAGGGGCTTCCCCAAAATGTGCAATCAAATCCCCGGCTGTAATTTTTTTCCCTGCATACAATCCCTGCAGGTCTCGCAAAGCCAGATGGCCATACAATGTATGGAAAGAACTATCTCCCATACCGTGCACCAAAATCAGGGTGGCACCGTAATCACCGTACTGGTTATTGAATGCAAAACTGTGCACTTCTCCATCCAAAGGTGCAAACACTTCCGTTCCAGCCGCTGCCCAAATATCTACACCCAGGTGTACGCTGCGGGGTTCCTCTCCTGCATCAGCAGCCGCAAATACCTTACTCCTGCTGTACACCGTTCTGTTTTCCAGGTATCCGCCAATACCATACCTGGCATTGGCTTTCAGGAGAGCTTGCTGAATATATTCCGAAAACAAAACTGTATCGCCTGTTATGGCTGGCGTTATCCCACGATTTTGTTCCGTTAGATCCAGTGCCAGCAATTTGTCTCTCTCCTTCTCAAATGCAACCACCGGATAAAAAGATTGTCCGGTAAAAAACGAAATATCCCTCATGAAGTTCCTTACTTTACCTGTTTCAAAATTTCTTCAATAGCCCTGTCCAATTGCGGATCGCGGTGATTGATCCTGTCCTCAAAGCCCATACCTACATAGATATCCGGTGCTACACCTGTTTTTTCAACATCCTTTCCATCAAGGGTATAACATCCCCAACTGGGTAAGCGCACAAATGATCCGTCAACCAACCCCGCGCCACTGGTAAAAATGATCCAGCGATAAGTACCTGTTCCAATAATCTTTCCGAGTTGCAAAGCCTTGAATCCCTGTGCCGTCATTTCGGCATCACTGAGGGACTGCTCATTGGTCAGCAATATGATGGGTTTATCAGCAGGTGCAAAATTGGATTGTGGTGCCAGCTTACCTTCCCTGTATTTCCATAGCAGGTAGGTCCGCTGGCTCAGAAATTTTAATACTTCATCATGCACATTTCCACCGGTATTGTACCTGAGGTCCAGTATCAATGCATCTTTTTGATAAAAATCCTGTGTCATATCAATCAGGAATTTTTCCAACTCACCGGTACCCATATTCTTCATACAATGATAGGCAATGCGGTTCTTGCTCTTCTCATCTACCCGTTGCTGGTTGTTCTGTATCCACTCATCATACAAAAGATTTACAACAGATGGCTGGGGATGTATTTTCACTTCCACTATTTTCCCCCCTCTGTTAAATACCAGTTTCATTTCTTTGTCAAGAGAAGGTTTGCTGAAATAATAATTTCTGTCAATAGTATTGTCAACCGTTTCCTCATTCACTTTCACCAGCACATCACCCGGAAGAATATCAATAGATTTTTTATCGGCACTGGAATGATGGATGATCCGGTTTACGAGGTAAGGATTTATTTTATCAAACTGAATTCCTGTCTCCATAGTACGATTGGATAAACTGGTATTTTCTTCCTCACCACTGGAAGAAAATCCCTGGTGAGAAGAATTCAGTTCGCCCAGCATTTCATTCAGTAAAGTGCGCAAATCAGCGCGGTTATTGAGGTAAGGAAGATATGCCTGGTATTTTTTCCTGACAGCCGGCCAATCGGCTCCATGAAATTTTTCATCATAATAATTCTCCTCCACTTTGGCCCAGGCCTCTTCAAATATCTGTGTAAATTCATCTGCCAGGTCGCGGCGGAATGTAAGGGAAATGTTTACCGGCTCAGCTTTGTTTCCATCAAGGTTCAACTTATGAATGACTCCGTTGCTTAAGAGCATACTCTTGTCACCGGCTTCGGCATATTCAAAGTTACTCCCGTCAGCACCGGCTACCCGCTCAGTTTTGGGATTTTCAAAAGGTTCCAGGGTGGTTTTCCATAGTGCGGATTTCCCCTCAGCATGGTCACTGGTATATAGTACGATTGTTTTCTCCCCTTTCTGTACCAGGCTTACCAAATACTGTGAACCGAATTCGGGACCCACGAGTTCCAGTCTGTCCATGATTTGGTCTGTATTGATCGTAATGGTTACAACTGTTGAATCTTTTTTGGTACTGTCCTTTTTAGCAGTGGCAAATAGGGCATTGTATTTATCCATTTTGTAGGGATCATCAAATTTTTCCAGTGGCATTCGATAGATGTGCGGATCCTGCATACCGAAGGGGTAAGAGGGTTTAGTACTACTGGAAACAAAATACAGGTATTTTCCATCTGCTGACCAGGCGGGTCCTGCCTCCGTTATACCGGTATTCGTCAGGTTCAGCGTGGTATGGGTTTTCAGGTTATGGACGAAAATATCCTGTTCAAAATTCCTGAAAGCCGTAAAGAAAACATATTCTCCGTTAGGGGAGAATCCAGGGTCTGAATTCTGAAATGCCCAGATTTCATCTTTGACAAGCAACTTGTTTTCCCATGTCTTCAGGTCCAGCAACCGCACTTCATCCCTTCCGCTCAGGAAAACAGCCTGTGTTCTGGTTTTATTCAGCACTATTGAACGATTACTTTTGCTGTCTTTTGTCAGTTGCTTGATGGGTGCACTATCATCTGCCGTAGCCGTATACAAATTAAGGTAGCCAGCGGAAGTCTGGTTGAAGAGCAGGGTTTTATTATCACTCAGCCATTTCACCTCCACAGCTCTTTCGGTATTTTTTTTGTCAATCTGCCGAATGTATTTTCCTTCCACATCACCCACAAACAATTCACCACGGGAAGTGAATGCCAGTTTTTTCCCATCGGGTGAAATATCGAAACCGGTAATTTTTTTCGCTACCTCATAATCTTTGCGGGCAGGTAAAATACTATTGCGGAAAACAGTGATGGCAAGCTTTTGGGATTTGGCGGAAGGCACATCATACATCCACAACTGGTAGTCTTTTTCGAATACCACTTTTCCTCCCTCAGCATTCACCATCGGTGCTTTGAGGGAACTCGCAAATTGGGTAAGCGCTGTTTTTTTACCGTTACGAAAAGTATACAGATTATATTCCTCATTCTGTTCATCAGACAGAAAGTAAACATTCCCCTTCCTGTCTATAGTGGTGCCAAAATCCTTTCCTTCCCAATCGGTATATTTTTTATACACTTTGGTTTGGGGATTGTACGACTGTATATCGGGATTAAAGGGTCCCTTGTATTTTTTCCGGGCAACCTGGTTACTGCTCTCCCAGGTATCATTGAAGAATATTTCTCCTGAAGAGGGATGTTCCACTATTCCATGGTCGTACAGAAAAAAATGTTCCCCTAATAACCTTTGCGGTGTTTCCCCCTGTAAGCTTACTTTATAACCCGAAGGTTGACTGTAACGGTTAGAAGTGAAATAAATATACCGGCTATCCCAGCTCCAACTGTTCATTTCATCATTGGCACTATGGTAGGTGAGTTGTTTGATTTCGCCACCGGCCAATGGCATAAGGTAAATATCCGCATTACCCATCTGCCTTCCCGTAAACGCAATCCATTTGCCATCGGGCGAAACTTTCGGATTGGTTTCATATCCCTGCATGGCCGTAAGCCTGGTGGCCAGGCCGGCTTTGGTATCAGCCTTCCAAATATCGCCCTCAAAACAAAAGACGACGGTTTCGCCATCAGGTGTCAGACAGGGATTGGATAAAAAATAGGTTTCTTTGTTTTGTGCAGGGATAAATGAGAAAGCCAGGCATCCGCACAACAGGAGGATAATCTTTTGCATATTACCGGATTAAATTATCCTCCAAGATAATACAGCCATCCTTATCTGCAAACTAAGCTGAATAAATGGTTACGGACAGGGAAATATTTACTTAACCGGTAAGGGATTATATGACCACATTGATCATCTTCCCTTTTACGAATATGATTTTTTTAGGTGCTTTCCCCTCCAGCCATTTCTGAACGGTTTCATTCGCCAGTACCAATGGATCGGCTTCGGCCTGTGTAGCATCCATGGAAAGTGTCAGACTTGTCCTTACTTTTCCATTTATACTAACCGGATACTCTTTGCTGGTTTCCGTTACATATTTAGCCTCGAATTTCGGGAATGCCGCATCTAATACCGAAACTGGTTGGTTATCCGTATTACCGGCATGCAGGTGGCGGTAAAGCTCTTCCGCAATATGGGGGGCATAGGGTGTTAACAGCACCAGTAAAGGTGCTAATATTTCGCGGCTATGTGTTTTCAGATCGGCGAGTTCATTAACACAAATCATAAAAGCACTCACAGCCGTATTGAAACTAAAACGCTCGGTATCTTCTTCAATTTTTTTGATGGTTCTGTGCAACACTTTCAGTTCGGCCGCAGTGGGTGCATCATCGTTCCATACGCTCCCTTTGGCTTCATCAAAGTATAAGCGCCAGAGTTTTTTCAGGAAGCGGTGAACGCCTTCAATGCCCTTGGTATCCCATGGTTTACTCTGGTCTACCGGACCCAGAAACATTTCATACATGCGAAAAGTATCGGCACCAAATTTCTCAACCAGTTCGTCGGGATTAACCGTATTGAATTTGGATTTAGACATTTTCTCCACCTCTGATCCACAATAATACTTTCCGCCATCCAGTATAAATTCCGCATCCGCATATTCACCATTACGCCAGCTTTTAAAAGCAGCCATATCCAGTTCAACACCATCTACAAAATTGACATCTACCCTAATGGGGTCTGCCTCTTCCAACTTATAGGCAGCACCGTCAAACAGGCTATTGGAAACAAAGGTTTGTGTCCCTTTTAACCGATACACAAACCGCGAACTGCCCTGGATCATTCCCTGGTTCAATAATTTCCGGAAGGGTTCCTCAAATCCAATATGGCCAAGGTCATACAGGGCCTTGGTCCACATACGGCTATACAACAAATGACCTACTGCATGTTCTGTTCCGCCAATGTATACATCCACCTGGTTCCAGTAATCACTCACTTTGCGGTCGCAAAAAGTCTGGGTATTGTGCGGATCCATATAGCGTAAAAAGTACCAGCTACTGCCTGCATAGCCGGGCATGGTATTGGTTTCCAGTTCCCTGGCTACCCATTCGGGTATATTGGCCAATGGACCCTCCCCTTCGGGACCGGGACTATAACTATCTACCTCAGGTAACAGCAATGGCAACTCCGTTTCCGGCAGGGGAACTGCAACACCTTCTTTCCATTGAATGGGAAAGGGTTCGCCCCAATAACGCTGGCGACTGAAAGCGGCGTCACGCATTTTATAATTGACTTTACGTTTGCCAATACCCATTTCCTCCAGCTTTGCATTCACCATACCAATGGCATCCCGCATCACTATTCCATCCAGAAATTCACTGTTGCTGAGCAATGCGTCTTTGGTGGGGTTGGCATCAGTGCCATTGTAGTGCGCGCCGATAATATTGGTAATCGGAATAGAAAAATGTTTGGCGAATTTATGGTCACGCTCATCACCGCAGGGCACTCCCATAATGGCTCCTGTACCATAACCGGCCAGAACATATTCGGATATCCATATAGGAATTTGCTTTCCGTTAAAAGGGTTCACCGCAAAGGCTCCTGTAAAACAACCGGTAATCTTTTTCTCAGCCTGCCGCTCCCTGTCACTCCTGCTCTTCACATAAGTGATATAATCCTCCACCTCTTTTAATTGTGCTACAGAAGTGATCGCTTCTATCAAACTATGCTCAGGGGCAATTACCATAAAGTCTACACCAAAAATGGTGTCAGGACGCGTGGTATATACGGTTAATGGGGAAACAACTGGTTGGTCGCTTACAATGGTAAAATCAATCTCAGCGCCATAAGACTTCCCTATCCAATTGGTCTGCATCTCTTTCATGGCTTCACTGAACTCAATGGTTTCAAGTCCTTCCAGCAAACGATCGGCATATTCGGTAATCCGCAAATACCATTGCCTTAATTTCTTTTTTACTACCGGGTAACCACCCCGTTCACTTACCCCATTCACCACTTCATCATTGGCCAGAACGGTGCCCAGGGCTTCGCACCAGTTCACCTCACCATACCCGCAAAAAGCAAGCCGGTACTGCATCAGTATTTCCTGTTTTTCTTTTTCGGAAAACAGGGCCCATTCAGCTGCGGTAAAAGTCAATGCAGCATTTGCGGGACAGGGGTGCATTGCATTTCCGCTTTGTTCAAAGGAGGTAATCAGTTGTTGAATACTTTCCGCTTTTTGTAGTTTGCGGTTATAAAAGCTTTGGAAAAGTTGTAAAAAAATCCACTGCGTCCATCGGTAATAACCGGGTTCACAGGTTCTTACTTCCCTGTCCCAGTCATAAGAAAATCCGATATTATCGAGTTGCTTGCGGAAATTATCAATGTTCTGTGCAGTACTCATGGCAGGATGCACCCCATGCTCAATCGCATACTGTTCTGCAGGCAGTCCAAATGCATCATACCCCATAGGATGCAATACATTGAACCCTTTCAAGCGTTTATAACGGCTATAGATATCTGAGGCAATGTATCCCAGGGGATGTCCTACATGCAGGCCGGCACCACTTGGGTAGGGAAACATATCCAGCACATAACACTTGGGTTTATCGCTTACATTGTTTACCCGGTAAGCACCTGATTCCTTCCACTGCGTCTGCCACTTTTTTTCGATTACCCTGAAATTGTATTCCATAGTTAGTTCACCCTTGGGGAATTTTTTAAATCTTTTAGCATCGGTTTGCCATGATGTATACTGTCCGTTACGGAAACCTTGCACGGGAAGTACCGTTTTCCGACCTTTAGGGGGATGAAAGGGGTTCAAAAACAATCCTAACAATTCTTTAACCCAATTCGAACCGGAAAGCAATATTTTCAAAAGCAAATTGAACGTTAGAATGGTTGCAAATGTAAGTGTTTAGGCTTCAAAACCGTACATTTGCCATCACCCAACTCGGGTGAATTACTAAAGTTTTAAAATAGGCAGTATGGCAGTAACCGGCAAATCGTCCCTGAAACGCAGTAAACCCAATTATGTATTCAGTATTGTGGGTGTAGCCCTTGTTTTACTGATCATGGGTATCATGGGGTGGTTCTTCCTCAATATCAGTTCTGTAGGAAATGCCTTTAAAGAAGATATCCGCATAAGTGCCTATCTCAGGACGCTCAATAAGGATACCATTAGCCAGATACAACAGTTCATTGCTTCCAGGCCCTATGCAAAGAATGTTACCTATGTAGACAAAAAAACTGCCAAGGAAATCTGGAACCGCGACAATAATGAAGACTGGGCCAATATACTTGATGTGAATCCACTTCCCGAAAGCATCGACTTTTATGCAAAAGCGGGTTATGTAAATACCGATAGCCTGAAAAAAATTTCCGGAGAACTAATGGGCGCTTATGGAGACCAGATAACAGACCTGCAATACCCGCAGAGTCTGGTAAATAACCTCAATGAAAGAGCTTCTAAAATTGGCCTGATATTTTTGGTGATTGCCATAGCACTTTGCCTGATTGTGACATTCAGTATCGACAATACCATCAAACTGGCCATGTTCAGTAACCGTTTCCTCATCAAAACCATGCAAATGGTGGGTGCCACCCGGGGATTCATTGCCCGACCCCTTAATATCAGGGCGGTCATTAATGGCCTGATCAGTTCCGGAATTGCTATCCTCTTTCTGTTTTTTTTGATAACCTGGGCAGAAAGCCTTTTCCCTCCCCTGAAAACCATCCGGAATACCCGGCTTACCCTGACCCTGTTTGGGGGATTGATATTTCTGGGGGTGGGTATATCTGTATTCAGTACCCAGCGAAGTGTACTGAAATACCTGAAAATGAAATTGGATGACCTTTATTGATTTTGATACCTGACTATAGATAAATTACTAACTTGCCTGACCTAAAACGGAAAAAATGAGTGATACAAAACAAAATACGAACCCGCCCTTGTTTGCCAAAGATAATTTCACCTGGATGCTGATAGGCGCAGCCATCATTGCCCTGGGCTTCTTTCTGATGAGTGGTGGCAAAAGCGACGATCCAAATGTCTTTAATACCCATGAAGTATACAGTACCACCCGGATAACAATTGCTCCGATACTCATTGTACTGGGATTGATTGTAGAAATTTATGCTATTTTCAGGAAGCCGAAAGCATTATCCTAAAAGCTGAATAGATTTTAGATCCCTGTCTTCTTTTATTTCCCAGCGGTGCTTGCACCGCTTTTTTAGGCAGTAAACTTATGGCAATTACCTACATTTACGCATCCTGAAAAAAACTGAACCATAAACCTGCATTAGTATGAGCATTTTTGAAACCATCATCATTGCCGTTATAGAGGGAATTACAGAATTTTTACCCGTCTCCTCCACCGGACATATGATCATTGCCAGTTCTGTAATGGGTATTGCCAAAGATGATTTCACCAAATTGTTTGAAATTGCCATCCAGCTGGGTGCCATACTTTCGGTGGTTGTGCTGTACCGGAAAAAGTTTATTGCCACTAACCGGATTAATTTTTATGTAAAACTCATCATAGCAGTCATACCCGCACTGGTATTAGGCGCCATCTTCTCTAAAAAAATTGATGCCCTTTTGGAAAGCCCGCTTACTGTGTCCATTACCTTATTGCTGGGGGGGTTCGTGCTATTGTTCATTGATGCCTTTTTCAAGCAGCCCGAAGTGGAAAAGGAAGAAAATATCAGCTTATCCAAAGCGTTTATGATTGGGGTTTGGCAGTGCCTGGCCATGATACCCGGCACCAGCCGAAGTGCAGCCAGTATCATCGGCGGTATGCAACAAAAGCTAACCCGTAACCTGGCAGCAGAATTTTCATTCTTCCTCGCAGTACCAACCATGGCGGCCGCTACCGGTTATAAATTATTAAAAGCCTGGAAAGAAAATCCGGCACTCTTACAAAACAGGGACAACCTGATATCCCTGGCCCTGGGTAACCTGATTGCTTTTGTAGTGGCCATGATCGCCATCAAGTTTTTTATCGGCTACCTGCAGAAATACGGTTTTCGCCTATTTGGCTGGTACAGGGTTATTATTGGAAGTATTTTATTGGTATTGGTTTTAAGTGGCTACCTGAAATAAAGGCTGGTACATGTTATTCTCACTCATTTGAGTTGACCGGTGGCAAAAATGCAGGAACGGGCTGATTTCAAAGCACTATCTTTAAAATCCAAAACCATATACATGCAAACTGCCTCCAAAAAAGTCATTAATGGTTGGGCCATGTACGACTGGGCCAACAGTGTTTATAACCTCGTTATTACTTCCACCATTTTCCCTGCCTATTATGAAGCCGTAACAGGCGATGGTAATGACCAGACGTCTATTGATACGGTAAAACTTTTTGGCAGGGAGTTCGTCAATACCTCCCTTTACAATTACGCACTGGGTATCGCGTTCATTATTGTGGCGGCCATGTCACCCCTGCTCTCTTCTATTGCAGATTACAAGGGAAATAAAAAAGCCTTCCTCTTCTTTTTCTGCACCATGGGAAGTATCGCCTGTGCATCCATGTTCTTTTTTGATAAGAGCAACCTGGGTTATGGCCTGCTTTGCCTGATTGTTGCCTGTGTGGGATTCTGGAGCAGCCTGGTGTTTTATAACTCCTATCTCCCTGAAATAGCCGCTCCGGAAGACCAGGACAAAGTAAGTGCCCGAGGTTTCGCCATGGGGTATATTGGAAGTGTCATTCTCCAGATTATCTGTTTTGTTTTCGTTTTGAAGCCGGATCTTTTTGGGATTACGGTTGGAAAAGCATCACAGGTATCCTTCCTGCTCGTGGGCGTATGGTGGTGGGGATTCGGTCAATTCTCCTTAAAACGTCTGCCGAAAGGAAAGCCAATAGAGAATGCCGGCGATAAGGGTAGTATTTTCACAAACGGATACAAAGAACTGAATAAGGTATGGAAGCAACTCACCCACCTGCCTGTGCTGAAAAGATACCTGGGTGCTTTCTTTTTTTATAATATGGGTGTACAAACTGTTATGCTGGCAGCAACGCTGTATGGCAAAAGTGAATTAAATATCCCCACTACCAACCTGATCATAGCCATCCTTATCATTCAATTGGTGGCGATACCGGGCTCATTTCTGGTAGCCCGCCTCTCCGAAAAAATAGGTAATTTCAGGGCCCTGATGGTAACGGTTTCTTTATGGATAATCCTATGCATCATCGGCTACCTGTTGCCCCGTAATGGCATCAATGAATTTTATGCACTGGCCATGCTCGTTGGTTTTGTTATGGGCGGCATTCAATCACTCAGTCGCAGCACTTATGCCAAACTGATGCCTGAAACAAAGGATACCACTTCCTTTTTCAGTTTTTTTGATGTTACTGAAAAAATTGCCATCGTAATAGGTATGTTCAGCTTTGGCTACATCAATGAACTCACCGGCTCACAAAGAAACTCAGTGCTAGCCCTCGTGGTGTTTTTTGTGATAGGATTTATACTATTGATCAATGCCTCGGCAGCACAAAGAAAAAATGCTTTGTAATGAATTTATTTACCATTAATACGGGATATTTTAAACTCGACGGCGGTGCCATGTTTGGTGTGGTACCCAAAAGTATCTGGCACAAACTAAACCCTGCAGACACGAACAATATGTGCTCCTGGGCACTGAGAAGCCTGCTGATTGAAGAGGGTGACCGCCTTATTTTGATTGACAATGGCATGGGCAATAAACAGGACGCAAAGTTTTTCAGTCATTACTACCTCCATGGTGATGACACCCTGGATAAATCCCTGGCAACTCATGGGTTTTCAAGAAAAGACATTACCGATGTATTCCTCACACACCTGCATTTTGACCATTGCGGGGGAAGTATTATACGGGAAGGAGATGCGCTGGTGCCCGCCTTCCCCAATGCCATTTACTGGAGTAACCAGGACCACTGGCACTGGGCCACACAACCCAACGACAGGGAAAAAGCTTCCTTCCTCAAAGAAAATATACTGCCCATCATCAACAGCGGGCAATTGAAGTATGTAACTGTTCCGGAGAAGGACTTTGACAAAGAGGACAGGATTAGTGAGGCACGTTTTACGGACAATGTCAGTATTCGTTTTGTGAACGGCCATACTGATAAAATGATGCTGCCCCAGATAAAATACAAGGGAAAGACACTGGTTTATATGGCCGACTTGCTTCCTTCAGCAGCGCATATTCCACTGCCCTACATTATGGCTTATGATATGTTCCCCCTGACATCGATGAAAGAAAAAAAATCCTTCCTGGAGGAAGCAGTGGAAGGGGAATACATACTTTTCTTCGAGCACGACCCGATTCACGAATGCTGTGTTTTACAAACCACCGAAAAAGGCATACGTCCCAGGGAGTACCTCAGTTTAACCGGTTTATAAGTATTAGGCTGGGGAAGTCTTTCTTTGTATGATGACGGGCATTTAGCGGAAGCTGATCATGGAACTCAGCGGATACCTGAGGTTTCGGTATTGCATCATATCCACCTTAACGCTGCCCACTACAATGGGACTTTCAATGCGCAGGGGTATATGGTTGGCATCATCACTTACCCAAACCGTCATTTTTTCCCCTCCTTCAAAAAGGGTTCCCTTCACCAAAAGGGGTTTGAATTTGATGGCCCGGAATTTACCATATCGCGTACTTACATTTTCCTTTCCCAGGTATTTGATGTACAGGTTGTATACTTCATTATCCAAAAACATCTGAAAAGGTATTTTGTCTCCCGGTGCATATTTATTGAAATCAATATTGCGGGCGTAGTAGATAGAACTTAGCACATCCTGAACACAATTGGGCACTTTAAAAACGCCATTGGTGGTAATAGCCGTATTGGTCTGGTGATTAAAAGTTACATTCTCATATTGTTTAAATCCCCCCTCATTAATGTCGCGTATAAACTTCATGGGTTTAAGAGAACCCGTGTCTATAAAAGTCTCATATCGGTCACGCACTTTAAAAATCCAGTCATAGCTGGAATTGGAAGTTCCCGATCCCACCACATGGTAAACCGGTACATTGTTCAAGCCTTCCTGGGTAACTGTAAAGTTGGCGGTACCAGCATTAACATAAAGACCCAGTACCGAATAAAAAACATTGAAAGTGATATTTTCACCATCCTGAAAGGACCTGTTTCGTAACCCACAAAATTCATCCCCGGTGGAGAATGACTGCAGACTAAAAATCAATAAAAATAAAATACCCGTCTTTTTCAATTGTATATACTTATTTATTTCTGAACAATCTTATTCCCAATAACAATAAACTACCCAGTATAGCAGGAATAATCAGGTTAATAATCCAGATACCGGCGGCCGTGGCTACAATGCCTACTGAATTATTGCTCAGTAAGCCAAATAACTGAAGGCTCACTTTACCCCTGAATCCCAGTTCAGCCAGCGCAAACATAGGCACTACTGCCAATACCAGAAACATTACCCCTAAGGTTGTTATGGCTTCAACTGTGGTTACGTTTACTTCGAACACTTGCAGTAATAGCATATACTGTACCACAAATACAACGTACCGGCTAAATGAAAGGAATAAAAGCTTTGTTAATTCTTTCCAGTGAAGGTTTTCGAGTTTTTGAATAAAGAATCTGTGCCTGGCAATAAAGGGGATTTTTTCTATGAGATTGATAAATCCAGCCAACCGGAAATAAAACAGGATCAATAAAAACACAATGGTAGAAATGGTATACATAAAACCATCCAGCCAGAAAGAGGACAATCCGTTGAGCAGGTTTTTATCATCCAGCAAAAAATGCCGCAGGTAAACCAGCGACAAAATACCCAAAACCAGGGTCACAATAATCTGGCTAATACTGCCCACCACAGATAAAACCATGCCCCTCAAACGATTGCCTTCTTCAAGGTATATGGCCCTCCCTGCCGACTCTCCCACCCTGTTAAGGGTATTGAATGCCAGTGCCTGTCCGCTAAAAATTGCCCGGAAGGACCTGGCAAAAGAAACGGGTTGTAATTTGTTTACGAGTAGCTGCCATTTCCTTGCTTCGATGCCCCAGTTCAAAAACATCAAAAGGCTTACAATATACAGTTTGCCCACATTCGGCCCCTGAAAAGAAGCTTTGATAAGGTCCCAGGAACGATGTACATCTGTTTGTTCCTGTAACTGCCGGTAGATAGAATAGGACAACCAGATAAACAACACCGGGCCTACAAAATAATTGAGGAATATTTTCAGTTTCTTATTCAGGCTGCTTCATTAATACCCTGCAAAGAACGGGGATAGTTCTGAGATAGAAAAGTGGGGCGGGTCAGTCAATACAAAGCGGCTTTCACCCGAACATCGTAATTTCACCCAAGAATGAAGAAAGCCGATATCATCCTTGGCATTGATCCGGGAACCCAACTGATGGGTTTTGCATTGCTGCGGATCCAAAACAACGAGCCACAGGTATTGCTGATGGATGTACTGAAACTAACCAGGGAAAAAGACATCTATGCAAGACTCGATATGATACACAGCAAAGTATGCGAGCTGATACAATTGTACCAACCTTCCACGTTCGCCATTGAAGCCCCTTTCTTCGGGAAAAATGTACAAAGTATGCTCAAACTGGGAAGGGCCCAGGGTGTGGCCATTGCCGCTGCCATGCAGGCGAAGGTGCTGGTTACCGAGTATTCCCCCAAAAAAGTGAAACAATCCATCACCGGTAATGGCAATGCTGATAAAGACCAGGTATGGAAAATGCTGCAGCGAATTTTACAAATCGAGGAAAAGCCCCAGTATTTTGATGCCACTGATGCACTGGCCGTAGCACTTTGTCACCATTACCAAACCACATCAGTAATCGGTAATGCAGGAAAAGGACTCAAAGGATGGACAGATTTCATCGCTAAAAATCCCGACAGGGTTCGGAAATAGTTTCCCTATCCGGCAGCCAAAGCCTGTAAAATAATCTCCTGTACTTCTTTCAGTTCCTCCTGCGACAGCTTCAGTTTCGGACGTGTAAAGTTGAGGTCATCTGCACTGTTGATGGGAATCAAATGCAGGTGCGCATGGGGCACTTCCAAACCCACAACACTGATTCCGCATCGATTACAGGGAAACCCGCTTTCAATAGCTTTGGCAATGGGCTGCGCAAATACCAGCAGCGCTGACAGGTATGCTTCGGGAAGGTCAAAAAGATTGTCAACTTCCTTTTTGGGTACTACCAGTACATGCCCCCTTACCAGAGGGAAAATATCCAGGAAAGCAAAAAAATGCGCATCCTCGGCAATCCGGTAAGCGGGAATTTCGCCGGCAATGATCTTCGAAAATATGGTCATGATTCAGCAGTTGCGGTAAGCATAAGCCCTAAATAGTAATCTCTTCCACCCTGAATTTCATGACACCATTGGGTGCATGCACTTCTGCTACTTCCCCCCGTGCCTTACCCATCAATCCTTTCCCTATAGGCGATGCCGCGGAAATCTTTCCGAGTTTCAGGTCGGCTTCTTTTTCTCCCACAATCTGGTAGGTAAAGATTTTTTTAGTGGCCATATTGGTGATGGTCACTTTGGTTAGTATGGTAACCTTACTGGTATCAATGGAACTGGTATCCACAATTTTTGCATTGGCTATGGCTCCCTCAAGTTGCTTTATTTTCGCTTCCAGCATACCCTGCGCTTCCTTGGCTGCATCGTATTCCGCATTTTCTTTCAGGTCACCTTTCTCACGTGCCTCTCCGATAGCACGGGAAGATGCCGGACGATCAATTGTTTTCATCCTGTGCAGTTCTTCGCGCAGCTTTTCAAATGTCTCTTTTGTAACATACATATGTGCTTCACTCATGATCTTTCGGTTTAAAAGAGTCAAAAAAAATACAACGCCACATTTGACTGCAGCGTTGCATACAGTAAAAATAAAAAATCTTTCTCAACTGAAAGCAAAAAATGAAGCAGGTAGTCTAAAAAATATAGCTAACAGAAAGTTTTCCTATATTTATAGTGTATTAATACACTACAACACCATATACTTTAAACCCATGACATTTACCCATAACCAGCCTATTTACCTGCAAATTGCTGAGCAGCTATGCGAAAAAGTTTTGCTCAGGGAGATAGGAGAAGGAGATAAACTGCCTTCTGTTCGTGAGCTGGGTAAGTTGCTCGGCGTTAACCCCAATACCGTAATGAGGGCTTTTGATCATTTAAGGGACCAGGGCATTTTACTGAACAAACGGGGACTTGGCTTTTATCTTTCCGAAAAAGGGTATGACCTGGTGCGGGAAACCGGTAAGAAAAATTTTCTGGAAGAAGAACTTCCCCGTATACAAAAGAAGGCAAGGTTGCTGGGGCTGTTACCTGAAGAAATTTCCACAGAACAAGACCCTGCCATCGAAACTTCCTTAACCTTAATAGCCATCCGCTATTGATTATACAATGCCCAGTTTTTCCAGTACAATTCTGGCCATTTTATAAAAAGCTTCATGGCTGTAACCGGCTATATGGGGGGTGATGATAACATTGGGCTGCGCCAGCAGCCAGTCAAGATCGGCTCTTTCATCAGTGGTGTAGGTTTCCAGCTTTTCATTTTCGAGTACATCCAGGGCGGCTCCTTTTATTTTGCCTGACGACAGTGCGCGAATCAATGCTTTGGTATCGGTTACCTTTCCCCTGCTGGTATTCAGGAAATAGGGCTTGCGCTGGAGGGAAGCAAAGAAAGCATCATTGGCGAGGTGTTCTGTTTTTTCTGTAAGGGGCAGGTGCATACTAATGACTTCGGCGTACCTGCAAACCTGGTCCAAACCCGCTTCCCGAATGTAGCCATCTGCAAACCCGGAACGATAGGTGTCGTTAGCCAAAACGGTCACATCAAAGGATCCCAATATTCTGGCAAAGGAGCTACCGGTATTTCCATATCCGATTATACCCACAGTTCTTCCGGCAAGTTCGTCACCTTTGTTTTCATCCCTGATCCACTTTCCTTCTTTTATTTCCAGGTTACTGCTGTTGATGCGATTCATCAGGTTCAGTAATAAGCCCAGTGTATGTTCTGCCACTGCATTGCGGTTGCCTTCGGGGCTGCTCACACAGGTAATCCCCCTGGTGGCGGCATAGGTTTGGTCGATGAGTTCCATACCTGAACCAAGGCGGCCAATCCATTTCAACTTTTTGGCTTTTTCGAGCATGGGCCTGTCGATGGTGAGGCGGGTAGTGATGAAAATACCTGTGAGGTCGCCGATGATTTCGCCCAAGGCCTCATAATTGATAGTGGGTAAGTGGAGCACTTCATACCCATTATCAGCTAATGTCTGCAACAGGTAGGGGTGAACTTTGGTGGTTATCAGGGCCTTGGGTTTCAAAATACTTTTCTTTTTTTATTCAATCAATGGATACCTAGCGCATACGGAAGGTAAGGCTGGCAAACTGCTCCACACTTAACTGCTCGGCTCTTTTGGTAAAAATGGGTTCCTGTAAAATAGCTTCGTCAAACAGACTTTTCAGGCCGTTGCGAAGCATTTTTCTTCGCTGGTTAAACGCCGCTTTCACCACCACAAACAATTGCCGTTCAGAGCTTATGGGTATATATACGGGTTTTCGGCGCAAACGGATGATGCCACTCATCACTTTAGGGGGCGGGTTAAAACTTTCGGGCGGAATATCAAACAGGTATTCCACGTCATAAAAAGTTTGCACCAGTACGCTGAGTATGCCATACACTTTGGAACCGGGACCTGAAACGATGCGTTCTGCCACTTCTTTCTGAAACATTCCGATCATTACCGGAACCGATTCTTTCCAGTCCAGCACTTTAAACAAAATCTGTGAGGAAATGTTGTACGGGAAATTTCCCACAACGGTAAAGGGTTCCGCAAAGGGTTCAGGAATGTCCAGTATGCTTTGGTGGATGATCTTACCCTGGAGGGCGGGATAGGTATGTTGCAGGTAAGCTACTTTTTCGGAATCCAGTTCTACCGCTTTGAAATCAATTCCCTGCAATGGCAGGAGGTATTTTGTGAGTGCACCGGCACCGGGACCCACTTCCAGCAGCCTTTCGCAGGGGTCCTCTGCCAATGCGGCTACTATTTTTTGACAGATGCTTTCATCTTTCAGAAAATGCTGGCCCAGTGATTTTTTTAGCGTGTATTGCATTGCTGACAAAAATAAGACAATGGAGGCAGGAGTTAGGAATTAAGCATGTGTAATAGCTAAATGCATCCTCCTCATAAGATAGCAGTCATTTAGCTTGTAAATGGCCGATTCCTGCGGTATTCTTCTTATTTTTACCCTAAATCAAGGAAATGAGTAATGAAATGCAAAAGCCGGTCATTGGTTTTACCTGCGGTGACCTGAATGGCATAGGAATAGAACTGATTATCAAAACCCTTTCGGATAACCGCTTACTGGATATTTGCACACCGGTGGTATTTACCAATAATAAGTGTCTCAATTTTTACCGTAAAGCCCTACCTGACCATAATTTCAATTATTCCAATACCCGTGAGTTGAACAGGCTGAACCCTAAGCAGGTGAATATTTATAACTGCTGGGAAGAAGAGGTAGTCATTACTCCCGGTATATTGAACGAAACCGGTGGCAAGTATGCCCTTATCTCTTTACAACAGGCTACAAAGGCCCTGAAAGATGGCCATATACAGGGGTTGGTGACGGCGCCTATCCATAAAAAAAATATACAATCCCCTGAATTCGATTACACAGGACATACACCTTATTTCAAAGCATTTTTTGGTGTATCAGATGTGGTGATGCTGATGGTGGCAGAGAATATGCGGGTGGGACTGGTAACGGAACATTTACCTATATCAGCAGTAGCGGGTCATATAACCAGGGAAGCGATAGTGAGTAAGCTAAAAATCATTAATACATCTCTGCAGAAAGATTTTGGCGTGGATAAACCCAGGATAGCCGTATTGGGATTGAATCCCCATGCAGGTGATGAAGGGTTGGTGGGAAGTGAGGAAGAAGAAATTATTAAGCCCGCCATAAAAGAAGCCAAACACAATATGATGGTTTTCGGGCCTTATAGTGCTGATGCCTTTTTTGCGCATGGGCATTATGCAAGGTTTGATGCGGTGCTGGCTATGTACCATGACCAGGGATTAATTCCTTTTAAATCCCTTGCTTTGGGTGAAGGAACCAATTATACAGCGGGTTTGCCTGCTATCCGAACTTCGCCTGATCATGGAACTGCTTTTGATATTGCCGGGAAAGGAAAAGCGGACCATAGTTCTTTTCTGGCTGCAACATTTACCTGTGTGGAAATCATCCGCAGCAGATTCGGCTATGCCGATATGCGCCAGAACCCCTTACGAAAAATAAGTGCCCGCATGATTGCGAATGCAGTAGACGAACGAATAGAGGAATCGGAAGGATAATCTTTTGATGAATTATGAAATAGCCAATAAACAGATCAGGGTAAGCATAGCTACAAAAGGTGCAGAATTGCAAAGCATTTTTCACCTGGAACACCAAATTGAATACCTGTGGAATGCCAACCCTATTTTCTGGAGCAAAACAAGCCCTGTACTATTCCCCATTGTGGGTGGATTGAAGAACAATACCTACCAGTTTATGGGCAGGGACTATACCTTACCCAGACATGGATTTGCCCGCGAAAGGGAATTTGTGGTAACAGAAAAATCCCCTGACAAAATTATTTTTACCCTGGAGTCTGACGCGGCTACGCTTGAAGTATATCCCTTTCTGTTTCGGTTTTCGATTTTATACCAGGTTATCGACAACCATGTGGCGGTTACCTATCATGTAGAGAATATGGGAACGGGCTCCCTGTACTTTTCCGTTGGGGCACACCCGGCATTTGCCTTACCATTGACCAATGTAACAGAGTTTGCAGATTATTATTTACTGTTCAATGAAAAAGAAACTGCCGGTCGCTGGCCATTAACGCCGGAGGGGCTTATCAAAAAAGAACCCATTCCTTTGCTGGAGGATACTGATAAATTACCCCTTACCAAGGAGCTGTTTTATGAGGATGCACTGGTATTCAAGCAACTGAAATCAAATAGTATTTCCATCGTTAGTGATAAGACGCCACATGGGATCGAATTCAGTTATAGGGACTTCCCGTATATGGGTATCTGGAGTTACAAAGATGCATCCTTTGTTTGTATAGAACCCTGGTGTGGCATTGCTGATAGCGAAGACGCCGGGGGAGATATTACGAAGAAAGAAGGCATCCAGGTACTGGAAGCCAGGGAAAATTTTACCCGCAGTTGGGCGGTAAAAGTGTTCTAAGGCTTACCTGAATATGGCATCGTCAACCCCTTTATTTATGACGTAGTTGGTATAGGTAATTTCGAGTCTACCTTTTCTGTTCTTCAGTTTTTCGGCTTCGGTTAATTTTTTCTCCTCGTCGTCGAACTCAAGGGTGATGCCTTTGGGCAGTTTGTAATCTTTGGTGTTGAAAGCAAAAATTACTTTATCAGGGAGGCCATACTTTGCGAATTGTCCATAGTTCATCTGGATTTCGTAAGTGCCATTATCCCGGGTGGTGGTTACCGCTTTTCTGATTAGCAGGTTGGCTTCATCTATATAAAGGGTTGTCAGGACAATGTCGCTGTTTTCATTAACAGGCAATAATTTTACGATGGTGGTTTTGGTGCCATCGATGACAGATTCCCCTGCGGCCAATGCCACGAAATCAGTTATGGCAAAAAGGGAATTCATGTTTATAGAAACCCCACCTTTCGGAAGCAGGGAAATACCCCCGTCTTTTTTGAGCTTGAACTTATTGGGTTTTTTAAAGAATACTTTCACCCTGCCAATGGGTGCCTTGATGAAGGCAACATCCGTTTTCATCCTTCCATCTGCTTCGTAATCATTCACCATGTCGAGTTTGGCCTTTACTTTTTTAACCAGGGAAGTCATATCCTGGCTATACAGTAAGCCTGCAAAAAAACAAGAAAAGAGTATTAATAACAATTTGCGCATTCGGGAATGTATTTTATATCAAAATATAGTATTACAAATGCCTAACTGAGCACATCTTTCTTTTTAAACACGATGATGGAAGCCGTCAACAGTCCCACAATATGAATCAGCAGTACCATGGCTGAATTGATGATTTTTTGCGGGTTCTGTATGCTGCCAATGATGGCTTCGTTCGCGTCGTTCACTTTGATGTCAAAAAATTCTTTCCAGCCAATCATGTGTGTGGTGAAAAGAAAGGGCTTTACTTTATTGAACACCGGTATGTTAAGTGTACTCAGAATGGTAAAGAAGATGATCACGCTCATGGTAGCCACAATCGGGCCAATGGAATTTTCTGCGAAAAGGGAGAAAAAGAAACCTATGGAAGCAACCGTTATCATGGCCAGGGCTGCGAACCCAAATGCCCATACATAGCGCCAGAAAATATCATCCTTTTTCAGGAGCACCACATATTGCGATTTGAGGAGGAATAAGTCATCAGTCCCAAATAGCAGCATGTTCAGGAAAAGTGCCAGTATGGCCAGCCAAATCAACAGGAGCAGGGTGTACGCGATGGTAGCGGTGAATTTGGCCAGCAGGAATTTTGTTCTGCTGATGGGTTTGGTGAGCATGATACGGAGTGTGCCCATATTGGCTTCACCGGAAATCATATCAGCGGCAACCAGGGCAATCAGGAGTGGGACATGCACCAATAAAATCTGCAGTACGATGTAACATACCTGGTAACCGTTGAGGATTTTACCATCCACTGTGATGGAGGAATTGATGTCACGCATCATAAAGTCAACATAGGAGGCCCCATCCAGTTTCAGACCGAATTGGATGATTCCGATCAAACCGGTAATGGCCGCAAAAGCAATATAGGTTCGCGGCCTCCGGAATATTTTGAATAGCTCAATTTGTATAAGTGTCCACATGCTGGTTTCCTGATGTTACCTGTAAAAAATAATCTTCCAATGAATGTCTGGGTTGTAAAGAAAGCAGGGGAATATTCCTGTTCACCAGATCCCTGTGCAATTGCGGAATCATTTGTCTGTCTAATTTAAGCAGAATAGCATTACCTCTGTCGGGTAAGAGATGGGATTTCCATTCGCTGTTATTCAGTGCTTCCTTTGCCTGGATATTGTTGAGGGTCTGTAATTCGATGATGGTATGCGCCGGATCAAAAAGTGAGGCAGCTTCATCCTCCACTATTTTCTTACCCTTGTCTATGATGAGCACCCTGGAGGCTACCTGTTCTATTTCACCCAGTAAATGAGAGGAAATAATAAGTGTTTTCTTCAGGTCCCGGCTTAGGTGAAGTATAAGGTTCCGGATATCAGCGATACCCTGCGGGTCGAGTCCGTTGGTAGGCTCGTCCAGGATAATGAGTCTGGGGTTATGTACCAATGCAATGGCAATACCCAGTCTTTGTTTCATGCCCTGTGAAAAGGTTTTAACGGTGTCTTTTGCCCGGTGCGCGAGGCCCACTTTTTCCAGTTGTTCCAACAATTGCTTTTCAGAAAGGCGAACGCCACTCAGTTTGGCAAATAGGGAAAGGTTTTCCAGCGCAGAGAGGTATTTGTATACATCTGGTTTTTCAATCACTGCCCCTATTTCCCGAAGGATTTCATTTCTGTGGGATTTCAATGGCAATCCGAATATGGCAATATCACCGGCACTGGGTGCAATCAGTGTCATGAGCATCCGAATGGTGGTGCTTTTGCCGGCCCCATTTTGTCCCAAAAAGCCATACACATCGCCTTCCCTAACTGAGAAAGACAAGTCATTGACCGCGGTCAGGTTGGCAAACTGTTTGCTAAGACCCTTTACTGTTACGATTTCCTGCATTTGATTGTATAACAGTAAAGGTACGCAAGAGGTTCTGTGCTGCAGAGAAAGATTTGACTTTTTGGGTTGGGGTTAACGAAAACCAACCCCCATAATAACCTGGATGCACCCCTTTACCTACTTCTTTCCTGCCTTTAGGTACTGTTGCAGGGCTTTTACATAGTTTTCAAAAGCAGTAATACCCACAGCAGTGATTTTGCAGGTGGTTTGGGGGTAATTGTCTTTGAATTGTTTGATGACGTCTATGTAACCGGCTTCTTTCAATTTTTGTACCTGAACACTCAGGTTGCCCGCAGTGGCGTTGGTTTTTTCCTTTATAAAAGTAAACTCGGCTTCCTTCACAGAAATGAGCAGGCTCATGACGGCTAGCCGAAGCTGGGAATGTAATATGGGATCCAGTTCTGCGAACATCAGCAATTCTCTCCTTTTGGTTTCCTGAATTTCAAAATAAGGCCAGGAATCAACCAGCAGGTAATCCCCGCAATTCCATTCAGCAATAAATCGTAAGTGCTATTGGTAAAGCAGGAGATCAAAAAGTAACCATAGCACAATACCCCACCCCAGACCATGGGTTTGAACTTATGGATGATTCCTGTAGCCAGGGTTGGCATGGCATACAAAAGCAACAATAATGAAAAACGACTGAATACATAAGGCTGAAAGTGTTCCGTTACACCGGTTTTCAGGTTTCTGATTAATAACTCTGAACCCTCTGCAGCGAATATTCTTTCGCTGGCACCGGGTACAATGTTTGCGTAAAAATTAAGCATGAAAATACTTATGCCAAATACCAGCCAAATGGCATTCATAGCATCTTCAGAACGGGCAACCGCCTTTTTTTGTTGCTTCTCCCGGATGGTAATAATGATTTGCGGGATAAACGCAGCCAATACTATCCACCAGATATCAAAACCAATAGAAAATTTTCCATAATTTTCTGCAAAACTTATTAAACCGGCCATGCCTACCACGGAGCCCCATAATATGGCACCAGTGCCACTTTCATGAAAGCTACCTTTGGCTTTGTGAATCATTTCTGTAATCAGGCGAAGGCTTTCTTCTTCCGTAAGTGTTTCTTCATTTTCCATAATCAGGAATTTTTAGATTGATGTCGCATCCGTAAGAGATGGCCGGGAACAATATAACTGGTGAAGATTGCCAACGCACCTAATAACAGTTGGTTATCATAATTCACTTTTACAGAGATGATGGCCAGCAGAAAATTGAACAGTCCGCCAATAATCAATGGCGTGAACCTAAGGATTCTTCCGGTAATAAGAGTACCAATGGCATATAACAAAATATAGGATGTAAAAGGACTGGCTGAGAATTTTGAACCCAGGATGTTAATGAAAATTACTATGAAAAAAGTAAGCCCCAGTGAAGACCATACCAAATCGAGCACATCATCTACAAAAGATTTCACTCTTTTTTTCCTGGATTGCCTCGCACCATACCACCAACTTACCAATCCCCCCAGAGGCATTAAGAACCATACATAAAAATGGAAGGGAAAGTGATAATATACCTTCATAACATAGTTGGCCAGGCAACAACCAAAGACCAGCCATCCCCAGAATAGAAAATAAAAGGTATTGTCGGCCACCGAATCTTTGGTTTTACTGATCATGTTACTGATCAGTTCGAGGCTTTCCTCCGGAGATAATGATTTTTCATTTTCCATAAGTATGCATTAGTTTGATTTATTTTTTAAAGGAGCATATTTCCTGAGGTTTCCGGCAATGAGTATGCTGCCAATAAGTGTGGGCAACAGCCAAAGCAACCACTCCGGTTGTAAGTTCACATTAACTACCAGGAAAGCTGTATAGGAAGCAATCAGCGCTCCCATCATTCGGGTAATATGGTTAGCCATCCAGGCAGCACGAATTCCCTTTTTCCCGGAAAGCAGTGCATAGTCCATTCGTGCATAATTGATACAAACCAACCCAAAAACACCGGGCACAAGGCCAAACATCTTTCCGGCAACCAACAAGTTAACAGACTGAAAAAGGAGGTACAGTCCAAATAATAAACCGAACAAAGACAGACCATAATCCAACACTGAGATGGGCCGGGTATTATTTGTCAATTCCCTTTTTAACCAAATAATTCTATAACCGGTGAGGATCATATACAAGGTAAATCCACCCACTGCAAAAAGAAAGAGATTAGGGTGTCCGGGAAGCCAGCTTAGTACCAAAGCACTGAGTGAGGCTGTCAGCATTCCATAAAAAAATACTTTGCCGGAAAGTTTATGAATGGCATTTCCTTTTTTTACAGAGGCAGCAATGCTGCCGGAGAGTAATCCGGCAGCACCACCTGCGATATGTAAAACCAATAGAATTTGAAAGAGGCTGTTCATGTAAATAAAGTTAAGGGTTCCATCAGGTAACCTAAACAAATGCTTACTGACAGGCAGCCAGTAATTTTTCAGCTTCTTCCTTTCCCCAATTGGGATGGAAGGGTGATGCCGGCTGAAAAGTTTTGTACAATTCCAGGGATTTCTCAAATAATTTTTTGGCTACGGCTTTTCCACCCCCAAAGGCTTCCGGCGTATTCATCAGGGTCTGTCCATTGAGGTAATAAATGCGCGGATTACCGGGATCTGCTTTGGTAGCTTTGGCTAAAGCACTGCTGGCCTCAGCACCATAGGTCTGGTAACGGGCCATAGGGTCTACAGTCATTTGCATCACTGCTATCATCTGGCGCATACAGAAAAGTTCGGAGTTATTGGGTTCAATGGCTTCAGCCTTTCCAATAAGTTCTTTGCATTTTTCAGCAACCTTATCTTTATCCGCTTTTGGGTCCATCCAACCAGTGAAATAATTGGTCTGTGCAGCGTAATAATAGGGAAGCCATTTGTCTTTTTCCGCTTCGCCAATTCTTTCAAAAAAAGCGGAGGTTGCCAGCATATCCTCCACTGATTTAGCAGCCTTTAACTGTTCCATACCCTTGGCCATGCCAGATTCATATTTGGTTTGTGCAGAAAGCATGCCGGCTATAAAAACTGATGCGATTACCAATAACTGTTTCATAAAGTTGGTTTTATTTTTTTTATTATTTGTTTTTCAATTTGTCAAATTCCCGTTGAATACTGGTGCCTCTATTTACCTGATAGGCATTTACGTATTGTAAGCCCAATCCCAATCCCCAACCCAGGATGGGCCAAATGGGCCAGAAGTAATGCTCGGGTCCCGCGGTAAAAAACCAGACAGCGACCAGAAAAGCATTTACTACCAGGTAGCTTACCAGGCTCCACCTGAAGCCAACCCTTGCTTTGGCTACCGCCCATAATGCTTCGTCTTTTTGTTGCTCTGTTTGCATGATTTTACTTTTAATGATTATTTATAAATTATTGTTGATGGCATCCTGTCTCCGGTCAACCCCCCAGCTTAGAAAAACGCCCAGGAAAAAGAATTGTGGTGCAGGAGGTGTTATGGCTTCCTTTCGCATGCCATTGTAGGAATAGTTATACCCAAATACCTGATTGCTGTTTAATACGTTGGTTACTGAGGCAACAATTACTGCATAAGCCTTGCCCAGTGAGGTGAGGTAGTTCAGGCTAAACCCGAGCGAATTGTAATCAATGGTTTTACCCTGGTCTGTCACATCATATTTATTGCCATTTTTCATCAGGTTGTAATAGGGTCTGCCGGTGGCATAGGAGTATGTAAAATTGAATCCTGTATTCCAACTGCTGACAAATCTTTTCATTACAAGTGATGCCGTGTGGTCGGCTGCAAAACTGGGTTGTAGCTGGTTAGGGTAATTGAGGTAATCGCGTTTGGTATCCAGGTACGAATAACTAATCCAATAATCCAGGTTCCTGATGGTTTTCTTATCTCTCCAGAACAGTTCAATTCCTTTGGCATAGCCCGTTCCGTCATTATTAAAGTTGGGAAAGGTTTTTACCAGGTCAGTATAGTTTTTATAAAATGCTTCTATGCGAAATGTCTGAAGGGTTGTATTCTTGATGTAATTCAGAATATAATGGGTGGCTTTTGTATAGCCTAAACGTGTATTGGTTGATAAGTAATTATTTTCAGGTTTCTGGTAAAAATCTCCATATGCGAAACTCATTTGTCCGCCTTTACCCATTTTATAAGCAAAGGATATTCTCGGCGCGATATTGATTTTGGACAGCAGGGAGGACTGTTCGAACCGCACACCTATCTTAGCAGCAATATCGTTGGTCAGGTACAGGTCCGCTTCACCGAACAGGGATTTGAATTGATCCGGTAGTATTGAAGTATACTGGTTATACCTGTTTTTATTATAACTGTATTGGTATTCGCCCCCAAAACGAAGCACACTGATTCCGGTAATTTTTTTATCGAATACGGCTTTGAACTGTGTCAGGTCACTTCGGGTAATCAGGTTAAAATTGGTACTGTCTATCCATACCTGACCGGTGGTTGCCGGCTTGTTTTGCTGGTCCTGTATCTGGTTGGTGATGTTATTGTGATCGGTACTGAAAGCCAGTGCCAGGTTCATTTTCCAGCCCCCACCCAGGTTTTCCCGCAGGCTAAGGTTGTTATACCAGTTGGTATTGGACAATCCGAAAGCATTTTTCAATAACGGATTATCAATGTTGGGCCTGCGAAGTCCCAGTTCATTGGAAGCGAATGTGGTATAATATTTCAGGATACCCCCTTTTTTGGTTTTGACGCGAAAATTGGCATCGGCCGAATGGTAGGCGGGCACTGTGAAATAATCTGGTGCTTGTGGTACCAGTTTAAAATAGGCAGACAGGTTGGTGTAATCGTACCTAACACCCCAGGATGATTTTTTATCTGTGGCAATTTTCTGAAAACCTGCACCAAGAAAAATGGGTGAAACAGAAGCGCTGGCTTCGGAACGATCCGGTATGTCGATGCTTTCGAGAATGAGTGCAGAAGAAAGTGCCTGTCCGTATAAAGCAGAATAACCACCTGTACTGAATACGGTGCCTTTAAACAGGAAAGGTGAGAACCTGCCCCTTTGTGCAATGCCCGGTACACTTGAGAAAAAAGGATTGTTTACCATTGTGCCATCGATGAATTGCTTGGTTTCATACCCTGCTCCCCCCCTCACAAATAATCCTTCCTGCTCCCCCACCTGTTGTGCTCCGGGAAGTGTTTTAACCACTGCAGTGATATCGGCATTGGCCCCACCTGTAGTAACCACATCCAAAGAACTTAATACGGTAGCCGCTCTTTTTTTATCGCCGGCTTCAAAACTACCTGCTGTTACCGTCACCGCTTTCAGTTCGCTGATTTCTTCTTTCAATTCAAATTGAAGTGCCGTGGTATCTGTCCCAATGGTAATATTGATTTCTGCAGCTTTATATCCCATATTATTGGCAATAATGGTTTGTGGTCCTTTCTCAAAAGTTTTAAAAGAAAAATGGCCGGTGGAGTCTGAAATGCCTCCATCATAGGAACCTTTTACTGCTATACTGGCACCTGCGAGTAAATGGTTACGATTGTCTTTTACCGTTCCGGTAATTTTTACCTGGGCTTTCGCGAAGCCTGTAACCATCATAATAAGGAGCAGGATATATACTTTTTTCATGTTCGTTTGCTTTAACAACACAAACGTAAAGTAGTTTATTTTATAAACCATATAAATTATTGAAATATTTATTCGCTTTGGTGGCAAATTTCTTTGAAGGTTATCAATCAATTACTTAGGAATTAATATTGGGAAGTTGGGAAAGGTAAAATAAAGGGGAGCGCTGCATTTTGGGGAAGTAAGTAGCCCTATACATCAGCAGCCTCAAACGAAAGAAGCCCCGCAAATGCAGGGCTTCTCCTATTGATTCAGTTGTTTATTTATACTGTGGCATGATGCTTTTAGCCATGGTTACCATTTTGGCCAGGCTTTCGTCATTCAGTTGTCCTTTCTTGAATTCTGCCAGTACATCAGGTAATTTATTCTCCATATCGGTCAGGAAGTGAATTTCAAACTCTTTTACATTCTTCACAGCCACTTCTTTCAACAAACCTTGTGTACCCAGGTAAATAATGGCTACCTGCTTCTCAACAGACATAGGCGAGTATTGCAACTGCTTCAGAATTTCCACGTTACGGGCACCTTTGTCGATTACGTTTTTGGTAGCAGGATCAAGGTCTCCTCCAAATTTGGAGAAAGCTTCCAGCTCACGGTAAAGTGCCTGGTCAAGTTTCAGTGTACCGGCTACCTTCTTCATGGATTTGATCTGTGCATTACCACCCACACGGCTTACCGAGATACCCACGTTAATGGCGGGACGAATACCGGCATTGAACAGGTTACCTTCCAGGAATATCTGACCGTCGGTAATGGAGATTACGTTGGTGGGGATATAAGCGGATACGTCTCCCGCCTGTGTTTCAATAATGGGTAAAGCAGTCAGAGAGCCACCGCCTTTTACCAGGTGTTTGATGGAAGGAGGCAGGTCATTCATATTCTTAGCCACTTCATCGTTGGAAATTACTTTTGCAGCCCTTTCCAGTAAACGGCTATGCAGGTAGAATACGTCACCAGGATAAGCTTCACGTCCCGGGGGTCTTCTTAACAGCAGGGAAACCTCTCGGTAAGCCACCGCCTGTTTGGAAAGATCGTCATAGATAATCAAAGCGGGACGACCAGTATCGCGGAAGAATTCTCCGATAGCCGCTCCGGCAAATGGTGCATAGAATTGAAGGGGTGCAGGATCAGAAGCAGACGCACAAACGATGGTGGTAAATGCCATAGCACCATTGTCTGATAAAGTTTTCATCACACCTGCAACGGTTGATGCTTTCTGTCCGATGGCTACATAAATACAATATACAGGATTACCAGCATCGTAAAACTCTTTCTGGTTGATGATGGTATCCACACAGATGGCAGTTTTACCTGTCTGGCGGTCACCAATTACAAGCTCACGCTGTCCACGTCCAACAGGAATCATTGCATCGATGGCTTTAATACCGGTTTGCAATGGCTCTTTAACGGGCTCCCGATAGATTACGCCGGGTGCCTTGCGCTCCAGGGGCATTTCATATAATTCGCCGGTCAGGGGACCTTTACCGTCGATGGGTTCTCCCAATGTGTTGATGACACGTCCTACCACACCTTCTCCCACTTTAATGGAAGCGATTTGTCCGGTTCTTTTTACCTTGGCTCCTTCTTTGATTGATCCGCTATCACCCATCAATACCACACCCACATTGTCTTCTTCCAGGTTAAGGGCAATGGCTTTTACGCCATTTTCAAATTCAACCAGCTCGCCGCTTCTTACGCCATTCAGGCCATATACACGGGCAATACCATCACCCACCTGCAATACAGTACCTACTTCTTCAAGGTCGGCCGATGCGTTGAAGTTGCTGAGCTGCTGTCGCAGTATCGCAGATATTTCATCGGGTTTAATGTCTATCATGATCTATTTACTTTTAGAGTGTTTGTTTTATGTATTTTTTATCTGAGCCTTTGTAAAAACAGGTTTTCGTTGAATTGTTTGTTAATGTCTTTCAAGTCGCGGAGGATACTTGCATCCACCAGGTTATTATTGAATTCCAGAATAAATCCTCCTATCAGGCGATCATCCACTTCAGTCTCCAGTTCCACGGTACCCATTCCTGCGGCTGTTTTCACTTTGGTTTCAATGGACCGTTTAAGTTCGGGACTTACTTCAACTGCAGTAGTAAGTTTAACCCTGTGAATATCTTTAATGGTATTATATTGGTTTACAAAAGCCATGCTGATTTCAGGAAGGTCGCTTTCACGTCCTTTCCTTACCAGTAAATTGATGAAGGTACCTGTCAGTTCACTCACTTTACCGTTGGTTACAGCGGTTATAATAGCGTTCTTCTGGTCGGCCTTGATGATTGGGCTCTTTAGCAGGTTGACAAATTCTTTGCTCTTCCTGCAAACTGCCTCTATATACTGCATATCAGCATGCACAGCTTCAAGTTGTCCCCTTTCCGTAGAAAGGTCAACCAGGCTTTTTGCGTATCTGTCTGCTAAACGTGGGTTGGGCATTTCTTATAATTTGACAATGCGGTAATTTGAAAATTGGTTACTGTTTGTTCAGCACCCGGGCAACTAATTCAGTTTTGCTTCCTGCGCCAGTTCATTGATGAATTTTTCCTGCTCGGTTTTATTGCTCAGTTCCCTGCGCAATATTTTTTCACTTATCTCAATTACCAGTGCCCCTACCTGGTTTTTCACATCAATCATAGCAGCATTCTTCTGTTGTGAGATGGCTTGCTGTGCCTCTGCAACGATACGGTCGTATTCGGTCTTGGCTTTTTCTTTGGCATCGCTGATCATCTTCACTGTTTGTTCCCTGGCTTCCATAATCATCACACCACGTTCTTCCCTTGCTTTGATCATGAGGGCTTCGTTCTCATTTTTCAGCGCAGCCATTTCGGCCATTACTTTTTCAGCAGTAGACATCGCATCCTGAATACCTTTTTCTCTGTCCTGCAATCCTTTGAGGATAGCTGGCCATGCCATTTTCTTCAGGATAAAGAAAACGATTAAAAAAGCAAGCAGGGTCCATAGTAACAACCCCGGATCTGGTGTAAGAAGTTTCATAAATATGGCTATAAATAATTAAAAATCTTTTTCAACTGTTACTTTCTCCTATAATTAATCGCCAGAGAAAGAAAAAGAACTGCACCCTCCGTCCTGTACTTCAGGTGCAGTTATTAATTTGTGCAAGGTTTATTTTAAAACCATTGCCAGGAAGCCTACGATGATTCCGAACAATGCAGCACCTTCAACAAGGGCAGCAGCCAGGATCATATTCGCGCGGATATCGTTCATTGCTTCAGGCTGGCGGGCAATGCTTTCTACAGCACCCTTACCAATCTGACCAATTCCCAAACCAGCACCGATAGCAGCTAAACCTGCACCGATGGCTCCACCCGCGTTAGCAGTACCATCCAATAAAATTGTCATTAAACTCATGATCGATTTATTTACAGTTAAAAAAAACTTGTTTATAGGTGAATCTTTTCCTCATGGTGCTCACCTTCAAAGGCTGACCCGATAAATACTGCAGTCAGGTTAGTAAAGATGTACGCCTGTATAAAGGCCACCAGGATTTCAATGAAATAAATGAATACGGTAAATCCAACAGCTACCGGAGAGGTACCCCATCCCACAAATGGATTCATCTCGCCAAAAATGAAAATCAGCGAAATAAGGCAAATGATGATGATGTGACCTGCCACCATATTGGCAAAAAGACGAATAATCAGGGCAAAAGGCTTGATGAATACGCCTAAAAATTCAACGGGTACCAGAATGAACTTAACACCCAGTGGCACATTGGGGGGATTGAATATATGTCCCCAGAAATGGCTATTGGTGCTGAATAGGATAACCACAAAGGAAATCAATCCCAACACTACTGTGAAAGCGATATTCCCCGTTACATTGGCAGTACCCGGTATTAGCCCGAAAATATTATTGATCAGGATAAAGAAAAAAGTAGTTAACAGATAGGGCAGGTATTTATTGGACTTATGTGCCAGGTTGGGAACCGCTATTTCTTCCCTTACAAATATAATGAGCACTTCCAGCAGGTTTTGCTTGCCTTTGGGGGCAGAGGTAACACCGGCACCTTTTTTATAGGCGGATGCAATGGACAATAACATCCAGGTTAAAAGGGTAAGGGCAATCATCATCTGTACCACGTTACGGGTAAGAGAGAGGTCGTATACTTTTACTGATTCGTCTTCCGATCCGTCTTCCTTAACAGAAACGATTTTTTCCTCCCCTATTTTATAGCCATTATATATTGCATGCCCGTGTTCAAAACGGGAGGACATGAAAGAAGTGAGTCCTCTTTCCTTTGAATATAAAATTATGGGAAGTGGAATAGACACCGGATGCAGGTTACCTTCACTGTCGTGGTATTCGGTAAAATGAAATTCGTGGTTATCCAGTATGTGTCCGAAAATTACTTCAGCAGCATTAAATTTTTCATTTTTGGTTTCAGCGCCATGTTCAGCAGCCGAATTATGGGTAGAATCCTGGGCTTGCCCATGGATGGAAAAAGTGACAGCAAAAAGGCTGAGAGTCGCTACCAGTAATAATTTCACAGTTCTAAGAGCCATACCTGATTCTAAATTTGCGGCAAAGATAGGGGTACCATGCGAAAAGCATACAGGAATGGATAGAAAAATACGAAAAACTTGTGGCTGAAATTGTTACTGTTTTGAGGGGATGACGGGCACTGTGCTTACCGTAATATAGGGTGTGTTAATGAGACAAACTTCTCTATTTAATAGGCTGTAAATCAATTAGTTATAAAATAAGAACCGGTGTATCCTCCTTTTGGCCCCAGAAAAACAAGTTCTAGAAAGGATATGCCATTATAAGCTTTAAGTAGGGCAGGTTGCGTAAATGTATGTCAGGTTGCGTAAATGCATGAACCAATAGCCACCTATTAGGCCGGCACAGGTCTGTTTACCGCAAATTGCATATCGTGCAATTGGGCATACAAACCTCCCTTTTCCAATAATGCTTCATGGGTTCCCATTTCCTTTAACTCCCCCTTGTCCAGTACAATTATCTTATTGGCTTTCCGGATGGTAGATAAGCGATGGGCAATGACGATGGAGGTTCTTCCGGAAATCATGTTCTCTATGGCATTTTCAATCAGCATTTCACTTTCCGTGTCAATTGAGGAGGTTGCCTCGTCCAGGATCAATATGGAGGGGTTAAAAAGCAGGGCCCTGATAAAAGACAGTAACTGTCGTTGTCCCAAACTAAGGGTGCTGCCCCTTTCCATCACATGGTAATCATACCCGCCGGGTAACTGGCTGATGAACTCATCCACCCCAATCATTTTGGCGGCAGCTATCACCTGTTCCCGGGAAATATCGGGATTACGTAAGGTGATATTATCCATTACGGAACCCGAAAACAGGAAAACATCCTGCAACACCACTCCGATATTTTTCCGGAGCGCATCCAATTGAAAATCTTCCACATTTACCCCATCAATCAAAATCTCCCCTTTCTGAATATGGTACAAACGGTTCAGCAGGCTGATGATGGAAGTCTTGCCGCTGCCGGTATGTCCCACCAGGGCCACGGTATCTCCGGCAGCTACTGTGAAATCAATATTTTTCAGCACATAGTCCGGTTCTGAATAGGCGAATGAGACATCCTTAAATTGTATTTCCCCTTTTACGGTGGAAGGCTGGAAATGACCGTCTTCCGATGCACTGACATAGTCATCGTTATCGAGTACTTTGAAAACCCTTTCGGCAGCAATCATTCCCATCTGGAATACATTAAACTTATCTGCGATTACCCTGAGGGGTCGGAAAATCTGGTTCAGGTAGAGGATAAAAGCCACCAGCAATCCTGCATCCAGAGAGCGGTCGGCTATCCACCAAACCAGTAACCCGGTACTGATGGCCAGTACCACTTCCACTACGGGAAAGAAAATGGAGTAAGCGAATATGGCCTTTACATTGGCATTCCTGTGTTCTGTATTTATTTGCCTGAATTTGTCAAACTCCCTTTCTTCTGAGGCAAATGCCTGTACCACCTGCATTCCGGTTATATGTTCCTGTACAAAAGCATTGAGGGCTGCAACGGCATTCCTAACGCGGATGAAACTTTTGTTGACACTTTCCTTGAAATAGTAAGTTGCCAGTATCATGATAGGGAAAGGTACCAGGCTGATTAACGTAAGTCGCCAGTCCATCCAGAACATAGTGCCCAATGTTATGATGATGGTGAGCAGGTCGGCGATGATGGGAATCAATCCGTCAGAAAAAATATCATTGATGCTCTCGATATCATTGATGGTTCGGGTAGTTAATGTTCCAATGGGTGTTTTGTCAAACTGGCTGAGGTTTAAACCCAATATTTTTTTATACACGGTGATCCGCAAATCCTTCACAACACTTTGTCCCAGCCAGGAAGTGATGAAAGTAAAGAAAAAACGTACCGTGGTTTCGATGAAAAGAAAAATTATCTGAAAAATACTCACGGCTATGATGAAACGGGAGGCATCCGAAAGGTCGGTTGTAAAAAGGGCTTTTCGCAACCAGCCGGGTATGTGCACCGTTTTGCCGGTGGCGGTATCTACTGTTAACTGAATCAGGTAGGGTCTGATGGGTGCGAATGCGGCCATGATGATGGCCAGTAGGAGACTGGTATAAAAAAAAGGTCGGTAAGGTTTTACAAATTCAAAAACCCTGCCCAGCAGGGTTAAGTTAAGTGCTTTTTTCTTGGGCGTTTCGCTCATAATGATTGGCAAAGGTAGGAACAATGCCGGGTGTGGCATTGCCGGTTATGGATTTATCCTGCCGACAATGTTTCTCAGGGTTTTGTTGCTGAAAGGATTGCTGCTTACAATTGTTTTTACCCAACCAATTCACTTGCCCCTTTCGTATATTCGCTATAGATATGGAGCAAGCACCAGAACCTTTTGTTGAACCTATTTTACCCAAATACAGCCTCAATCCTGAACAGGAAAAAAATGAGATCATCAGGCATTACCGTGCCCTGCTGAGAAGCCTCAGGCCCAAACTGAAAAAAGGGGACAAAGAACTGGTGAGGACGGCATTTGAGATGGCTGCCGAAGCCCATAAAACCATGCGCCGGAAAAGTGGGGAACCCTATATACTCCATCCCATTGCTGTTGCGATGATCTGTGTGGAAGAAATAGGACTGGGTGTAAGAAGTACCATTTGCGCATTGCTGCATGATACAGTGGAAGACACTGACCTTACCCTGGAAGATGTGGAGAGAGAATTTGGCCAGGAAATATCTAAAATAGTAGACGGGCTCACCAAAATTTCAAGTGTCATAGACACCAATACCAGCCAGCAGGCTGAAAATTTCAAAAAAATTCTACTGACGCTTACCGATGACCCTAGGGTAATTTTGATCAAACTGGCAGACCGCCTGCACAATATGCGTACGCTGGATCACATGAAGCGGGAGAAGCAATTGAAAATTGCTTCTGAAACAGTGTGGGTTTATGCACCCCTTGCGCACCGGATGGGTCTTTATAACATCAAGACAGAACTGGAAGATCTCTCCATGAAATACATGGAACCGGAAGCCTACCGGGATATCGCTAAAAAACTATCCGAAACCAAAAGGGAAAGAACCCGGTACATTAATGAATTTGTCAGACCCCTCAAAGAAAAGCTCGTCAATGGTGGTTTTCAATTTGAGATTTATGGCCGGCCCAAAAGCATCCATTCTATATGGAACAAGATTAAAAAGAAAGGGGTTGCTTTTGAAGAGGTATACGACTTGTTTGCCATCAGGGTAATCCTGGATTCGAGTCAGGAAAAAGAAAAAGAAGAATGCTGGAAAGTATATTCCATGATTACGGATGAGTATACGCCCTCTCCGGAAAGGCTTCGGGATTGGCTGAGTAACCCCAAAAACAACGGTTATGAGGCCCTGCACACCACTGTAATGGGCCCCCAGGGAAAATGGGTGGAAGTGCAGATCCGGACCAAAAGGATGAATGAGATTGCAGAAAAAGGCCTGGCAGCCCATTACAAATACAAGGAAGGAAGTAACGATGAGGACCGTTTTGACAAATGGTTTGGTCAGATCAGGGAAGTATTGAGTACACAGGAAACAGACGGAGTGGACTTTTTACAGGATTTCAAAACCTCTTTTCTGGCAGAAGAGATTTACGTGTATACGCCCAAGGGAGAAGTAAAAATGTTGCCTACAGGAAGTACGGCACTGGATTTTGCCTTTTCCATCCATTCCGCAATCGGAACAAAATGTATTGGCGCAAAAGTGCATCACAAACTGGTGCCCATCAGCCATAAATTGCGCAGTGGCGACCAGGTGGAGATCATCACCAGTAATAAACAACGGCCCAGCGAAGACTGGCTGGGAATGGTGGTAACAGCCAAAGCCAAAAGCAAGATCAAAGATGCGCTTCGGGAAGAAAAAAGAAAGATAGCCGAAGATGGCAAATACACCCTGCAAAGGAAGCTGGAAGCCATGGGGGCAGCCTATAGTCAATACAATATTGAGGAACTGGTACAATACTATAAACTGCCTTCACCACTGGACCTGCATTATAAGATTGCAACCAAATCCATTGACCTGCGGGAGTTGAAAGAATTCCAGGTGCTGGGTGATAAACTGGAAATCCCCAGGCCCAAACCGCAGATTCAGGAGATGAACCTGGAACAATCTCAGCAAAAAGCCAATTCGCGCAAGGATTCCGAACTGATCATTTTTGGGGAAAGCAGCGATAAGATCATGTACAACCTGGCCAAATGTTGTAACCCGATTCCCGGGGATGACGTATTTGGCTTTGTCAGCACCGGTAAGGGGCTGATCATCCACCGTACCAGTTGTCCCAATGCTGCCCAACTGCTTTCCAATTATGGCCACAGGGTAGTAAAAACCAAGTGGGCTAAAAACAAGGAAATATCCTTCCTTACAGGACTCAAAATCATTGGCATGGACGATGTTGGGGTTATTAACAAAATCACCAATGTTATCAGCGGAGACCTTCGAATCAATATTGCCGGCCTCACCATTGAATCAAAAGAGGGGCTGTTTGAAGGTACCATAAAAGTTTTCGTTCATGATAAGGAGGAACTGGAAGAACTGGTAATGCGTTTGAAATCGCTCAATGGCATACAAACGGTTGATCGTTTTGATACGGAAAATATCGTATAAATTGGATAGCACTGGCTATTAATTCTGTGAGAATATTTAATTGACCCTATTCCCGTTTTACTCAAAGGCATCACTTAATTTTGTTGCGATTCAAATTAATTATATGGTGGATGTTATTTTAGGTTTACAATGGGGTGATGAAGGCAAAGGGAAAATTGTAGATTATTTCGCGCCCAATTATGATATCATCGCCCGTTTCCAGGGAGGACCCAATGCAGGCCATACTTTATATGTAGAAGGTAAGAAAATGGTTTTGCACCAGATACCCTCCGGTATATTTCACCAGAATACCATAAATATTATTGGAAACGGTGTAGTGCTTGACCCGGTAACCCTCAAAAGAGAGTGTGATGCAGTAGCTGCTTATGGTATAGATGTAAAAAAGAACTTATTCATTTCTGAAAGAACCAATATTATTGTGCCTACGCACAGAGCACTGGACAAGGCTTCTGAAATGGCTAAGGGAGACAGTAAGATTGGTTCTACCCTGAAGGGAATTGGGCCGGCTTATATGGACAAAACAGGAAGGAATGCTATACGTGTGGGAGACCTGCTGGATAAAAATTTCACCAGTCAGTATATCCGGCTCAGGCTCAAACACCAGAAATTACTGGATAACTTTCATTTCATTGAGGACATTACTGTTTGGGAAGAAGAATTTTTTGAAGCACTCGAATTCCTGAAAACATTGAATGTAATCAATTGCGAATATTTTATTAACGACCAGATCAGTGCCGGCAAGAAAGTATTGGCTGAAGGGGCACAGGGCAGTATGCTCGATATTGATTTTGGCACTTTTCCTTTTGTAACCTCTTCCAATACCACCACTGCCGGTGTTTGCACGGGACTGGGGGTTTCACCCAAACTCATTAATGAAGTGATGGGCGTATCCAAGGCATATTGTACAAGAGTGGGTGGTGGACCTTTCCCCAGCGAACTAAATGATGAGGTGGGTGAAAACCTGCGCAGAATCGGGAGCGAATTTGGTGCTACAACCGGAAGACCCCGCAGGTGCGGCTGGCTCGACCTGGTAGCTTTGAAATTTGCCTGTATGATTAATGGCGTGACACAGGTAATCATGACAAAAGCTGATGTACTTGACTCCTTTGAGGAACTGAAGGTATGCACGGCATATGGCATAAACGGAAAAGAAATCAATCAGGTTCCCTTTCAAATGAACCGTTCAAAAATTGATCCTGTTTGGAAAAGTTTCCCCGGATGGAACGAGGATACAACACAAATGAAAGAGGCATCCATTTTACCGGAAACAATGAATAATTATATTAATTTTATCAATAAATTTATTGGAGCGCCGGTAAAACATGTTTCCAACGGACCGGGAAGAGAACAGATTATTCATCTGTAAATGATTATTTGGCATTTGATTTGTTATTGAAAAAAAAATTTTGGTTAATAATAAAATGCGTTGAAATTTTACGCATTCAATCTTATTAGAAACTATGGCACCGAAATCTGATAAGGATATTAAATCCTCAAAGCCGTCAATTCCGGCAAAAAATACTGAAAGTAAACCCTCATCTAAAAGCAAAAAGCAGATAGAAGAGGAGGATGATTTGGATGATGAGGAGGAGGATACCCAACCTGCTGCAAAAAAGGCATCTGCAAAACCTTCTGCTAAAAAAGGCAAAGAGGATGATGAGGAAGAAGAGGATGAAATTGCTGACGATTGGGAAAAACCGGAGGAAGAAGATGACTGGGATCCTGATTTCGATGAGTTTGACATCCCAAAAAGCAAAGGGAAGAAAGCCGCAGGTACCGGAAAAAAGAAAGAAGAGGAGGACGATTTTAAATTGGATGACGACTTTAAAGAGTTTGACCTGTTCAATGATAAGAGTGACGGATTTGATGATGACGATGATGATGATTTCTGATCATCATAAACCCCTATGTGATTAGAAAGACTGCTGCCTTCCCTATCGTTAATGGTTCTGTACTGAAAGAACAAATGTTGCATTGGGTTAACCGGTTCAACATTTGTTCTTTTTTAGATAATCATCAATACAGTTCTGTATACGGCACGGTAGAATGCCTGGCTGCCGCCGATGCTGTTTCCGTGATCGACCCCCTTGCGCTCACACCTACGGAACTATCTAAATCTATCCTCGAAAAAAAGGACTGGCTTTTCGGACACATTAGTTACGATTATAAAAACCAAATAGAACCTTTGGTTTCTCTCCACCCCGACCCTATTGGCTTCCCGGATATTTTTCTTTTTCAACCGGAAACCGTACTGAGGATACAGGACGGAGAACTGGTAATCGCATCGGTAAACCGGGAACCTGCAGCGATTTACCACGAACTTATCCATGTGGCAGTTTCTCCACCTGATGCCTCCTCCGCTATGGCAATCCAACCCAGGATAAACAGGGAGGAATATGTCCGCATCATTGAACAACTCCTTCGCCATATTCTCAGGGGAGATTGTTACGAAATTAATTTTTGTCAGGAGTTCTATGCGAAAGATGTGCTGATAAATCCATTGCATATTTACCATACACTCACCGGAATATCACCCAACCCATTTTCCTGCTATTATAAATTAGGTGACAAACACCTCCTTTGTGCCAGTCCGGAAAGGTACCTGCAAAAAACAGGCAGGCAGCTAGTTTCCCAACCCATCAAAGGCACTTACCACCGAAACCGGGAAAGCCGGGAAGCAGATGAGCAACTGAAAAAAGAATTGCTCAACAGCGAAAAAGAAAGAAGTGAAAATGTGATGGTAGTAGACCTGGTACGAAACGACCTAAGCAGGGTATGCAAAGAGGGAAGTGTAAAAGTGGATGAGTTATTTGGGATCTACAGTTTTCCGCAGGTGCACCAGATGATATCCACCATTTCGGGTGAACTGAAAGAAGGTTTAGGACTGGGCGAAATACTACAGGCCAGTTTTCCGATGGGTAGTATGACGGGAGCTCCGAAACGGCGGGTAATGGAATTAATTGAGGAATACGAAAAAACCAAAAGGGGTATTTATTCAGGTGCGGTAGGTTATATCGACCCGGAGGGAGATTTTGATTTTAATGTGGTCATCCGCAGTATTTTGTACAATGCCAGCGATAAATACCTGACTTACCTGGTGGGTGGAGGCATCACCTTTCACAGTAATCCTGAAAAAGAATATGAAGAATGCCTGTTAAAGGCTGCAGCCATCCGGGAAGTACTTCAAACGCCGTCGGCCCGATTATCCTGAAATCTGGGTACCTGCCAGCAGTGCTTTTACTGATTCCATCAAAAGGTCTCCCTTTTTTTCTTCAAATCTGGTAACCTGGTCTTTGTGGATCCGCATCAGGTATTTTTTGCCCTCAGCCAGGTCCTTGTCAAAACCGGGATTCCACCTGTAAAACCGGGTAGGGTCCAGGTGCATCAAATTGATAACAATACGGGAATTATACCTGCCACTTATTTCTATCAGTGAGGTAATGTTCAATTCCTCTTCGGTTAGCTTATTTTCCTTTTTTTCGTTGTAAGATGCTTTCAGGGCTAGTGTTTCTCCTGCAGTAAGGGTAGTCCATCCGCCGGTACCCTCGAATGCATAATGAGTACCAATGAATTTTTTTACATGGTTCCGGGTTTCTTCGGGCAGGAAGTACTGAAGTTTCCAGAAATCACGGCTTCCTGATTTTCTGATCGCCTGCCTTAGTCTGCCGGCACCGCCGTTATAGGCCGCCACCACCAGTAACCAATCCCCAAATTCACCGTATAACTCCTTCATCAATTTGGCAGCAACACGGGTGCTTTTATAAAAATCGGTCCTGTCGTCGGTAGGTTCCGTGCGAAGGCCGAATCTTTTTGCCTCATCGGGCATCAGTTGCCAGGGCCCCACGGCTCCTGCCCAGGAAACCAAACCAGGGGTAAGGTGGCTTTCAATTACGCTCAGGTACTTCATCTCTCTGGGTATACCATAGGATGTTAGGATGTCATCATACAAATCAAAATAGGGTTTGCCCCATTTTTTCATTTTATCCAGTTCTTCTCCCTGTTTGCGGATATATTCCTGTACAAAAGAAACTGCTTTAGGGTTCAGCTGGATGTCATAAGGCTTTGAGGCATCAAAACGACTATTGGTAAACAGACTTTTGAATCCTGCCTTGTAATTTTCAACTGAATCGGTAACAGGCGCATGGTTTACCTGGTTGGTAAAGGACATGCTGGCGATACTACCTGTAGCGAAGGCAAAGCCCACGAGGGTAATTTTTGTAAGGGAGATGTGATTATCTATGTTTATTCCAAACCATTGCATAACACGCTAACCTGTTCCCTTTGCGATTTTTGCGCGGGGTAAGGAAGCAAAATATTTAGGTTAACAAAAACCTCTCTAACGGTTCAGTCCCTTTTTGCCAGGGCCATGAGCTGTTTGGAAAGGCGCAGCAAAGGTACTTCATCGAAGTGAGAAGTCATAACCTGGAGCCCAAAAGGCATTCCATTGGTGTGCCGGAAGAGGGGGAGGGAAATTCCGGGTATGCCTACCAGGTTGGCAAATACCGTATAAATGTCGGCCAGGAACATCTCAACCGGGTCGTCCGACTTCTCCCCAAGCTTAAAAGCCGGGGCGGGAACGGTGGGTGAGATGATGGCATCGAAGTCCTGAAAAATAAGGGTGGTCTTATCCCTCAATATAGCCCTAACCTGTTGAGCTTTAGTATAATAAGCATCAAAATAACCTGCACTGAGTACAAAGGTACCCAGCATTATCCGCCGTTGTACTTCCTTACCAAAACCCTCAGTTCTGGATGCTTTGTAAAGGGCTGTCAGGTCTTTGGGGGGGGTGGGTGTTCGGTAGCCGAATTTGACACCATCGTAGCGGGAAAGGTTGCTGGAAGCCTCGGCAGTGGTAAGTATATAATAGGTAGGAACTACATATTCAAGTAGCTCAAAATCAATGGCTTTTACGGTATGTCCGGATTCTGTTAATGTTTTGATAAACGACTCAGTTTGGGCCTTTATTTCGGGGTCCAGACCCGGATGTTCCAGGCTTTCCCGAAAATAAGCGAGCCTATATTTTTTGTTCTGCCCGTCCAGATTTGTACTATAGGATTGTACAGGTTGGGAAGAAACAGTACTGTCAAAATCGTCCTCTCCTGCAATACATTCCAAAACTAGGGCGGCATCTTCCACTGAATTGGCTAAAATACCAATCTGGTCAAAAGAAGAGGCATAGGCTATTAGTCCGTAACGGGAAATCCGTCCATAAGTAGGCTTCAGGCCAACAATACCGCAAAAATCAGCCGGCTGCCGCACAGATCCGCCGGTATCACTACCCAAACTTACCATACACATTCCGGCCTGTACCGCAACGGCAGAACCGCCGGAAGAGCCACCGGGTACCCGGGAATGGTCAGCAGCATTTTTCACAGGCCCAAAGGCAGAATTTTCATTACTGCTGCCCATGGCAAATTCATCACAATTCTGTCTGCCAATGATGATAGCCCCTGCTGCGAGTAGTTTTTCTACGGCAGTAGCATTGTATAAAGAGGTATAATGGCTGAGCATGCGGGAGGCTGCCGAAAGAGAATGGCCTTTGTAACTAATTACATCTTTCAATCCCGCTATCACGCCAAAGAGTTTGTCGGGACTATGGCCATTTTGGAGCTGTTTGTCCAAAGCACCAGCCTGCTCCAAAGCTTCATCGGTAAAAACTTCCAGGAAGGCGTTCAGGTTTGATTGGGATGCTATGGCATCCAGATAATAACGAACGGCCTCCACACAGGTGGTTTGGCCGTTCTGTAATGCTGTATGATAGTCTTTGATTGAGCTATAGCGAAACAAAGGCTAAAATGCTTTTGGTATAAGGAGATAATTAAGGTTGGGGAGTAGTAGGCTGGTCTTTCTCTTTCATGCCTTCTTCCAGTTCTTTCTTTACGTTGTTTTTGGCATCGTTAAATTCACGGATTCCTTTGCCCAATCCTTTCATGAATTCAGGAATCTTTCTGCCACCAAATAATACTAAAACCACCACCGCAATAAGTAAAATCTCTTGAAATCCTAAGTTGCCCATAATTTTTGTTTTTAAATAATAAAGTTACAATAAAAGAGATGCAATCGGTTAAAAATAGTAAACATTCCCTTTATCAGACCACATAAAAAAGCGGAAGTTTAGTGCAACCCAAACTTCCGCGGAATAAATTTTGAAAATGTGGTCTAGAAACGTTTTTCCTTGATACGGGCACTTTTACCACTGCGCTCACGCAGGTAGTACAATTTAGCCCTGCGCACCTTACCGGATTTATTCAGTAAAATGGAATCAATATTGGGAGAAAGCATGGGAAATAAACGCTCCACACCTATTCCGTCAGAAATCTTACGTACAGTGAAAGATGCAGTGGCACCGGTACCCTGTAATTTGATAACATCTCCACGGAATCCCTGGATACGCTCTTTACCACCTTCTACGATCTTATAATTGACAGTTACGTTATCACCTGCCTTGAATTTGGGGTGATTTTTCTTAACCGTTAACTGGTCGTGTACAAATTGAACTGCTGCGTCCATAACTATTATTTTTTGCGGACGGCAAAGGTAGTAATGCCGCATGTAATTAACAAATAAAAAATAAGCTTTTCGCCCTGTAATATTGAATTTTAGCAAGCTATAACCTGTTTTCAGGCTTTAGACCCCGGGACTAAGGATTTTACTTATCTCCTTTAATCCAACCAATTCTCCTCCCCAATGGCGGATATTATTCACCATTTTAAGGTCAGGAGCCTATTATCGGGCTACATTGATGGCCCTTTTCTCCCGAATCACCGTTACTTTGATTTGACCGGGATAGGTCATCTCAGTCTGGATTTTCTGGGCTATTTCAAAGCTTAGCTTGTCGCTGTCCACATCGGTAACCTTATCTGCTTCCACTATCACCCTTAATTCCCTGCCGGCCTGTATGGCATATGCTTTTTCAACACCTGTATAGTTCATGGCCAGGTTTTCCAGGTCTTTGATCCTTTGCAGGTACTGCTGCATCATTTCTCTTCTGGCGCCTGGTCTTGCACCACTGATGGCATCACAGGCCTGTATAATAGGAGAAATCACATACAACATTTCCATTTCATCGTGGTGGGCGCCGATGGCATTGACCACAGCCGGATTCTCACCATATTTTTCGGCCAACTTGGCTCCCAGCAAGGCGTGGGTCAGTTCGGTTTCCTCATCGGGTACTTTACCAATATCATGCAGCAGTCCGGCTCTTTTGGCCAGTTTGGGGTTCATTCCCAGTTCAGCAGCCATGATGCCGCAGAGGTTGGCCGTTTCGCGGCTATGCATCAACAGGTTCTGTCCATAAGAAGAACGGAAACGCATTTTACCTACAATTCTCACCAGTTCTTTGTGCAATCCGTGGATACCCATTTCAATAATGGTGCGTTCGCCGATTTCCATAATCTGCTCCTCCAGCTGGCGGCGTGTTTTTTCTACTACTTCTTCAATCCTGGCAGGGTGGATACGGCCGTCGGAAACCAGTCTTTGCAGACTCAGTCGGGCAATTTCCCTGCGCAATGGGTCGAAGGAAGACAGAATGATGGCCTCGGGTGTATCATCCACTATTAAGTCTACCCCTGTAGCTGCTTCGATGGCGCGGATATTCCGGCCTTCCCGTCCAATAATCTGTCCCTTAATCTCGTCTGTCTCCAGGTTGAAAACAGTTACTGTATTTTCAATAGTAACCTCTGCTGCTGTACGCTGGATGGTCTGGATAACAATTTTACGGGCTTCTTTATTGGCTTTACCCCTGGCCTCTTCAATAATTTCCTGTTGCAGGGTCAATGCCTGGGAATTGGCTTCGGCTTTCAGGCTTTCAATAAGTTGTGATTTGGCTTCTTCTGCACTTAAACCGGCTATTTTTTCCAGGCGGCGGATATGCTCTTCCTGGTGTTTTTCCAATTCGGTACGCTTCTGGCTTACTACTTCAATCTGCCGGTTGAGGTTTTCCTTGATGGAATCATTTTCCTTCATTTGTTTGTCAAGGGCAGCTTCTTTCTGGTTGATGGAAATTTCTTTCTGCTTGACACGATTTTCGGTCTCCCCGATTTTTCGGTTTCGTTCCATCACATCCCGCTCATAATCAGACTTTAACTGCACGAACCTTTCTTTGGCCTCCAGTTGCTTCTCCTTTTTGATGGTTTCAGCCCTGAGTTCCGCTTCTTTTAAGATGGTTTGTGCTGTTTGTTCTGCCTCTTCTACCGTTTTTTTTGTGTTTTTAGCGAAGAGTAGTTTACCCGCTAAAAGTCCTGCAATTAGTGAGATGACACCAATTATAATAAGTACGACTGTCTGGTCCATGTTTTTGGCAAGTTTTAGAATAATTCAATTTGCTATGGTATTGTGCTTTCCTCATTTAACCCTAAAAAGTTAATGATAATTTACGAAGATACTTAATCTGTAGTAAGGAACAAGAAACAAGATATGGGCAGGGCGCGCTAAAAAAAATTACTGGGCCGGGTCTTCAGCAAGGGCTTTATCTACCATTTTTTCCAGGGAAGCCAGCTGCCCGGCTGCTTCTTCCCATTTTACCTGCTCAATACCGGAATGGTTTTGCTCAGTAGCAAACCAGAGCAATACCATTGACACATAATCCTGCATGTCTTTACCCGCAAAATGGGCTTTGAATTCCGTGATTTTATCATTGATCAGTCCCGCGGTTTTTCTCACCATTTCCTCATCCGCTGCCTCAATTTTCAGCCGGTAGCTGCGGTCTGCAATTAAAATGTTAACGGGTATTAGTTCAGACATGGTCAGGTATTTAATAGTGTCAGGCATTTATCAATTTCTTTGAGGTAGAGGTCTATCCGCTTAGCCAGTGCCTCTTTTTCTATGGGATCCAGCCCTCCCGATCCCAATTTCAAAGCGTCCAGTTGTTGTTTCAGTGTCTGAAGGCTTTGCTCCTTCTCCGCTACCATTCCCTGGGATTTTTGCAATTCCCGGGTCAGCCTTACATTTTCGCGCTGGTGCAGGGTCATTTGCTTCAGCAAAAGCTGCAATTTTTCCTGTAAACCCTTAATTTGTCCTTCGAGGTTAACCATCTGTCTAAGATAACTGTCGGTTAGAATAACCGGGCATTTTTACTTTAATTCTTGTTCACCAACGGTGGGTTATTTTCTGATTTGTGCCGAGAGGTCTTTTTCAAAGCCCCTGATCAGGTTTTGCACCATCGCATCCACCTCCTTATCGGTTAGTGTCTTTTCATCATCAGAGAACAGGAAACTTACTGCCATGGATTTTTTTCCTGCACCCAATTTTTCGCTTTCGAATACATCAAAGAGCCTTATGTCTTTAAGCTTATCTAGTTTTTGTTTTTTAACAGATTGCTCAACAGCTTCGAAACTGGTGCTGCGGTCCACCACCAGGGCCAGGTCGCGCTGCATTACCGGAAACCGGCTCACTTCCCGGTAGGTAATCCTGCTATCGGCCAACACTTCCAGTAAAGAGTCGAAATAGAGGTCAAGTACAAAAACGGGCTGCTTAATATCAAATACTTTTCGTTTCTGCTCAGACACTTCCCATAGCTTTCCCAGAAGGGTATTTTTATGCATTAACGCTAATGTCAATCCAGGTTCCTCCACTTTATCCATCTGTACCGATCGAATACCGCATAATTGCAGCAGAGCGCTGGCCAGTCCTTTCATCCGGAAAAAATCCAGTTGACTGCTTTTGGCTTTCCAGGAATCTTCGTGGTCGGCGCCGTTAATATAAAGTGTCAGGTGTTCCTCCTCCTTGTAAATACCGGGTTCCGCTGTCTGGTAAACCTTGCCAAATTCAAATAGTTGCAGGTTATGGTTCCTCCGGTTATTGTTGTAGGCGATGGCTTCCAGGCCGGTTTCGAGCATTGAGGGGCGCAGTACGTCCAAATCAGCACTGAGGTTATTCAACATTTTCACAGCAGTTGTGAGTACTGTTTCCTCAAAATATTTGCTATTGGTAATGGAATTGGTGAATATTTCCACCAGACCCTGTCCCACCAGGTAATTGGCCATCTTGTTCTTCAATGCTTCTTTCCTGCCCAGGGTTTCCACTGCGGGACTGATGGTAATGGTGGCGGGGATTTCAATGTTATCCAGTCCGTCAATTCGTAATATTTCTTCCACCAGGTCGGCGGGGATAGAGATATCGGGTTTGCTGTAAGGCACTGAAACCCTGATCTCGTCAATGCCATCCCTGATCACTTCAAATCCCAGACTGGTGAGAATTCTTTTGATTTTATCAGAATGGTAGTTTTTACCACTTAATTTTTTGAGGTAATGGTTTTTGAGGGTAATTTCTGTTTTGGGTTTCGGATCAGGATAGATATCCACTATATCACTGGTGATTTCGCCACCCGCGATTTCCCTGATCATGAGGGCAGCTCTTTTCAGAATGGCTACGGTTTGGGAAATATCCACTCCTTTTTCAAAGCGGGAAGCCGCATCTGTTCTCAGGTCATGGAGAACGGAGGTTTTCCGGATACTTACCGGGTGAAACCAGGCACTCTCCAGAAATATTCTTTGGGTAGTGGATTTTACACCGCTGTTTAGTCCCCCGAAAACACCGGCTATGCACATTCCTGCATCTGCATTGCATATCATCAGGTCATCTGCACCCAGTTTTCTTTCTTTTTCATCCAGGGTGATAAAAGGGGTGCCTGCACGCAGGTTTTTGACAAGGATGCTGTTGCCCTTGATTTCATCGGCGTCAAAAGCGTGCAAGGGTTGTCCGGATTCATGCAGTATAAAATTGGTAATGTCTACAATGTTATTGATAGGGCGCAGTCCAATAGCCAGCAATCTGTCCTGTAACCATTTGGGAGAGGGCTGCACTTTTACTCCGGAAAGGGTTATCCCTGCATAACGTTGGCAGGCTTGTTTATTTTCAATAGTGACTGATACCGGAAATGAAGTATTGTCGGGTTTGAATCCGTTGGTAAAGGGGCTTACCGGTTTAGCTTCCTGCTGGTGATGGGTAAGGTAAGCGCAAACATCCCTGGCAACACCAAAATGACTCATGGCATCCATGCGGTTAGGTGTCAGGCCAATTTCATAGATCCAGTCTGTATACGGTTTAAAATAATCGGCGGCCAGGGTTCCTACAGCCACATCACCAGGTAATACGATGATTCCTTCATGGCTGTTACCAATGCCTATTTCGTCCTCGGCACAGATCATACCCTGGCTTTCTACAGAGCGAATTTTGGCCACCCGCATAGTTAGGGGCTCACCGGTAACCGGATAAATAGTGGTTCCTACTGTAGCTACCACCACTTTTTGGGAAACAACTACATTGGAAGCTCCGCAAACAATTTGCAGGGGTACCTCTTTACCTATGGAAACACTGGTCAGTTTCAGTTTATCGGCATTGGGATGTTGGGTACATTCCAATACTTCACCTATGACCAGGCCTTCTAGCCCCCCTTTTACCGCCGAGTACTTTTCGAGGCTTTCCACTTCCAGACCTATGGAAGTGAGTATTTTGGATAATTTTTCAGGCTCTATTGATTCAGGCAGGTATTCACTTAACCAGTTATAACTAATCGTCATATTTGCTTGCGCTTTACAGGCTTCAAAAATAGGTGATAAAGTTGATTGGACAGGGAGATAGGCATTACTAAGGGATAATCCGGGAAAAGACCTGCATTTCAGGACAAATCCACGTAAACGGCCGGTATTTTTTAAGGTAGAAATATCTCGGATTACCGTAAAAACATCTAGCTATAATTACGGTATTTACTCAGCACTTACCCTAAAAATCCGAAAAATCTTTCTGCACAGAGATATGTTAATTACCTATTCTTTAAGTCTGAAAACTTTTGTATTTGGGGGATAACATTAGTAAATTGTGTGAACGGGGCTTGCCAACCTGTTAATTAAGACTGGATATCTTGTGGATGAAAAATGAAAGAAATAATTTTCTTCTGCCCCATTCTAACCCATATATTCGCTCCCCCTTACAGGTTGGTAACGATTACTTAACAGTGGCTCGTTAATACTAAGCAAGGAGAAACCTATTACCTAATTAAACCTTATTACTACCCATTAGTATGGACCTAACCAGCCTGAATAAAGACAGAAAAAGAAGAAAACCCTCAATAGATCTCAGCACCATGGTTTATGGCAAGGTTCCACCCCAGGCAAAGGAACTGGAGGAAGCCGTTTTGGGTGCCATTATGCTTGAAAAAAGCGCTTTTGATACCGTAACCGAAATCGTAAAACCGGAATGTTTTTATGTTGAAGCCAACCAGCTAATCTTTCGGGCCATGCAGGGCCTTCAGCAAAAAAGTTTGCCCATTGATATTCTTACAGTGGTTGAGGAACTCAAATTCAGGGAACAACTCGACGCTGTGGGTGGCCCTTATTACGTTACCAAACTCACCAATTCAGTAGTATCCACTGCCAATATTGACGCGCATGCCAGGATAGTATTGCAGAAATTTATTCAACGCGAATTGATTCGCATCAGCGGAGAAATCATAGGAGATGCGTATGAAGACAGTACCGATGTATTTGATTTGCTGGATGAGAGTGAAACCAAGATGTTCAACATCACGAACAATTACCTGAAAAAGAATTTTGAAGACATAGGCAATGTTTTGGCCAAGACCATCAACCGTATTGATGAACTCAGGACCAAAACCGAAGACATTTCGGGTGTGCCCAGCGGCTTTCCCACCATGGACAGAGTGACTTATGGTTGGCAACCCACTGACCTTATAATCCTGGCAGCAAGGCCATCGGTGGGTAAAACGGCCTTTGCCCTGAACCTGGCCAGGAATGCGGCCTTACATCCCACCAAACCCGTTCCGGTAGGATTCTTTTCATTGGAGATGAGCGCTTCACAGTTGGTTCAGCGTATCCTTAGTGCAGAGAGTGAAATAAAAATGGAAAAAATAAGCCGTGGTAAACTGGAAAACCATGAATATGCCCAACTATTGAGTAAGGGTATTAAAAAACTGGAAGTAGCGCCCATCTTTATAGACGACACGGCTGCTTTGAATATTTTCGAATTCCGGGCCAAAGCCAGGCGCCTGGTGAATAAACACGGAGTGGGCGTAATCATCATTGATTACCTGCAGTTGATGAGTGGCACCGGTGACAGAGGAAGTAACCGCGAACAGGAGATCAGTAATATTTCCCGGAACCTGAAAGCACTTGCCAAGGAATTGAATGTCCCCATCATTGCTTTGAGCCAGTTAAGCCGGGCTGTGGAAACCAGAAAAGAGAGCAAGATGCCACAGTTGAGTGACCTCAGGGAATCCGGAGCCATTGAACAGGATGCCGACATGGTAATGTTTATCTATCGTCCAGAATACTATGAGGTAATGAACAACGAACAGGGAGAAAGCACGCACGGTGAAACCCATATACGCATTGCCAAACACAGGAATGGCTCACTGGAAACCATCAAACTCAGGGCCAAGCTTGACATACAGAAATTTGAAGAATGGGATGGTGATGGCGGTCTGGCCGGGTTGGGTAGCAACTGGAAACCTGTTGGTCCCTCGGCCCCCCCTACCGCAGATGATGCGGGAAAACTGTTCATCCAGAAAGGCAGTAAAATGAATGGCGGTGATTTTGATGATGGCATAGAAACAGATTCACCTTTTTAAGGATTTTCCTGATTAGGGAAACCCTATTCCTGCTTGAACCAAAATCTCCTACTACGCCAATACAAGCTATGGCCCTACCCTTTTTCTATGAACCTGATCTGCCGGTCTCTCCTGGTCATTTTACCCTGGGAGAAGAGACCAGCAAACATTGTATCCAGGTTTTGCGTATGAAAGCGGGCAGCCGTTTGCTGCTTACTGATGGCCTGGGAAGGATGTCCGAAACCAGCATTCTCAGTGAGGACAAGAAAAAGACTGTTGTGCAACTCACCAATGTTTTCCAGGTACCAGTGCCCGTAAAAAAAGTGCGTATCTGCATTTCTCTTTTAAAAAACACCAGCCGTTTTGAATGGTTTCTGGAAAAAGCCACAGAAATAGGCATACGGGAGATTCAGCCCCTGCTTTGTGACAGAACAGAACATACCCGCATGCGCACCGACCGCATGAAAAATATTTTATCAGCCGCCATGCTGCAGAGCCAGCAGGCCTGGATGCCCCTGCTGAAAGAGCCGATAGCACTGGAGAAAGCACTGCAACCATCCGGCTATAGCCAAAAACTCATTGCCCACTGTGCCGAAACATCCAGACAGTATATAAAGGATTTGGGGCCCTCCTTAGAAACAGAAATACTGATTGGTCCCGAGGGCGATTTTTCTCCCGAAGAAATCCAAATGGCAATAGAAAAACAATATGCACCGGTTACACTGGGGGAAACCCGGCTAAGGGCAGAAACAGCGGGAGTGGTAGCAGCCACCCTGCTCATGATTAGTTAAACCCCATATAACGACTTCCCGGCTGCCTACCCCTTATTGACAGTATTTTACAGATTCGTTACATTCGTTTCCATATTTGAATCAGAAGCTTATCCCTACTATGCAGGTAATAGAAGTTAACAGCCCGGATACGGTAAAAGATTTTTTACTGGCTAATGTATTGATGAATGCAGCTAACCCTGCTTATATCAGGCCCCTCGACAAAGAAGTACTGGAAGTATTTGATCCGGCAAAAAATAAAAATTTCAAATACGGAGAGGCCAAACGATGGATCCTCAAAGATGCTGATGGAAAACTAGCAGGCCGGATTGCGGCATTTACGAATACAAAGTATGTAAACAAAGGAACTGAATTTCCCACAGGGGGTATTGGCTATTTTGATTGTATCAATAACCAGCCAATGGCTAACCTGTTATTTGATACTGCTAAAGAATGGTTGATACAAATGGGTATGGAAGCCATGGATGGGCCCATCAATTTTGGCGACCGTGACAAATGGTGGGGACTGATGACAGAAGGATTTGACAAAGAGCCTATGTATGGCATGTCGTTTAACCCGGAATATTATGAAGCCCTCTTCACCCACTATGGATTTCAGAATTACTATAACCAGTATTATTATGCCATGAATGTGGATGACCCGCTGCCTCCCCGTTTTCCGGAAAGACACGCTAAATTCAAAACCAAAGCGGGCTATTTGGCCAGACACGTGAAACTTTCTGAGATAGATAAATATGCGGGAGATTTTGCAACGGTTTACAATGCCGCCTGGGCACAACATGGTGAGGCCAAAGAAATTACCCGGGAGCAGGTGAGCAAGCTTTTTAAAACCATGAAACCCATTATGGATGAGCGGGCAGTTTGGTTCGCCTATTACAAAGAGGAACCGATTGCCATGTTCATCAACATCCCGGACCTGAACCAGTATTTCAAACATTTTAACGGTAAAATGGGCCTTTGGCAAAAACTGCATTTATTATGGATGAAGAAAACCGGTTATAATAAACGATTGACTGGTCTAGCTTTTGGGGTAGTGCCTAAATACCAGGCCCTGGGTATTGATAGTTTCATGATTTATGAGTGTGCGCTGCTACTGCAGGGCAAGGGCTGGTATACACAGTATGAAATGGGCTGGGCCGGCGACTGGAATCCCAAAATGATCAATATTTACAAAAGTCTGGGTGGGGTGCAGAGCCGGCAAATGACAACCTTCCGATACCTGTTTGACCCTAATCGTAGTTTTGAAAGGCACCCTGAAATGGAATATAAATAAGTCCTCTGCAGGCACTTCCGGGATTGGCTGAAAAAATAGTGAGCTACTATATGCCAGTTGTAAAATACTGTGCAGGAAATTGTTCACATTGCCACATTGTATCGCCTCAAAGTTCCAAAGCTGGAAGCTAAATTGTTATCTTGCAAACCAGCTATGGAGAATAAATTCATTGTATCAGCCCGAAAATACAGACCGCAGAATTTTAATACGGTAGTGGGGCAATCCCATATAACCACAACGCTCAAAAATGCCATCAGGAATAACCAGTTGGCACATGCTTTTCTTTTTTGCGGACCCAGGGGTGTGGGCAAGACAACCTGCGCCCGTATTCTTGCCAAAACCATCAATTGTACCAATCCCAGGCCGGAAGGGGAAGCCTGTAATACCTGTAACAGCTGTGTTTCTTTTGATGCAGGCACTTCACTCAACATTCACGAACTGGATGCTGCGAGTAACAATTCTGTGGATGATATACGTACCCTGGTAGAACAGGTACGCTTCGCACCCCAGGCTGGAAAATACAAAGTATACATTGTAGATGAGGTACACATGCTCAGTGCCAGTGCCTTCAATGCTTTTTTAAAAACACTGGAAGAACCCCCATCCTATGCCATTTTCATTCTGGCCACTACGGAAAAACATAAAATTTTACCCACCATCCTGAGCCGTTGCCAGATATTCGATTTCAAACGTATCACCAATAACGACACTGTAACCCATCTGCAGGAAATTACCGAAAAAGAGGAAATCAAAGCAGAAAAGGCAGCCCTTCAGGTTATTGCCCAAAAAAGTGAAGGATGCATGCGGGACTCATTGAGTATTCTCGACAAAATTGTCAGCTTTACCAATGGCGTAGTTACCTACCAGAATACACTGGAGCACCTGAACATACTTGATGAGGATTACTATTTCCGCTTACTGGATGCTATGCTGCAACAGGACATGGCCAGTGCGATGTTACTGTTTGACGAGATTAACAGAAAAGGGTTTGAGGGCGACCTGGTATTGAATGGAATGGCAGAGTTTATCAGGAACCTGCTGGTAAGCAAAGATCCCAAATCTGCCGGATTGCTTGAGGTAGTTGAGGGATTACAGGAAAAGTACGTAGCCGTTGCAGCCCAAACAGGCATCTCCTACCTGGTAAGTGCTTTGAATATTTTGAACGAAGCCGAAATCAATTATAAAATGGCGCGTAACAAACGCCTGCATGTGGAATTGACCCTGATCAAATTGAATTTCCTGCAACAGGCCATCAGCCTTTCCGTGGACAATGGAAGTTTGGTTAAAAAAAAACGGATTGATACGCCCATTGCTTATCGAACCAAACAAATAACCTCGCTTCAAATGCAGCCTGCACCCAAACAGGCAGCCCCCAAAGTACCGGCGGCAAAATTGTATATAGAAAAACAACCCGAGCCATCCCTTCCTGGCATTCCGGAAATACCAAGAGCGCATCCCATTCAACCAAAGCCGGTAATGAAAGCCCTGGTGACTGCCCACGGCCCGAAAAAAAACCTGCTGGATACCTTACGGGAAAAGTATGGAGACCAGTATGCTATTGAAGAGGTGAAAGAGGCAGAAAACCTAACCCTTGCAAAATTACAGGACTGCTGGAACAGCTTTGCAGACAATCTGGAGAAGCAGCAAAAACACAGTTCTGCAGGCACTTTTCGCACAGCCAGGCTGGCGCTGGAAAATGAAATAAGGTTTACGGTAACTGTTTCCGCACTTACCTCTCAGAAATTTGTAGAGCAGGAAAAAATGATGCTGCTGGAACACCTGCAAAAATCCTTTAACAACCCTGCCATCCAGTTTGAAGTATTGGTAGATGCCGGCGAACAGGAAGACATTCCCGTGCACATGCGCTTAAACAGCAAACAAAAATTTGAACACATTGCAGCCCAATACCCGCTGGTAAAAGAACTCCGCGACAAACTAAAACTCGAAATCGACTACTAACCCCAAACTACAAACCACAAACTACAAACCACAAACTACAAACCCCATTAGTCATGCCCCTATCCACCCTGAAATATACCAATGGAGAAGTAACGGTGATTTGGAAACCGGATACCTGTATTCATAGCCGTATTTGCTGGACGGAATTGCAGTCTGTATTTAATCCCAACAAAAAGCCATGGGTAAATATGGAGGGAGCCAGCACAGAAAAAATTATTGAACAGGTTCGTAAATGCCCCAGTGGCGCTTTAAGTTATCATATGAATGAACAAAACGACAATCCGCAAAAAGAAAATCCGGAAATTATCAGTGAATCAGCCTCGATCAGCCAGATAACCATCAAACCCAATGGTCCCATTCTGGTTACAACGGGTTGTGTAATAACCCTGAGTAATGGAGAAGTGGAAACCAGAACAGGAACAACTTCCCTTTGTCGTTGTGGTGCCTCTGCCAATAAACCCTATTGCGATGGCTCACACAGAAAAATAGATTTTCAGGGATAACCCTTTATTGTTTCCGGGTTTGGGTATAGCCGTTTTTCAGCAACCATTGTAATACTTTTTCGCGCTGGTCGCCCTGCACAATGGCCTCTCCTTCTTTGACACTGCCCCCGGTGCCGCAATAATTTTTCAGTTGCTTTCCCAGTAATTCCAAATCAGCGGCCTGCCCAATGAATCCGGTTACCAGTGTAACTGCCTTCCCGGCTCTTTGTTTGGTATCCAGGCGTATCCGCAGCTTTTGCTGTGCAGGCACCAGGGTAATTTGTTCAGCATCATTTTCCGGTTCAAATTGAAATCCGGGATCTGTGCTGTAAACAAATCCCCTGGTATCGGGCTTATTTTTCTTACTCATATTCGCATATCGTTAAATATAGTATGCCGGATGAAAGGTTTATACAATTACTGCTTTCAGACTCAGGTCAAGGCTTTGGGCCTGGTGAATCAGTCCACCCACGCTGATGAAATCTACTCCGGTAGCTGCATAGGACTCAATATTGCCAATATGGATGCCACCGCTGGCTTCTGTCTCAAAATCCGAATTAATGAGGGATAGTGCCTCCGCAACCAATTGGGGTGTAAAATTATCCAGCATGATGCGAAATACTTTCCCTTTGCCGACCATCGTAATTTTTCTAACATCATCCAGGCTTCTTGCTTCCACTTCAATCTTAAGGGGTATCTTTTGTTGCAGGGTATAGGCATGGGCTGCATCAATGGCTGCTTCCAGTCCGCCGCAATAATCGATATGGTTATCTTTCAGCATAATCATATCATATAACCCAAAACGATGGTTGGTACCACCTCCTATCCGAACGGCTTCTTTTTCAAGTAAACGGAAATTAGGCGTGGTTTTCCGGGTATCCAATAACCGGGTGTGGTATTGTTTCAGTTTTTCGGTATAGGTATGGGTCAGGGTAGCAATACCGCTCATTCTTTGCATGCAATTGAGCACAAGTCTTTCTCCGGTTAGGATGGTGTGTATACCCGCTGATACTTCAAATGCTTTTTCACCATAGAGCATGGTATCCCCATCTTCTTTATATTTTACAAAATAGATGTCCTTTTCCAGGTATTGAAATATGGCGCTGGCCACTTCCATACCCGCTAAGATTCCATCCTGTTTTATTTTTAATACAGCTTTCCCTTTTTTTTCCGGGGGAATACAGCTCAGCGTGGAATGATCTCCATCGCCGCGGTCTTCCCGTATGGCTTCCTCTATCAGGTGATGCAATTGCTCCTCATAAGATTTCATACTACAAAACTATGGGTTGCAACAAAAAGCCCCGCAAAAGCGGGGCTTTTTAAACGTTTTTTCAGAATATTAACCAATCCTGACGGAGATAATCTGGTATTTGCCCTCCTTTGATTTTAACAGGAGCGTAATGCCCAGTCCCTTATCGTCGTTCAGTAATTTCCCGGTCATATACATGGTATTACCCACAGCTCTCTCCGAGGCCTTTTCGAAGCCTTTGATGTCATTTTCGGCAAAAAAAGCTTTTAAGGTAATTCCTGCCTGGTTTTTACCAATATTCTTCACTTCTGCCTTATTCATCAGTTTCATATCCACGTAATCGTCAAAATAGCCAGCTACCTGTTCGGCATTGGCATTTTGAAAGGCCCTGACAATCGGTTCTGAATCACCCTGCCAACTGAATGACATCAGTCCCAGGGAAATCACCATCAATGTTATTATATTTTTCATCTTTTCCTTATTTTCTATAGGCATCAGTGCCAAAAACATGCCAATCTTGCCTATTCAGCCTATTTGGCTAAAGTTAACACCAAATCATGAATGGTAAATGCAGTATTTTTAACGCATGAACAACAAAGTTATTTTAGTAATCATGGATGGCTGGGGAATTGGCAAAGTGCCCTCTGCAGACGCCATCCAGCATGCCAAAGTGCCATTTGTACAATCCCTTTACGCCACTTATCCGAATGCGACGCTTACCACCTGCGGTGAGTTAGTGGGGTTACCCAAAGGACAAATGGGAAATAGCGAGGTGGGGCATTTAAACCTGGGAGCCGGAAGGATCGTGTACCAGGAACTGGAAAGAATTAATGTAGCCATACGTACGGGTGAATTGGCTACCCATCCGCAATTACTTGCCTGCCTCCGGTTGGCAAAAGAAAAGCAAAAACCTTTGCATCTCCTCGGATTGGTAAGTGATGGAGGTGTGCACTCCCATATCAACCACCTCAAAGCCATCTGTGATATTTGTAAAAAAGAAGGACTGACCGAAGTATTCATACATGCTTTCACTGATGGGCGTGATACTGACCCAAAAAGTGGTTTGGGATTCCTGAAAGAATTGCAATTACACCTTAATGAATCTGTTGGAAAAATCGTAACAGTTAGCGGACGTTATTATGCCATGGACCGGGACAAACGCTGGGAAAGGGTTAAACTGGCCTATGATTGTCTGGTTAAAGGGGAAGGAGCCAAAGCCACCGATGCCATTGCCGCTGTGGAACAATCCTATGCGGCGGGTATTACTGATGAGTTCATCAAACCCACTGTAGTACTGGATGAAGCCCAGCTACCCTTAGGTCTTATCAAAGACGGTGACGTTGCTATGTGCTTCAACTTCCGCACCGACAGGTGCCGGGAAATTACGGATGTACTTACCCAACACAACCATCCTGACTTCGGCATGCACACACTGGCTATTGATTATACCACGATGACCATGTATGACCACACATTCAAAAATGTGCATGTGGTTTTTGAAAATGATAACCTGGTGAATACCCTTGGTGAGGTTTTAGCAGCCAATGGCAAAAAACAAATCCGGATAGCTGAAACAGAAAAATATCCCCACGTAACCTTCTTTTTCAGTGGTGGAAGGGAAGAGGCTTTTCCCGGAGAAAGCCGCATAATGGTTCCTTCGCCCAAAGTGGCCACTTATGATTTGCAACCCGAAATGAGTGCCATCGAGCTAACTGATAAACTGGTTCCTGAAATAGAAAAAGAATCAGCCGATTTCATCTGTTTGAATTATGCGAATACGGATATGGTAGGACATACAGGGGTTTTCTCTGCTGCCATTACAGCGGCCGAAACCGTGGATGCCTGTGTAAAAAGGGTGGTAACAGCAGCCCTTGCACATGGCTATACGGTATTCCTGACTGCCGATCATGGCAATGCAGATTACATGATTAACGAAGATGGTTCTCCCAATACGGCACATACCCTTAACCTGGTACCCTTTTTCGTCATAGACAAAGAATGGAGGGGAAAAGTACAGGACGGTAAACTGGGGGATCTGGCACCAACTATTCTGAAGGTAATGGGATTGCCTGTTCCCAAAGAAATGACTGGGAATAGCTTAATTTTACAAAAAAATTGACGTATGAAAATATTTAAAAAAATCCTGGTGGGTTTATTAATCGTATTTGTAGTGATGCAGGCTTTCCGTCCTGCCAAGAACCGCTCCAATGACACTTCAAGGGATATTTCTTTTTCTTATCCGGTACCCGAAGAGGTGAAGGTAATTCTTACCAAAGCCTGCAACGATTGTCATACCAACAATACCCGCTATCCCTGGTATGCAGAAATCCAACCAGTATCCTGGTGGCTGGGCGATCATGTTAAAGAAGGTAAAAAACATTTCAACCTGAATGAATTCAGCGGCTATCGCATTGCCCGTCAATACAAAAAACTGGAAGAATGCATAGAACAGGTGAAAGAGGGAGAAATGCCACTCCCCTCCTATACCTGGCTACACAAAGATGCCGTTCTGACCGACGCCGAAAAACAAACATTAATGGCCTGGTGTGATATTGTAAGGGACAGCATCAAAGCAAAATATCCGGCAGACAGCCTGGTTATCAAAAGAAAGCCCTGATAACCAACTTAGGCCATTTCAACTCATCCATTCAGTTTGTAATTGTTCATGCAAATCAATTCAGCCCGATATGTCATATCATCCCCATTAGTAACCCAGTGCCCGGCACCCGATAAGCCGGAATATGCATTCATTGGCAGAAGTAATGTGGGTAAGTCATCACTGATTAACATGATAACAGGACAAAAAAACCTGGCCAAAACATCTTCTACGCCAGGCAAAACCCAGTTGATTAATCATTTCGAAATAGAAAGTGCGTCGGGGGAACGGGGACCAAAAGCAAAATGGTTCCTGGTTGATTTACCCGGATATGGTTATGCCAAAAGATCTCAGAGCGACAGGCGAAGGTGGGAGCAAATGATTGAAGGGTATTTGCGTAAAAGAGAAAACCTGGTACAGGTATTTGTATTGATCGATAGTCGCCATAGCCCGCAAAAAAATGACCTCGCTTTTGTGAGCCAGCTCGATTCCTGGCAGGTGCCTTTTTCACTGGCGTTCACAAAGACCGATAAAGAAAAACCGGCTGTGGTGGAAAGGAATGTTTTGGCCTTTATGGAAACCTTACGGGAAACCTGGCAGTTCTTACCCAGGCACTTTGTGACCAGTGCCGAAAAGAAAAAAGGACGGGAAGAACTTCTGCAGTTCATTTCAGACTGCAATAAAGAGATATTGGATAATAAAACGGGGTAAAAAAGTAGCCCTCTACCGGAAAGGCAGGATTAATTCACCACCTTGTCTGCGCAACAACTACTGGCAAAAGCCTCGGGTTTGGCTTTAAAGGCAAATCCCATACCCAGGATATAGCCCATTGCTTCCCGTCAATGCATCGTTGCTTTTGAACTGTGGATTGGTATTGATGTCTGCATGTACTTCCATATCAACCTGGTACTCAATGAACAGATTACACAACTCATAGGCAATTTCAATACTCTTGGCCACTTCCACCAGCATCCTTTCTTTGATATGGTATTTCTGGCGGGTTTTCTCATTATGGATGTACATAAAACCGCCATTGTGTTCGCGGAGGAAAACAATAACGGTAGCAAATTCTGTATCCGCGCCCTTAACCTGGCTATCGGTACCGATACAAACTTTGAGTTTGGTACCGTTTGCCGTTTCACGGATAATGGCTTCTTCCACAGCCTCTCTGATGGGTAGTTGAATGTTTTCGCCATTAAATTTTCTCCAGTGCATAAGTAATATGTTTCTGTAATATAATTATTTAATGGCAGTGAATGTTGGTTTACAGATGATGATATTGTTAACAGTAGTGGAAAAACCAAATAAAAACGGCCTTTTGGGGGTATCTGGCAGTAATATTCCTTTCTTTTTATACGGATGCTGGAAAGTTTGTCAGTTTTCAGGAAATTGTACGGAAATTGATAAGCAACTGTTCAACGCATAAACCCACCTGAATGAAAATACTGCTTCATTATTTAAAGCCCCATAAAGGGCTGATTGCACTGGCTTTGTTGCTGGCAGCTGTTAACCAGACATTTTCGATGTTTGATCCATTAATATTTGGTAAACTGATTGACTATTTTGCCAAGAATCCATTGGTATCACCTGAGGGAGTAAAACGCACAGAAAGCCAGTACCTGAATGGAATTATGGGTATGCTGTTGTTACTGGTGGGTACAGCCATGATTAGCCGGATAGCCAAGGCTTTCCAGGACTATACTGTAAATGTGGTGATTCAGAAATTTGGTGCTAAGATTTTTACGGATGGATTGAAACATAGCATGCGGCTACCTTACCAGGAATTTGAAGACCAGCGCAGTGGAGAAACCTTATCTATTCTTTCCAAAGTGCGGACGGATACGGAAAAATTCATAGGCTATGTAATCAATGTTCTCTTCGGAATCATAGTTAGTGTGGTTTTTGTTTCCATTTATGCCACCCGTCTTCACTGGTCGATTGTGCCCATTTATATGGGAGGTGCTTTGCTCATAGCTTTTGTCACCAACCTGCTCAGCAAGAAGATAAAAATCATCCAGAAAAATATTGTAAAGGAAACTACTTCCCTCGCAGGGTCTACTACGGAAAGCTTAAGAAATATTGAGCTGGTGAAAAGCCTGGGACTGACCGACCAGGAAGTAAAAAGGCTCAATAACAATACCTATAAGATACTGGGGCTTGAATTACGGAAGGTGAAGAATATTCGTTCCCTGAGTTTTATACAGGGGACCATGGTTAACTTTTTAAGACAGGTCATCACATTTACACTGATGTGGTTGATTTTTAAAAGTGTACTAACCGTAGGCCAGTTAATTTCGCTGCAGTTTTATAGTTTTTTCATATTCGGTCCCTTACAGGAAATAGGCAGTATCATCATGAGTTACCGGGAAGCAGAAGCCTCTCTTTTTAATTTTGATACGCTGATGAAAAAGCAGGTAGAGCCCAATCCCACTCACCCTACCAAAATTGGTATGATTGAAGAATTGGAATTCAAAAATGTTGTGTTCAAACACAGTACCGCACAATACCCGGCATTGGATGGTATTTCATTCGATGCCCAAAAAGGCGAAACGGTTGCCTTCGTAGGCCCCTCCGGAGCAGGCAAAAGCACGCTGGTAAAATTGCTGGTGGGTTTGTATCGTCCTCAAAACGGCCATATCTTTTACAATGGGGTGGATGGTAATGACCTTCGTTTTGATGAACTAAGAAACCAAATTGGTTTTGTAACCCAGGATACCCAGTTGTTTGCCGGTACCATTCGGGAAAACCTGTTATTCGTGTATCCCAAAGCCACTGAGGAAGAACTGCTGGAAGCCCTGCACAAAGCCAGTTGCGATAACCTGCTGTCCAGAGCCGAGAAAGGAATAGAAACGATGATTGGAGAAGGTGGATTAAAATTAAGCGGCGGAGAAAAACAACGATTATCCATTGCACGTGCCCTTTTACGTCATCCACATCTGCTCATATTCGATGAAGCAACTTCTGCGTTAGACAGTATTACAGAAGAAGAAATCACCAATACCATACGAAAGGTTTCCCTGGAAAAAGAACAGATCACGGTTATGATTGCCCATCGCCTAAGTACCATTATGCATGCTGACAGGATTTATGTGCTTGAGAAAGGACAGGTGGTTGAGACCGGCAGTCACCATGATTTACTGGAAGAAAAAGGGCTATACTATGCCATGTGGCGGCAGCAGATTGGAGAAAGGAAAATGATGGCGGTGGGATAGTTGCGGTTTGGGGTCGGGAGTTTGGGGTTAGTCTTTTTCGAATTTTTTCTTGATGTATTCTAATACAGATGGGTCAGAGAGACCCTCCATGTCGCTGAGCTCCAGTTCGAGGGCCTTGGTACTTTTTTGAATCTCTAACAAAGAGAGGCTGAGAGAAGCTGAAAAGGCAATCAGGCTGAAAGCAAACATGATATTGGCAAATACAAAAGACTCGATGTAAATCAGGTACATACTTACGATGCAGCTCAGGAATGACAATACCCCAAGCGCCTGCATATTCTTAATGAGTTTTAAACGGTAACGCAGGTTTTTAATCTGGCCATGAATGATGTGCTTCTGTTCATGGTTCTGGTATTTTTCGTGCAGGCTTCTCACCCGGGTGGCCAGTGCCAGGAAGCGATTGGTGTAGGCCAGCATGATGAGGCTGATGGCCGGAAACAAAAGGGCCGGGGTATTGATGGTGATATTCATTCGGGCAATTTACTAAGTAATCAAATCACAAAACCCATTTATTGCCCTTTTCCCGCAAAACCCCGGCACTCACTACTTAACCTTAAACGATAAGGGCACATTCACTTTCAGGCTAAGGTTTCGCCCCATATTAAATACACCCTGTCTGCCGGTTACCACATTCAGATCTGTATATTTCAGCCTGCTTAGGTTGTTTTGATAAGCAACATCAAACAGGTTATTCAGGGAGAGATGGAGTCCAAATAGTGTTTTCCCATTTTTATCGGTGAGTTCCGTACCTGCACCCACGTTAAACAGTGTGTACCCCGGAGTAGGTGTTTCTGTATTGTAAGCGGTGAAGACCCTGTTTTGGGCACTCATGATTTCCATATCCAGGTTCAGGTATAAGTTATGCAAACTACCCCATTGTTGGAAGTTGCCCCTTAATTCACTTTGCAGTTTCATAGGGGGTATAAACGGTAGTTTATCGGAACCGGCAAAGCTTTGGTTGAAATATCCCGCAACATAAGAAAGGCTGTTTTCAAAATGGAGCCAGTCCAGCGGATGCGGGTGTATATCCAGCTTCACTTCAAAGCCTAATAAGGTTGCACCTGCCTGTCTGAATTTAAAAGCCTCATAGGTATCGGTACCCACATTTACCATGGAATCACTACCACTGGCAGAGGACAGTCTGCTGTAAAAAATATAATTGCTGATATTGTTATAAAAAGTATTCACGCTCAGGCTTACGTGCTGGGTATTCACTTCAATGCCCGCATCAGCCTGAAAAGAAGTTTCCGTTTTTAAGTTATTATCTCCATACTCATACCTGTTGGTTCCCTCGTGAGCACCGTTACTGGCCAGCTCACTTACGTTAGGAGCCCTGAAGCCACGGGCCAGGTTAAACTTAAGGGTTACAGCTTCGCTGGCATTGTAACTCAACCCCACACTTCCACTTATATTTCCAAAAGATTTTTCAAATCCAGAGAACTTTACCGTACCGTTTTCAATAAAATTCTTTCCGGTAACCTGTCGGGTGTCCGCTCTTAAACCACCGCTGATGGTCAGGTTTTCATGAAAAGTTTTTTTGGTGTATACAAAAGCGCCTATATCAAACTGGTTGTATTCCGGTATCAGGAATTCATTTGCCAGGTTTTTATTCTGCTGGTACATCCCTGTTACCCCAAATGAAGTTCTCCATCCATTTTTTTCAGAACGGTTATACTGAATACTGTAGTTCACGGTATGCAAATCAAAATATAAATTGGGTGTGTGAAAAGCATCCGGGTCACCAAATTCCCTTCGCTGGTTTCGCTGGTATCCGATATTCACAGACAGCCGGTCTCTCCCAACAGAAAAATTATTATCACTGGCCATTTTGAAATGGGTAACATGCTGGTAAGGCGTTAGCAGATCCCGGCTATCCAATTCCTGCCTGGTGGCATTTCGTTCATAGGGAGTTTCGGAATAAATGAGGAATTCTCCTGTAGTGGGATTGCGTGTCCCTGACACCATTCCCAGTTGCTGGTCAAAATTGCTAAACAGCAGGTGGCTGTATCCCCATGTTTTATTGATACCTATGTATCCGCCGAAATTCTTTTCCCTAAAACGGCTGTTGAATACTTTTCCATCGTATTGATTCTGGTAGTCAGCGGCCGACTTCAGGGTTCCATATACATTCCAGTTAAATCCGTTTTTCAGGTTCCCCGCCACATTGGCATTTCCGCCATACATGCCATTGTTATCTATGAATGTACCCAGCAGATTGGCTTTTATCGTACCCTGTTCAACGGGTACATTGGTAATCAAATGAACCACCCCTGCCATTGCATCGCTTCCATAAAAAAGGGATGCAGGGCCCTTGAGTACTTCCACTTTTTGTATGCTGTATTCATCTATCTCTATCCCATGTTCATCTCCCCATTGTTGTCCCTCTTGCCGAACACCATCATTTACCGTAACTACCCGGTTATAACCCAATCCCCGGATGATGGGTTTGGAAATGGCCGGTCCCGTGGATAAACTGGATACCCCGGGAACCAGTTTGGCAATGGCATCAACGATATTAGTACCCGTACCCGTAAGCAAATCATTTCTTTTTAAAATCGAAACGGGCTGTGCCGATTGCCTGACCTTTGAAGCACTAGCCACCCCTGTAACAGTAACTGCATCATTTTCGATATACGTTATTTTCAATGAAAAATTTCTTTCCTGGTTTCCTGAAATCTCCATGGTTTCCAGGATCGAAGCAAAGCCCTGGAAAGACACTTCCACCAAATACCGGCCCTCGGGAACTGCCGGCGTTTTATATACTCCGTTAAGATCGGTAATGGCACCTGTTTTAGCTTCATGCAGGTAGATAACCGCACCCTGCATGGGTTTGCCGGTTTTGGCATCCTTTACCGTTCCGTGGAGATAACTATTGGCTTCCCCATCAGAGAACCGCAGGCCAGTATTGGCTTTTGACAACAACGGCCCCAATAAAAGCATACAAAATATAGAAGAAGTAAAAAATTTCATAAATGAAGTTTAATGCCCGGGAAATGACTTTCCATTAATAAAGTAAAAATTGGAGACAGCCCGGCACACTCGGTGTGGACTGATAAGATAGGGAATTAAACCAATGGCGGGCCGCGTAAACCGAAACTTATTGATTGAGGGGAAACCAAATGAAGAAACATTTTTTCACGATATTCCCTGTTAGTTTCAGGAAGTATCGTTGCAAAAGCGGGTTGCTCTTCAAAAAATGGTGATTCTGTTAAGGGATTATCACACTGGCAATTAAATACAGCTTTGGATAGCTTTTCCTTTGACGGATCTTTGGTAGTATCTTTATTAGTAACCCCCCGACCATCTGTATGGTCCGCAACCAGGTTATGCAATACCTTTTTGGGTGTGATGGTAAATGCAAACAGTATCAGAAAAAATCCTGCTAATACATTTCGTATGGTAGGGGACACTCTCAGGGTATTTTTGTTACGTGGATGCAAATATACCCGCTTTTCGAAAAGTTCCACCCTGCACCCGGGCGCTAACGTACTTTTAACATTGCCCTAACCTGTTGGCTGGCCAAATTTTGTAACCTGGCATAATAAACGCCCCCTGTTAAACTTTCCCCATTGAATACAATAGAATAGGTGCCGGCGCTGTAATCTTTATCTGTTAGATTGGTAATTACCCTTCCAGAGGTGTCCATGATCTGGATCAGGGTATGGCCACCCTCCGTTTTAAAAGTAATGACCGTTGAAGTTGAAAAAGGATTGGGATAATTACTGATTAAAATATCACCGGACAGGTTGACCGGTTTTTTACAGCCCGATAAATTTACCAGCGGCAGTTCCTGGAAATTTTTAAGCATGATTTGTTGCAGGTCCTGGTTATTTACGCATAACCAATTAGACAGGATGGTGGAATACACACTTCTGAAATCATACTGGAAGGGAACATTATCGTTTACACTGGCATTGGCAGGCAATATTGGTGTATCACCAAGAACACCGCCCTGTACATTTTTGCCAAATACAAAAAGCGGGGCTGCAGAGCCATGGTCGGTACCCAGGCTCCCATTGCTCTTTATCCTGCGTCCAAATTCTGAAAAAGTCATCCCCACTACCCTTTCCTCCACTCCTAAAAATTTCAGGTCATCCTGAAAGGTTTTGATGGCATCACTAACATTTTTCAACAGGTTGGCGTGTGAGCCTGTAGTGGTGTCATTACTGTTTACCTGAACTGAATGGGTATCAAATCCCCCATAATTTACCATGTAAATCCGGGTAGATAGTCCGCCCCTGATTAGGCGGGCCACAATTTTCAATTGATCCCCCAGGGAATTGTTAACCGGATAACTAAGCTGCTGTACGGTTTTTGCTGCGGCATCTTTGATAACCGTAGCATATTGCTGTGTTTGCTCAGAAACCAGGCGGATATATTTCAATTCTTTTCCGGCGGGTGTATCCGGAGCGGGGTCTTCAATACCATTAATCAGGTTATAGAAATTACTGGTATTGCTGATGCTCATTCCCATACTTATGGCAGGTCCCTGCAGGGTAAGCGAAGTGGATGATCCAATCTGGATGGCGAGGGGGTCTTTCATGGAACTGTTTGGATATCCATTGGGAAAGCCGGGATATTCGTAATTGAGGTACCGACCCGCCCAGCCACTATTCACCACCTGGTTACTGTCGCTGGCGCTCATCCAGATGTCTGTAGCCCTGAAATGAGAAAAACTGGGTTGCGGATAGCCCACCGACTGTACAACTTTAAGGTATCCCTTGTTGTACATAGACTCCAGTCCGGTCATTGCGGGATGCAATCCTGCTTTGCCATTTAATTTTAAAACCTTGTTTTCAGGAATATAAATATTGCTCCGGGCATTCACATAACTTCCGAAATTTTCAATGGGTATAACCATATTCAAACCATCATTGCCTCCGTTCAACTGGATAATTACAAACACATGATCGGTTTCTGTAACCGGCATCAGCAAAGATTGCATCACCGCTGAATCAGCACTAAAGGCCCTGAAAGAAAACCCGCTGACAAGCGAAGGCAGCAGCACACCTGCAGGAACTGATTTTCGTAAAAAGTCTCTTCGTTGCATGATTCGGTTTTTAAGCTAGTTGGTATTCAGAAAGGTCCATCAGGTATTTGATCAGGTCGCGCAAACGGTTTCTCACCGTGGTGGTATTTGCCGTATTTCCCGGATTGGACTGATAGGTATTCCATGCATCTGTCCAGTAATAATCAGAGGATTGTCCGCCAAGAAGAATATCCGTTTTCAACTGGTTTTTAGAGGCTGCAGAAATATCTATCCGGTATAAATGATTAACCATGTCAGTAATCAACTGATTGGGATTGCCGGGATTGGTAAGTGTGGCCGCATAAGCCAGTACATCAATCTGAAACTTATTTCCATTAAAAGTATATCCGTTTGCCACCAGTGTATCTGTAAACTGGTTTCGCTTGGGAAGGGTATCGCTGTTGATCCAGATTTCATAAAACTGGGGCATCTGGTAATAGGCTTTCCATCCGCTTACATCGGGCGGATCACCAATGTTTTGCTGCATATTCGACACCCAACCCACCAGGTAATTATAGAAACCATAATTGGTGGTGTATTCAGCAGCTGGTCGCAGGCTTAAATCAAATTCCCTGCAAAGGCCTACTGCCAGGTCAACCGGGCTTTTTATCTGACAGCCTTTTGCCAGTACATCAAAAAAATGTTCACTTTTCAACAGGGTATCCAGTACCGGTTTGATTTCATAGTTATTGGCCCGCATAATATTCGCCAGCGGGGTAATGATATTGGCTTCCACCGTACTGTCAATATCATAATAAATAAACCATCGGTACAACCTTCTGCACAGATACATGGCTACCTCGGATGTGGCAAATATCATATCGAGTAAAGCATCCAGCTCTTCTTCACCACCGGTAGGTCCTGTTTTACCGTGTACAACCGTATTATTATAAAACGCAGAGAACTGTTTTGAAGTGGTGTCATGCCGGGTACTGTCGAAATAAGCACTAAGGGTTTGCGCGTTTACCCTCCAGCCGGTAAGCACCTGGGCAGCCGCTTTTACGTCCCCTTCTGTATACTGAGAACCAGGACCCTTTCCGCAACAAAACAATTCCTGTAATTCTCTTCCGTAATTTTCATCCGGAGCCTTATTGGTATTGAGTTGTCCATTCAGGTAAACCAGCATGGCCGGGTCGAGGGTAATCTGCTTGGTGAGTACCTTACAATTACTCAGGGCATAGGTCCTCAATAATAAATGATGCTTATAAACAAATTGTGAATTCCCTATATCCGCAGTTTCCGTTGCAAAATGGTTATGCCAGAAAAGGGTCATTTTTTCCCGTATACTCCTGTCCTGGTTTATCATTACCCCCATCCACCATTTTTTAAAAGATGCCCTGCGTAAACTGTTAACAGTACCGTCTGAATTGGTATCCAGCACCCAGCTGGAGCCCAATGGCACATTGGCATCAGGGGTAGTTGCATTAGTGGGTGTGGTATATTCTTTTAACGGTGCATCGGGCAGTGGGGAAATCGGATTCAGTAATTCATCTACGGATTGCTGAAATGTTCTGGCCTTAAAATAATTGATATCGGCTCTTTTTGCCCCAAAAGTGGTTCTTTTCAGGAGATGAATGACTTCATTTTCCGTCCAGCTACCCGAATAGGGTGTCAAGCCGCCATTAGGTGGGGGGAGCGGCACCAGGGCTTCACCTTCGGGGTTCTCATCAGTAGGTGCGGCTATTGTAAAGGTTGTCAATGCCTCGGGTATTTTCAGGTTAGGAATGTTCATTAGGAAGGACTCAACCAATATCGGAATTGCTGCCTGAAAATCAAAAAATAATCTTTGGCTAAAAATTGGTCAAAAAAATCCCCATAAATAAGTTTATTGACGGGAAATGCAGCATTCAAAAGGGAATAATGTCCTATATTTAGGGTAACCATTTTACCCCTCATGACAGAACAAGCCATTATTTCAGGCTGTATTCAAAGCGATGCGGCAGCGCAGCGCGAATTATACAATCGCTATAGCCCTAAGATGCTTAGTGTTTGTTATCGTTTCGCCCAAAACCGGGAGGACGCAGAGGATATGTTACAGGAGGGTTTTATCAAGGTGTTTACCCAGATGCACACTTTTCAGAACAAGGGTGCATTTGAAGGCTGGATAAGACGGATTGTGGTGCATACCTGCATCAACTTTCTGAAAAAGTATAAGAAGTTCAATGAAAATGTTGATCTGGCTTATGCCAATTATCTCCAGGTGAGTGAGGAAACGGTACCAAGCATCATGCAGGCAAGACAGATTATTGAATGCATCAGGTTATTACCCATGGGATACCGTACAGTTTTGAACCTCTATGCATTGGAGGGGTATAGCCACCGGGAAATAGGTGAAATGCTGGGGATTGAAGAAAGTACCAGCCGCAGCCAGTACACCAGGTCAAAAGCCATGCTGGAGAGCATACTGATCAGAAAAAAGATCATAGAACAGCCTAAAGAGGAATTCAACTGGCTGGCAGCTTTAAAAAACAAATAGTGTTGATGTTTGCATATTATGGAAAATAAGGAGTACCAGGACGAATTTGAACTGTTTTTGCAAGATGAGATAAAACAGCACCGGATGTATCCTTCGGATCATATCTGGAAGAACATACGTACGGAACTCCATGGTTATAAGGCCTGGCCGGCACTCACTTTTATTTCTCTTTTTATCGTTACGGCCTTAACCATTACTACACTCGTTAATAACCATCCCGAAAAGTACTTACTGAAACTACAGCCAACCATTAATCATGGAGTAGCCGCACCGGTAACTCCTTTACTGGCCAATAGCGCTGATAAGGATGCTTCCGGAAATTATTTTCAGCAAATCATTACAAATCATTTTTCCCAAAATACTTTAGAAGCAGTTTCTCCTGTTGAAACAGTTTTGGTAGCTGAATACCCGGAAAGTGCTGAGATTACCAGAAAGCCGTTGGGTAAAATGATGGCTGCGGCTTCCGGTAAAGTTTCCCATTCTATATCGGTATCTGTACCCATAGATCTGCAGGCGAGACCTTCCCTGCTTACTGCTTCTTCTTTTGAGCACCCCCTTATCAATACAAATACAAGGTTTGTTGAGGCAGCATCCGTTGGTAAAGAAAATGAGTCATCGGCTATTAATCAACAGCTGTTTGTTAACAATACTGAAGCACCATCCTCCACCGACAGGTACCTTGCTGATTTTTCCTACAACAACACTAAATCTATCTCTGCCAGAAAAAAGCCTACCAAATTTGGTTACCAGTTATATATTACCCCATCTACCAGTTACAGAAGGTTATCCGATGCAGCCGTGAAGGAGGTAATTCAGCCGGCAGCCGCCTTGCAGCAACCTACCAGTACCAGTGTTAACTATTCCGCTAATGTACAGGATGTAAACAATGTGGTTCGCCACAGACCTGCCATGGGATGGGAAGTGGGGGTGGGTGTTTTGTATAACCTGACCAACCGACTCAAGCTAAAAACAGGTCTCCAGTTAAATATCAGGCAATATTATATAGAAACATTCCAGTCAAATTATGACCTGGCCAGCCTTTCCCTCATCAATTACAGAGGTATTGAAACCGTTAACTTCTATTCAACTTATAACAACAATACCGGATACAAAAAAGCACAACTGGATAACAAAGTTTACCAAATTTCCATACCCCTGGGTATACAGTGGGATATCATCAAGGGCAATCACTTTGGCATTAACACAGAAGCTTCTATCCAGCCTACTTTTACACTTAACAACGATACTTACTTGTTATCCTCTGATTACAAGCATTATACAAACGGGGGTGATTTTATCCGTAAATGGAATATCAATACCAGTCTGGGACTGCACCTTACCTATACCAACGGAGCATCCACCTGGCAAATTGGTCCCCAGGTACGTTATCAGCACCTGCCTACTTACTCTAACCTCTATCCGGTTAAAGAATACCTTTTGGATTATGGCATTCGTTTAGGATTTACGAGGCAAATCAGGTAAACCCATCACTTTCCAGTTCCTGCTGCACCCTATTTGGCCCTTATTGGATAATTTTGTCCGATGAAACAAACCCTATTAGCCTTATTATCCCTTTTCTTTTTAGCGCAGGCCTGCCAGTCAAATAAAATTCCGCCAGCAGCTAAAACAAAGGATTCAACGGACACAGGCAGGTTTTACCCTATCGGAGAGTTTTTTCAGAGCCAGATAGAATATGTAGACCTGCGCAATTTTACCATTACCCAAAAAAATGATATTGATGGCAAAAAAGATTCCTTCAACATCAGCAAAGAGCGATTCATTTCACTGGCAAGGGTTTTTGCAGAAAAGGATATTTCTTCTCCCAGAATCAAGAAAATGTACAGGGAAACCGTTTTTCATGACCTTAGTACAGAAAGCTATACGTTGAATTATTCACCCTTGCAGCCAGGTCTTGGTATCCAAAGTATAGATGTGCTATTAGATGACCAGCATAAGCAGGTAAAAAGAATTCTCATCAGAAGCATTTTTACCAGGGGAGATACCACCATTACCGAGCAGTGCAGTTGGAAAACAAACAAAAGTTTTTTAATAGCCAGGTATGGACAAACCAAAAAAGGGCATAACCGTAATAGCCTGATATTCGTAAACTGGAACGATACACCCTAGCAGAAGAAAGCCCAATGACCGCAAAAGAATTTCAGCAAATTGTTCATACACTACCCCAACAGCCCGGCATATATAAATATTATGACCAGGCAAACCTGTTGTTATATGTGGGCAAAGCAAAGAACCTGCGAAAAAGGATAAGCTCTTATTTTTCAAAAACCTTTACTTCCTATAAAACGCATGAACTTGTTCAACGAATTCACCAGATTGCCTTTACGATTGTGGGATCTGAGCAGGATGCCTTTTTGCTGGAAAACGCGCTGATAAAAGAATACCAGCCGAAGTATAACATTAATTTAAAAGACGACAAGACTTATCCATACATAGTCATTAAGCATGAGCACTATCCCCGTATTTACCTTACCCGTACTAAACTAAACGATGGATCGGAATACCTCGGCCCTTTTACCTCAACCGGAAAAGTTCGCGACCTGCTGAGTTTTATCAAACAATATGTTCCGCTTCGTACCTGCAAACTCAACCTTAGCCCGCAAAATATTGCAAAAGGGAAATACAAAGTATGCCTGGAATATCACCTGGGCAATTGCAAAGGACCCTGTGAAAACCTGCAAAGCGAAGCGGATTACCAGGAAGGCTTACAACAGGTAAGGAATATACTGAAAGGAAACCTGGGTTCGGTCATTCACCGTTTCACCGCTGAAATGCAATCCTACGCTGCTGATATGCAGTTCGAAAAAGCGGATGAGATGCGCAAGAAAATCAGTCACCTAGAAAATTACCAGTCTAAGTCAGTAATTGTGAGCAGCCACCTCAGCAACCTGGACGTATTTTCTATACTCAAAGAAGATGATACAGCGTATGTCAATTACCTGATGGTACAGAATGGGACCATTGTGCAAACCCATACGGTAAAACTGGAAACCCATTTGGAAGAATCGGATGAGGAGGTGCTGGGTTTTGCCATACTTAATCTCAGGAATACTTTTAACAGCCTGGCAAATGAAATTATCGTTCCCATGGCGATGGATTATCCGGATGAGACCCTGACGATTACGATTCCGAAGGGAGGTGATAAAAAGAAGTTGCTGGACTTATCCATCAAGAACGTTGTTTATTTCAGGGAAGAAATCAGGAAGAAAAAAACGCTGCACCTGGAAGGACGCACAGACATGGAAAAGAAAAAAGTGCTGTATGAACTCCAGGAATATTTACAATTGAAAGAAGTTCCCGTACACATTGAATGTTTTGACAATTCCAATTTTCAGGGCAGCTTTCCGGTTGCTGCGATGGTATGTTTCCGGGAGGGAATTCCCAGCAAAGCCGATTACCGGCATTACAATATAAAAACAGTGGAAGGAATCAATGATTTTGCCTCGATGAAAGAAGTCGTATACAGGCGTTACCATCGTTTACAGAAAGAACTTCAATCCATGCCCAATTTGGTGATCATCGATGGCGGTAAAGGGCAGTTAAGCTCTGCGATGGAAAGCATCCGCGAACTGGGTCTGGAAAGAGAGATTACGGTGGTAGGTCTGGCGAAAAATGAAGAAGAGCTCTTTTTCCCCGGGGACACAGATTCGATTAAAATTCCGTGGAATAGTGACAGCCTGAAACTGGTTAGGAGAATCCGGGATGAAGTGCATCGTTTTGGCATCAGTTTCCACCGCAACAAACGTTCTAAAGGCACTTTTCACAACGAATTAGCGCAAATTCCCGGTATTGGGGAACATACAGCCAACCAATTGCTCACTACATACAAATCAGTAAAAAAGGTCAAAGAAAAGAAGCAGGAAGAACTGGCAGAAGTTGTTGGCAATGCCAGGGCAAAATTGATATGGGATTACTTTCATAAAGGGTAAAAAACAAAAAGGGGCCAGGATAAAAATCCAGCCCCGTTTTAAAATCCAATATCCTATGAAAAACCATAACAAATGTAAACATTGTAATGAAATTACCAATATTCTTGACGATTAATTATTACACTTTGTAGTATAATAATAGCAAAAGAGGCCAATTTTAAGCCTCTTTTAATTTTTTTCAGTAAAATGTCAGGAAATTAACCTATTAATATGCCCAAAGGTCCTGCTCGTAGTTAAATATCCTTTGTTTGATGTTTTCACCCTCCAATAAGCGGAAAAGGGGATCTTTTATCATGGCATTCAGGTACCTGTCGCCAGGATTGTTGGCGCTGGACTTGATGATATAACTGCTGAACATCCTGCCTTCAAAAAGTTCTTCCCAGGTCATATGACTGGCAAAGTTTTTGGCATTGTATACATCTACTTTGGCAAGTGTTTTCCTTAAGTCAGGGTAATAAATCCAGAACAATAGTCTGGGTAATGATTTACCACCTACCACCTGCTTGGCGATGGGTGCAATGCCAATGATCCGGGTAAACACGCGGCTCGCTTCTTTATCGAAAATCATTTGTTCTTTGATTCTGAAAGTATATACAGAATCAGGGCTGAATTTGGGTTTTTTGGTGATGACCAATTCAGTGGTTCCGGATAAAGGATCTGTTACTTCAACAGTATCCAGTGTTCCGGCAGTCTGGTTAAATACCTGGTCGTTGGTAAGTGGTATGGTAAAGCGGTCATTTTCGGGTGAGAAGGCGGTTACACTGTCGTAACGAATCGCATTCAGCATGATTGAAAAAAATCGCTGGTCACCGTTATCATCTTTACCGGGATACATGAATGCCTGGTTAATTTTTTCCCTGGCATCAATTTCTCTCCAAAGGAATTCACTCCACACATTATCGTCATCGCGGAGATTATCGTATTCAAGGGGCCTTCTGTCTTTCACCTGGCTCCTGTCTACAGCAAAATTATTACGGAGTGCAATTTCGGGTTTGGCATCAAATCCTCCTGGATTGGAAGTATCATACCGGATAGAAGTGGCGTTTTGCAGGGTTACTTTTTTGGGAGTGGTATCAGCTGCGATACCGGCAGCGCCAACTGTTGCTTTGCGGGTGGTATCCTTGGCTGCCTGTTGGGGCTGGGTCTTGTTTCGATAAGCTGACTGGGCACTAACCTGTAACCCGGTAACTGTTACCAGCAATAAACAACCAACACCTAAACAAATCTTTTTCATATTCACGACTATTGTAGGGTAAATGATATATTCTGGTCTAAAGGGCGTGTTATCCCTCCTGGTCCAACCACTTTGATTTCATCAATAATTACAGTAGACCCGGCCTCCAATCTCCTGATCAATGCCTGTGCTTCCGTACTAAAATAAGCACCACTTACTTCTGCCACACCAATGCCACTTGCTTCAAACCCTTTACCCGTGCATACCAGCGTAAAGGAAATTACTTCAAATTTCACGCCTTCAAACACAAAGTCCCTTAGTTCAGCAGCTACGCCTCTTTGCACCCTAAATACGTTGGCTGCAATGGCTCCCCCAGCTTTTCCACCCACTGTTGCCAGGGGGTTGGGTACCCGTTTGATAGGTATGGTAATTCTTTGGGTATTCTTTCCATCACTGGCCACTACTACAGCAGCGCCCAGTTTTTCACAACTTACCATATACTGACCGGCTCCTTCTTTACGGCTGGTTACACCAGCACCTTCCACGGTTACATTTACTTTTTCATCTCCACCGCCACCGCCACCGGTAACACTCAATGGATTCTCCAGTCCCTGGTAAAATACCCTTGTTTTATCTGTGGAAACGACGAGACCTGATGGCACACCCACGGTATATTTTACGTCTTTCTCCACAAATGCCTGTGTTCCATCGGGACGGAGGAAAGATATGCGTACTTTTTTCACTCCATTTCCGGAACTGCTAACCGTTGTCTTGTATTCAGCTGATCCATCTTCTTTCAGGGGAACGTTGGCCCCGTCTACCGAGATAGTAGGTTTGGCGGCCTTACTGAAAGCACCCACACCTGCGGTAATAACCAGTTCTTCTCCAGGCATCAGGTATTGCGAATTGGTTCCTGCAAAAGGAACGAAGGCATCATATATAATTTCTACTTCTCCTATTTTCTTATGGCAGTACTCCACCACCTGTGCCTCACTGTTCCGTATATCATTCTGGAACTTACTGAGGATAGTGATGCCGGCGATACTGGGCGTCATATGGAAATACGAGAATGCCCAATCATTTTTGGCAGCTTCATTGGTGCTTTCCGGAATGCGCAAGTCAAGGGGAAGGGAAGGCCCCACATCTTTTCCGATGGAGGAAGGATCGATGGCCAGTAACTGCTCTTTGAAGTATTTCAGTTTGGCATACAATTCTTTACCTTTTTCATAACCGGTAGGCTTGGGTGATACCAGTAAGCGGGTACCTGCTTCCAGGTCATCTTCCTTGTACTCTTCCACACCATTTACCAGTTTCAGGCCCGACTCTTTTTTCAATTCCATCTTTAACTCGTCAATATAGGCATAAGCTTCATCGGCCAATTGCTTGGCTTTTAGCGCTTTGGGCATCCATATCTCCGCTTTTTCCTTGGTCTTGGGGTCCTCTATTTTTTTCTGGAAGGATTTAAAAATTTCCACATTCTTTTGCTCCACAATACCACTGGCCGTGCGCAAACTCTGGTCTACGGTTTTAAATGCATTCAAAATCTCAGCAGAAACATTCAGTGCCAGCAGTGCGGTAAGCACCAGGTACATCATGTTAATCATCTTTTGCCGCGGTTCTTTAGGTAGTGACATGCTGGCTAATATTTTTTATACTCTTTTCTTTTAATGGGGGTTTCTAACAAAACTGCTAACGCTTTACCCTAAAACATTTGTTTATTTAACCTGCATGGCGGTAAGCATATTACCATATAGCTGGTTAAGTTTACCCAGGTTACCCGCCAAAAGGGCTATCTGCTCTTTTGCTTTTATGGCATCATCTGCACTGGTTGCCATGGCCGTTGAAGCCTGAGATAATTTGCCGTAAAACTGGTTCATCGCTTTGAGGTTATTATTACCTTCCTGTAATTCCAGTTCATAAATGGTATTCAAAGAAGCCAGGTTCTTATTCAAAGCCTGCATCTGTACATGGAATTGTTTGGAACTTTCAGAAGCACCATGAAAACCAGACAGTGATTGAGATGCAGAAGCTACTGCATCTTTGATACCCGTCATGGCTGCTGAGGCGTCTTTGGTTTTGGCTGAAAATTCCTTGGTATTGATAGTTGTTTCGCCCAGGTCACTGAGGTTGGTAACTGTATGGTTCAGCTTTTCAAAACTTTTGCCAAGGTTTCCCATGTTTTCAGGAGTGATATTGGCTTCCTTCAACATATTGTCCAGGCTTTTAAGGGCCGGATTACCAGTTTCAGCCACGGCAGGAGCTCCCATATCGGGTGGGGGCAGGATGGCATATACAATAAATATAAGTGCCTCAGTTGACAAACCGATTTTCAAAGCCCAGTCGGCCCATGAAAGGTGAAGAATCTTGGCCATGGCTCCGAATATTACCACGGAAGCACCCAGGCACACAATTACATTCACTAGACGGTTAGTTGCGGGAGAAATACCAGAAGCCATAATTGTTATTTTTTATTTGATTATTGGGTTATTAGTCAGTGTCCTCACATTTACTGGTGACAGCTGCAAATCAGTTTTGGAATTTTTCTTATTGAATTTTTACCCGATTATTTTTTCATTTTGGGTGCCAGATCAATCACACAACGGAATCCAATATAGGATTTGGCTGTATCCTGGTATTCATAATTACGGGTACTTACCTGCAGGAAATAAGCCACATCTTTCCAGCTTCCGCCCCTAACCACTTTGCGCTTTTCGCGGGGTTTATCAGAGTTTTTGGCTTCGTACCTGATATCGGGACTCATGTCCGACATGAAATTGTAAGCACCTTCATAAAAGTAGGAGCCTGTCCATTCAGCCACATTACCGGCCATATTGTACAACCCATACTGGTTAGGCCAGTATGCTTTGGAAGGAACTGTATAAAATCCACCGTCTTCTGCATAGTTACCACGACCGGGTTTGAAGTTGGCCAGTAAGCACCCTTTTTTATTCCGCAGGTAGGGACTACCCCATGGGAACATAGAATTGGTCAAACCGCCTCGGGCAGCGTATTCCCATTCTGCTTCACTGGGTAATCGGTAATCTCCGTCTATAGCAATTTTTTTGCGCTCCAGAAATGAGTTCTGGATATGTGTGCGCCAATGACAGAAAGCGAATGCCTGTTTCCAGCTAATACCCACTACAGGATAATTGCCAAAAGAGGGGTGAGAAAAATATCGCTTGGCCATGGGTTCATTATAGGAGTAAGAGAAATCCCTGATCCAAACTAGTGTATCGGGATAAATGGGCTCATCCCCTGTTCTGATAAAATTATTTTTTGGCAGATTGGCATTTTCCCTTTTCGCAGCCGCCGCAAGGTCAAAATATTCAATCCGGTATTTGATCTTGCCCGGATCTATTTCAGGTCGTCCATACAAACGGTTATCCGGTGCCAGGTTAAGCTCATTCAGTTTTTCAATGGTACTCTTATCCCATTTTACAGTGGCCATTTTTTTCCAGTCAACCGCCATGGTATCATCGGCCTTATTAATACCCTGTCCAAATAGTATTTTAAATGCGAGTGAGTCACGTACCCAATTCACAAATTGCCTGTATTCGTCGTTGGTGATTTCCGTTGCGTCCATCCAGAAGCCGGGAATAGAAACCTGTCGGTTACGTGTGGTATAATTGTAACTGATGTCCTCATCACTGGGTCCCATGTGAAAAGTTCCTGGTGGTATATACACCATGTTTCTCGGGGGATTCATGCTCTGCTTGGCAGCAGGCGCAACACCGTGTAATTGTCCGTCATCGGGTAAACCCTTGCCCTTTCCGCCTTTCTTAAGAAAGCAGGAAACCAGGCTTACCGACATTATAACCACAATAATGGCACTTCTGTAACCTTTCATGTATGAAACTGATTTATGACAGTGACAAATATAAGTTTTCCATCGGCAGTTGAGCCGATTTTACAAATTTGTTACCAATAAATTTAAACCGTTGGGTAACCTTGTAATCGATACGTGGGAATTAGGAATGGTTAATGATAAATGATTGCCTAAAAAAGGTCCGAAGACCACTGTCATAAGGGCAAATTACTTTATAGTTTGTTACACATTTGCTAAAAGCGCATCTACCGTTGAAAATGGTGCCAAACAGGCATAATTTTTACAAAGGTAAAAAGCGGGACCCACTTCATCCAAACCCGTTTTCCCTGCTAATAACGGAAAAATACCTGAATTAGTTTCTTCTGCCTGGATAATTTTATTGGGTATAAATGCTTTTAATACCGGAGCCAGAAAATCTTTGGCCCGTTGCCCCGTAATGGCTATTTCTAACATGCCCCGGATATGGCTTTGCAATACCATGCCCCATACCCCAAAAGAGGAAGGATATTTGGACATGGCCACCCCCAGCGATGCCAGCAGATCCCTGCTATGTTCTGCCCATTGAGGGCGGTCAAATACCAGTGACAGGTAGTATAAATTTTGGGCCATTACCGCATTACCGCTGGGTACAGCCCCGTCATATACCTCCTTTTTTCTTACAATCACATCCGTTTGCCCCTCCCGGGTAAAGTAAAAGAACCCTGTGTTTTCCTCTACAAAATTGGAAATGACCCACTCGGTTATTTCTTTAGCCCTTTCCAGGTACGCCCCCTGGCCCGTAATCTCCTGCAATTGAATATAGGCTTGTATCAGACAGGCATAGTCGTCCAGGAAAGCCGGAATCCGGGCGGTCCCTTCCTTATAAGTATGGAACCAGCTACCATCTGAATTCCGGAAACGTTTCTCCAGAAAATGCATGTTTTGAATGGCTTTTTCTTTAAAGGCAGGGTCACCCAATGCCGCAAAAGCTTTTGCATAGGCAATATTCATCATGGCGTTCCATCCCAGTAATTGCTTATCGTCCAGTTGGGGCCTTACCCTTTTATTCCGGGCGGCCATTAGTTTTTCTCCTGCTTTTTGTAAGAGGTCCCCACAGGCTTCCTCCGACAACCCCTTTTTTGCCGAAAAAGACGCAAGGGGTTCCAGTACCCTGAGTATATTCACCTGTTCCCAGTTACCTTCCGCCGAAACATCATAATACGCACAAAATAATGTTGCATCAGCTCCGGTGATCTCTGTTATCTCGTCTTTTTGCCAGGTATAGAACTTCCCCTCCACCCCTTCACTATCTGCATCAAGGGCACTGTAAAAACCTCCCTCAGTGCTCGTCATTTCCCGCTCAATAAAAGAAAGGGTTTGCCTGATGGTTGTTGCGTAGATACTTTCCCGGGTAATTTGGAAGGCCTCTGCAAGAACCCCTACCAGCAGGGCATTATCGTATAACATTTTCTCAAAATGTGGTGCCAGCCATTCTGCATCTGTACTGTATCGGGCAAATCCGCCTCCCAACTGGTCATTGATGCCTCCATAAATCATTTTATCAAGACTTAAGAGGGCCTGTTTAAGCGATGCCTTATCCCCGGTAAAATGATGGTGACGGAGCAAATACTGTATTAAGAAAGTTTGTGGAAACTTTGGGGCCTTTCCAAACCCACCCCAAACGGTATCTGCATTATCGAGCATCTTTGTTGCTATGTTTTGCAACTGGTCATTGGTAAATAAATTTTCCCTGGCTTCTGTTGAGGGCATTACATTCCCAAATGCATTGGCCTTGTGTAAATGATCGGTAAGTTGTCCGGCCTGCTTTTCAATCTCCTCTCTCTTTTCAACAAAGGCCCGGCTGACTCCGGTAAGGATATCCGACCAGCTGGAACGATTGAAGGCTTTTTGGGGTGGATAATAGGTCCCGCCAAAGAAGGGTTTTCCTTCAGGGGTTAAAAAAACATTTAATGGCCACCCCCCGGATCCTGTCATTGCCTGAACGGCATCCATATATATATGGTCAATATCCGGTCTTTCTTCTCTGTCAATTTTAATATTGATGAAATGGGTGTTCATCAATTCGGCTGTTGCTTCATCTTCAAAGCTTTCCCTTTCCATAACATGGCACCAGTGACAGGCAGCATACCCAATACTTACCAGAATGGGTTTGTCTTCCTGCCTTGCCTTTTCCAATGCCGCATCACCCCAGGGATGCCAGTTTACCGGATTATGGGCATGTTGCAACAGGTAGGGACTGGATTCATGAATCAACGCATTCGTATGTTTATGTTCCATATACAGAAAAAAGCCGTTTTTTACTACTGTAAGATAGGCCTAAATAAAAAAACCCCTGAAACAGGGGTCTTGAATATGTTTAGCCGGTGAATTATTTTTTTACACCCATTGTTTCACAAAGAAACTGGTCCAGTGCTGCCACCATACTGGGTTTCTGGGGAGAAGGCACTTTGATGCCGAGTTTCATACCCGCATCTTCTACCGCCTTAGACGTATTGTTTCCGAAAGCACCTATCACCGTTCCATTTTGCTGGTAATCGGGATAGTTATCATAAAGGCTTTTCACACCGCTGGGGGTAAAGAAACAAATCACATTGAAATCTTTGGTATCCAACACTTCCTTGATATTGCTGCTGATGGTTCGGTACATGAAACCGAGTTCAAACTCACATTTATTGGTTTTCAGCCAATTAACTATTTCATTGTCTTGCTGGTTTTCGCTGCACACATACAGGAATTTTTCATTTTCCTTATGCTTGTTAATCACATCAAACATGCTTTTATTGGTGCCGTCTGCACCATAAAAAACTTTGCGTTTGCGGTAAAGTATGAATTTCTGCAGGTAAAGCGCTACAGCTTCAGTTATACAAAAGTACTTGGTATCCTGACCGATGGTGATCTTCACTTCTTCACACATTCTGAAGAAATGATCGATGGCATTACGACTGGTAAACATTACCGCCGAATAATAAGTAATATCGATTTTTTGCTTGCGGAATTCCCGTGCAGGGATGGCGTCCAGTTTGATAAAAGGATAAAATACGAGTTCTACATTGTATTTTCTTTCCAAATCAAAATAGGGAGATTTATCACTTTCTGGTTTGGGCTGGGAGATAAGAATCTTCTGCGCTGCCTTGGCAGTAACTGCTTTTTTTGACCCGATTTTTAACATGCGCCTTATCTAATGTTTTGCAAAATTAAAAACTTCCTGCTATATAATTGATGATTAGTTTATAAATGAGCAATAGCGGAAGCATTTCTACGGCACAAAGGTATAGAAAAAAATGTAAGGGGTTCACTTTCAATTTATTCCGTACAGCACCGAAAGATACTATATATCGATATCCGTAAAGAAGACCCAGCATTCCCAATGAAACAGTAACCGCAGTCTGGACAATTTCCGAACCGGCAAAGGCCAGGATCAGGAGAAAGGGAATAAGCAGGATACCCATTACTTTATTAACCATAAATACAAAAAATATATATGACCCGGCAGCCTCTTTCATATTGAAAACCCATCCGGCAAAAAGCAGAAACAGGTATTTAAAAAGATAAACTACCAATAATAGCCCCGCTCCTGCCAGAGAAAGGGTCCAGAGAGATAAGGAAGACCAGTTCCTGAATTGCAGGTAAAGGCCAATAAACAATCCGCCCGAAAGGAAGAAAAGCAAATTAACAAAGAGGGATGCCAGGTTATTTTGTAAAAGTTGGTCCCTTGTCTGTTTTTGGCGAAGGGAGGTTTGTAAAAAAAGCAGGAACAGGTCATTGACATATTTAGGAAAGATTGCCCTGATAAAACCCAGCAATAATAATATAGCCGACATAACATAAAACAACCTGTCCTTTGTGGTTGCTGACCGGTATTCAATTATCCGAAATATTGCATCCTCGTGCAAGGGGAGATAAGGATGGGTTTCGTATTTCCGGTAGCTACCCGTATCCCGTGTGGGAAAGCCTACGGTCAGTTTTTGTTTTTGTAAACTGTCTTGTCTGCTACTATCCGGCATTCCTTTCGCATTTCCCGGGGTATCCACAGGTAAAGCTGCGGCCATTCGCCTGGTTCCGGTATCCAGCTTATTCAGGGGCTGTCTGGAAGGTGTTTTTATCCCGGTAGGAGAAAGCGTACCAGAACGGGCTCCATTGGTTTGCTTAGGTGTATCAGACTGTGCCCCGCATAACAGGAAGGACCCCATCATAATCAGTAAACAAATAAAGTACCTGGATCCGGCCATACCCTGCAAAAATATTGAAGTAAGTGCATTATTCATATTTGTTCTTACAGATGTAGCTAAACAGACAATCCCGCCATTCCCATGCCATAAGCAGGTATGGGTTACTTTTGCGCTACACCACAAATAACCCTTTTATGGCCGGCATTTATATACATATACCCTTTTGTAAAAAAGCCTGTCATTATTGCAATTTCCATTTTTCCACTTCTTTGCAAAACCAGCCTTCTGTTGTAGCCGCCATTTGTGAAGAAGCAGTATTGCAAAAATCCTATCTGAATGAACCTGTTACTACGCTATACCTTGGCGGCGGAACCCCTTCCCTGCTAACATCCGGTCAAATAGAGGCGATCCTTTCAACCATCAAAGCAAACTACTCCCTTGCACCGGATGCTGAAATCACTATAGAAGCCAATCCGGATGATATCAATGAAGAGGGTTTGCGCTCCTGGCAACAGGCAGGTATCAACCGGCTTAGTCTGGGGGTTCAATCCTTTTTTGAAGAAGACCTTGTATGGATGAATCGTGCGCACAATGCATTACAGGCAAAGGAAAGTATTGAACTGGCCCGGCAAATGGGTTTTCAAAATATCACCATCGATCTGATTTATGGATCGCCGGGACTCACGCAGGAAAAATGGAAGCATAATCTCGAAACTGCTTTTTCATTGGGCATTCCCCATCTTTCCTGTTATGCGCTTACGGTAGAACCGAAAACGGCTTTGTCTGACATGATTCAAAAAGGACGCAAAAAAGATGTTGATCCCGAAATCCAGGCAGAACAATTCCTGCAGCTAACCAACACTTTGTGTGAATGGGGCTATGAACATTATGAGATTTCCAATTTTGCCCAACCGGGATACCGGAGCAAACATAACAGCAGTTACTGGCAAAGCAAACCTTACTTAGGCCTGGGCCCCTCTGCTCATTCCTTTGATGGAAAGAGCCGTCAATGGAATGTAGCCAATAATTCCCTTTACCTTTCCGGCATCCTTTCTAAAAACCCTGTTTTTGAAACGGAGCTATTAACCCCTACCCAGCAGTTTAATGAATATGTGATGACCAGTTTGAGAACCCTGGAAGGTATTTCACTGGATAAGATAACCCATAGCTGGGGAGCGGCATCTGCCCAACAATTAATACTGGCTTGTCAAAAACATGAAGAAAGAGGACACTTGCAGCTTACTAACCAGGGAATTTATCTTACGAAAAAGGGAAGGTTTCTGGCTGATGGAATTTCGGCCGACCTATTTAAGGAGTAAACTTCTTATAGTCTGGCTATCTGCGATGACCAAACAACCTGCGGGCGAGGTTAACTATTAACACCATACCCAATAGCAGGCAGATGGTAAAGGGGCTCAATATGGTAAATGAAAAAGGCATACTACAAGTTACGAATTATTTTACGCTAAAATCCTTTCTATTTTCTTAAATCCTTCGGCTGCAGGCATTTGTTCCCAAAGTATTTGATAAATGGTATCCGCGATGGGCATGGAAGCTTCCGCTTTCTGATTGGTCTTGTGAATGCACTTGCTGGCATTGTATCCTTCGGCCACCATATTCATTTCCAGTTGTGCAGTTTTAACAGAATATCCTTTGCCAATCATATTACCAAAAGTCCTGTTTCGGCTGTAGAGGGAATAGCAGGTTACAAGCAGGTCGCCCAGATACACTGAGGAAGCATAATTAACATCTGTATGTGCTGCATCACTGGCCCTCCTTAAAAAACCCACCATTTCATTGGCACTATTAGCTATGTATACGCTTAAAAAATTATCTCCGTATTCGAGCCCGTGTGCAATCCCAGCCCCCAGTGCATAAATATTCTTTAATACGGCAGCGTACTGTACGCCCAAAATGTCGTTATTGACCACAGTATTGATGTATTCCGTTTGAAAACAGCCTGCGATCTGGCGGGCAGTTTCCTCATCGGTTCCTGAGAAAGTGAGGTAAGATAATTTTTCGGAAGCCACTTCTTCAGAATGACAGGGGCCCAGTACGGTAAAGTAATTATCCAGTTCAACACCAAAGTTGGTAGTAAGGTAGGCATTGAGTAGTAGGTTTCCGGAAGGTAAAAGCCCTTTCACCGCAGAGACAACCTTTTTCCCTTTAAATGCCTCTCTGGGCAGTGACCGTAAGGCATCTTCTACAAAAGCAGAGGGTATGGCAATTACCAGTACATCCGATTTAGCCACAGTATCCCTTACCGAATCATTCAGGTGCAATAATGCCTGGTCAAAATAAGCGGCACTCAGGTAATGCGGATTGTGTTTACGGGATTGCATATAACGGATGGTTTCGGGGTTGCGTATCCACCAATGAATGGTATTTCCATGATCGGTGAGGATTTTAGCCAGCGCTGTGGCCCAGCTACCGCTTCCAAGAATACCAAACTGCATAATCAGGTGTTTTGAGATTTATACAAACATACGAAACAGGGTACCAAAAAAACAGGCGGCAGTTGGTAACTGCCGCCTGTGTATAGCGTAAAAATTTACTTACTTATCTTTTTTTTCTTCAAACAACTTTTCTTTGGCAACAACGGTAACCAGATTGCCCTCTTTTAAGGATTTACTAACAATGGAATACGGACCTGTAATCACTTCGTCCCCCTCTTTCAACCCTTCCAGAATTTCAATATTGTTAAGGTCCTGGATGCCCGTTTTTACTTTTACTTTTTTTACTTTATTGTCCTTTTGTAAAACAAACACCACTTCTTCAATACCATCGTCAAAAGAAACGGATTTTACGTTGTTCTGATCAGGCTTGTCATCCGTTTTTTTGTCTGAGGGCGCCTTGTCAGATTTTTTATCACGGGTAGTAACTGCATTCAATGCTATAGACAATACATTGTTTTTTGTTTTGGTTTGGATATCTGCATTCGCACTCATACCCGGACGGAAGGGAAAGCCCCTGTTGCTTTTTATCAGATCAGCATAGCTGGAAGCCAATAAGCGGATATGAACTTTGTAATTGGTTACTTCTGCAGAAGAACCTGAGGAAGTAAGGCCGGTATTGGGGTTGGCAATTTTATAAACAATTCCTTTGAATTTCCGGGTATTGTACGCATCTACTTCCACCAAAGCCGTATCACCCAACTTTACTTTAGGGATATCATTTTCACCCACATCTACCCTTACTTCGATACTGCTCATATCTGCCACACGCATCATTTCCGTGCCCACGTTAAAACTGTTACCTGCTACGCGTTCCCCTTTCTTTACATTCAGCAAGCTGATCCTGCCATCCATAGGTGAAATAATAACCGTTCTGGATAAATCCTTATCTGCTTTATCCAACTGAGCCTGTGCACTCTTGATAGAAGCTTCGCCGCTCTTCAAACCCTGTATGGCTGCATTGTAGCTTGCCTCCGTTGTTAAAAAATTCTGTTGCGATAGTTCAAGTTCGGATCTGGAAATTACTTTCTCCGTAAATAATTTTTTCTGGCGTTCATAAATAACCTTAGCGTTTTCATACGTGGCTTTTAGTCCGGCAATATTGGCCTGTGAATTCATTAACTGTGCCTTTGACTGGTTAACACCTGCCTGCACCTGGTCGCGTTGTGTAAGGTATATATCTGCATAAATCCTGGCAAGTATCTGTCCTTTCCTTACACTATCACCTTCATTTACATTCAACTCAACAATCTCTCCACTAATATCGGGGCTTACTTTCACTTCTACTTCGGGGTATACTTTCCCGCTGGCATTTACCGTCTCTATTACGGTGCGCATTACTGCTTTCTCAGCAGATACCCTGATTCCTTCCTCCTTACCAATTATACCCGCTTTTTTAAGCCCAATCAGTGCAGCAATCAGGATGATTAATCCAACAATTATCCAGATAAGTTTTTTATTCATGGTGTGAGTTTTCTTTGTCCTTTTTTACTGTTTATCTTCTTTTCATCAATTACAATTTCAATCCCTTCCCTTTATAGAATTCAAGTAATTTCATCTTGAATATATAGTCGTACTGGTTGCTCAACTGCTGCACTTTTGCCCTTAACAGGTTGTTTTGCAGGGTAATCAGATCAAGAGAACTCAACAGGCCTACTTCATATCTTTTGGTACCAAACTCATACGCTTTCTGGTTAGACTCTACCGTTTTTTTACCCGCATTGAATTTCTGAAATGCAGTAATGGCGTTGGTATACGCCGTGTAAATATTTTGACGTAATGTAACATCACTTAAATCCCGCTGAAGTTCAGCGGCCTTAAGGCTAAGTTTGGATTGTTTGTATCCTAAACGGGCCTGTTTACCGCTGTAAATGGGTATGCTGATATTTAATCCGATGTTTTGTCCGAAGTTATTACTTAGCTGGTTGCTCCACCCATCCCAAAGCTGTCCGAAACTCCTTTTGCTTTGGTTTAACCTGAATACTGGACTTTGCACATAATAATTCACGTTATTGAGGCTTACAATAGGTTCTGAACCCGTTATGGGTGCATACCCTAAAAAGCTGCCCCCAGTAATGGTTTTTACGGAATTAGAAAAATTAGTAGAAAGGTTGCCACCCAGGGTTACCGTAGGGTACATATTGGCTTTGGCTGATAAAATATTTTTTTGCGCTGCTTTTATTCGAAATTCATTGGCTTTTTGTTGTGGCTGGTTGGCTATGGCCAATTCGTAAACCATTTCCGGTTGTAATTCTGCAAATGGTTCAATAGGTATCTGGTCAACAGCAGGTGTTTCGATACCAAAAAGCACATCTGCGTCCAGGTTCAGCAGGGCGCGCATGGCCATGAGGTTTTGCTCATAATTACCTCTGGCTACATAGTAATTGCTGCTGTCTGACGCCAGTTGTGATTCAACTTCTGCGAGGTTCAATTCCGGTAATACGCCTGCGTCTACTCTTTTCTTGGTGATACCATACTGGTTCTGGGATTGAGCTATCTGCACTTCGGCTATATTCATCTGTTCCTTGGCAGCTAATATCTGGAGGTAATAAGTGGCTACATTAAATGAAATATCATTCTTTGCCTTGTCTACATCAGCCAATGCGGCTTTGGCATTGAATTCTGCAGATTCCCGGTTGAATTTCAATTTGCCGTTATTATAAATCTGGAAACCAGCGTTTACCCCAAAATTCTGGTACAATAACTGTGAAGTAGAAAATGAGTTAGTCGTGGGATCAATGGATCTACCAAAACGCATACCCGTTACATTGCTTCCTGATACACTTGGATAAATATTGTTCTTAGCCTGTACAGCTTGCAATTCCACTATTCTTGCCTGGATATCCGCCTGCTGAATAGAAATATTAAACTGTATAGCATGCTCTATACAATGCCTTAAATCCCAGTTAGACGATGGCTTCTGAGCAAAAGCCTGAGACATTGCTGTAAAACACAGAATGGTAAAAAACTTTCTCATATATAACGAAATTAACGTTTTCCACCCCATCGACCTAAATTTTAGACAAGCGGAAAAGAATAGCAGCGGAATCGGCTAAATGCGTTAAAAAAATGTTATGGATGGCTTAATAAGCCGTTTAATGCCTGATCCAGGTCTTCTATCAGGTAGTCTGCCTCCTCCAATCCCAGGTAAATCCTTACCGATCTTTGTACCGGGTCGGAGGGATCAAAATCTGCCGCAGGGAGGGTGGCACAACGGGGTAAAATCAGTGCTTCATGCCCACCCCAGCTTACAGCTATCAAAAACCTTTTCAGGCTGGAACAAAATGTCTCCATTTCTTCGATATTCCTGGCTTTCACCACAAGGGTAATCAATCCACAACCACCACTCATTTGCTTTTTGGCCAGTGGGTACTGGGCGAAATCAGGGTCAAGCGGGAAATACACTTTTTCAATCGCCGGGTGTTGCTTCAGAAAAGCCAAAACTTTTTCCGTGGTTTTAGTGATCCGTTCCAGTCGGGTAGGCAATGTTCTTAACCCCCTGATCAGCAACCAGGCATTAAAGGGTTGGATGCCAGAACCAATATTCAGGTATTCACTTTGAAAAATCTGGCGGATCATAGCTTTACTGCCACTTAAAACTCCGGCTACCGTATCACTGTGTCCACCAATGTATTTTGTGCCTGACTGCAATACCAGGTCTATGCCCAGCAGAATCGGCTTTTGATAAATGGGGGTACAAAAACTATTGTCGCAAACGGTAATGATGCCATGTTGTTTGGCCAAATCTGCCACTGCCTGCAGGTCCTGCAATTCAAAAAACCAGCTATTGGGCGATTCGAGGTAAATCAACCTGGTATTAGGTTGTATGGCTGCGGCAAAATTTTCGATTCGGGTACCATCCACAAAAGTAACCGTAACCTGAAACCTGGGAAGTATTTCTTCAAAAAGCCGCCGGGCCCAGGTATATGGATTTTTAACACTTACAATATGGTCACCGCTTTTAATATTGGCAAATACTGAAGCAAAAATGGCTGCTGCCCCGCTATTGAAAACAAGGCAATCATCCGCACCATCCAATGCAGCGAGTTTCTTTCTCAGGATTTCCACTGTTGGGTTGAGTCCCCGGCTGTATAGCCAGGTGGTAAACTCATCCTCAAAAGATTTTCGCAGACCATCCACATCTTTGAAAGCAAAATTGCTGGTCTGCACAATAGGGGGTGCAATTGCCCGAAAATAATCTTCCCTGTCCTCTCCCAACTCATTAATGATGTAAGATAGATCCATAGGTATCATTCCTCATTTTCAATCTGAGTGGAAACATTCTTTGGTCTATGTTTCCTGGTTAAAAAATATATAATCATAAATGCAGCCAAAACTGCCGTCCCGGTTATAGCTGCATCCGGATTCTTAATAGCGATACTCGTTCCTACAAAGAGGTACGCTGAAATAAAAATCAGCGGTAACAGTGGAAAGAGTTTCATTTTGTAAATTCCGGTGCCATCCAGGTGTTTGGTTCTTTTCCTGAGAATGAAAATGGTGGCGCTGGATCCTACCATCCCAAAGCAGTCAAGGAATATGGTGAAGTTAAGCAGCTTATCGAAGGTTTGTGCAAAGAAGAGTATAATAATACACATGGCTGCAAAAACTGTTAAGGAAATAGTAAACACCTGATTTTTAGGATTTTTTCTGGAAAAAATGCGGGGCAGTGTTCCCTCTGCACTCATCGCATACATTACCCTGGGATTGCTTAACAAAAGTGCATTTACATAAGCAAGTACTCCGAAGAACAGAAAGAAAGAAAATATACTTGCCCCATTCTTTCCAAAGGTTTTATCCATCACCACATAGGCAATCTCTCCTTCATTTTTCATGTTATCGAACCCAACTATATTGAAATAACTCAGGTTTACCAGCAGGTAGAGTCCAATGATGATGGCAATACCGATAAAAATACCTCTGGGTATATTTCGGGTAGGTTTGTCTACCTCATTGCCGAAATTGATAGTTTGCTGATATCCTCCATACGTAAATGAAACGGCGATGAGACTGGCGCCTAAACTCTGTATCCAGCTCATGGAACTGACAGGTGTTACACTGGCTGTGTTAACGGCCTGCACCGCAGCCTCATGCGGAAAAAATAAGGCAGCAATTAATACCACCACCATTCCGATCTTCACGATCATCAATATGTTTTGAGCCCTTGAACTCATTCTCAGCCCCATCAGGTTTATGATGTAAAAAACCACAATAGCCCCACAACTCAATAAGGCCTTATCTACATCCGTCCATACAACCTGTGGAAACAGTTTGGCAATATACCCGCTGCCAATGAGGGCTACAGCACTCAAACTGGCTGCATTACTGATGAGGATAATACAGTTGATGGAAAAGGCAATACTGGGATGGTAGGCATAACTAAACACCTTATAATAACCCCCGGTTACCGGATACCTGCTTCCGATTTCGGCATAGGTTAGTGCTCCGCAGAAGGCAAAAAATCCGCCCAAAATCCATGCGGTGAAATAAACCGAAGGTTCAATGGCATCCCTGGCACTGGTTGCCGCCGTTCTGAATATCCCCATACCAATTACCAGTCCCACCACTATCATGGTGAAACTAAAAAGATGCAACTTCTGTTTTTCCTGCATAAATAAATAAGTGAAGGTTTAAATGTAGGAAACTTAGGGGAAATATAAAGATGAAAGCACTGACAATGAATTGATTTACCGGGGTTGTACACTAACCACGCAGAAGTTTTCAACGGGGAGTGTACAACTTACTATTTTAAAAATAACCAGAAACCAAAAGTCGCCGTTACATTTGCCCTGTTAATGGTCCCCGAGTGATTCGGGGTTAAAAGGGAAGTCCGGTTAAATTCCGGCGCTATCCCCGTAGCTGTAAGTTGTAAACGTGTAATGGTCAAATGGATGCCCCAGAATCCTGATTAACCAAAGCGCGGCTGATGAAACTGCAAACCACTATTGAAAGGGCCTCTGGCCCCGGTAAACGGGAAGGTTTTCATCAAGCCAATAAGCCAGAAGACCTGCCAGGAACAAACCAATCATTCACGGCTTTCGGGTGAAAAGCATGGAATGTAAAAGACTGCCTGGCAGTTATTTTATATTTCTCCGTTTTTTTATTTTCCTGAAAGCTCATTGTTCAAATCAAAAAAAACAACAATGAGCAAAAAACTCATGCTACCAGCATCATTCCTCATCATGGGAACGGTACTCGCACAAAAAGACAGCATTCCAACCAACCTGTTGGATGAAGTAGTGGTCACTGCCAACAAAATGGAACAAAAACAAAGTACCACAGGCAAGGTCATCACCGTTATTACCAAAGAACAAATTGAACGCAACCCCGGTAAAACCATTTCCCAAATGCTCAATGAGCAGGCGGGTATTACCATTAATGGGGCATTGAACAATGCCGGAGCTGTACAAACGGTTTATATGCGGGGTGCTTCAGCGGGACGGACATTAATCCTGATGGATGGCATACCCTTAAATGACCCTTCCACCATTACCACCGACTTCGACCTAAATCTTTTTTCCATCAATGATGTAGAAAGGATCGAAGTATGTAAGGGCGCACAGTCTACCCTATATGGCAGCGACGCCATCGCCGGTGTTATCAATATCATCACCGTCAAAAAAAATATTCAGCACCCATTTAACCTGAAAGCCACCCTAAGCCAGGGTAACTTAGGCACCACCAAAACCAACCTGCAGTTTTTTGGCAAAAAAAACAAACTCACCTATACCGCCCGCTTTGCCAGGTTATATACCAATGGATTTTCATCGGCTTATGATAGTACGGGTGTGAAAAATTTTGACAAAGACAGGTATGATGGCGTTGTTTCCAATGCACAATTGGTTTACCAGTTCAATCCGCAGTTATCCGTGAAAGCATTTACCCTGTATAGCCAGTATGACGCGGGTATTGACGCGGGTGTTTTCAGGGATGATAAAGATTACAACATTCATAACAATTCCCTGATAACCGGAACCGGGCTTCAGTACCGCAAAACCGGATTCTCACTAAATGTCAATTACCAGTACAGCAGGCTTACCAGAAATTACCTGAACGACAGCCTGGACAAGACAAGTACCATTTTCGAAAACAATACTTACCGGGGCAGGTCGCATTTTGCAGAAGTGTACGCAGGCATTCGTTTATCTGAGTCATTTACCCTGCTTACCGGTGCGGATTACCGATACAATGCCTATAACCAGGACTATTTTTCCATCAGTGCCTTTGGGCCTTATAGCAGTAGTTTCCGGGACACTTCCTTACACCAAAAAGCTTTGTATGCATCCCTGATAATAAGCAGCCGTGATAAAAAATTCAACCTGGAATTGGGAGGCCGGTATAACCAACATTCCCGTTATGGCGACAACAGCACTTATACCCTAAATCCCTCCTATGCCCTCTCTGATAAGATTCGGTTATTTGGTAGTATATCGAGTGGTTTTAAAGCTCCTTCCCTTTACCAATTAAGCATCAATGCCCAGCTGGATGCGGAAAAATCCGTCAATTATGAAGGTGGAATCTCTCACACCACTAAAAAATTTCAGGCAAGAATGGTGCTGTTTAACCGAAAAATCAATAATGGCATCGACTACAATTACATCACCTTCAAATACTTCAATTACGTAAAGCAGACGGTCACAGGTATTGAATGGGAAATGGCCATACAACCTGCTGAATACCTGCATATAAACGCCAACTACAGTTTTCTGGCCAGTGAGGAAATTACCCAGAACAGGATAACCACCAAAGACACAGTCTCCTATAATTACCTGCTCAGGCGCCCCAAACACAGTATCAACCTTTCAGTTACCGCAGAACCTATGCATGGATTGTCGGTATCACTAACAGGTAAATATGTCAGCAAACGGTACGACATAGGCGGGTATAAGAAAGCAGACATTGCATTAGACAGTTATTTTCTCCTGGGTGCCAGCGCAGGTTACCTGTTCAATGACCATATCCGGTTTTTTGCAGAGGCACAAAATATCACCGGAAAGCAATTCTTTGATGTAAGGGGTTTTAACAGCATTCCTTTTATTTTCAATACGGGAATCACTTTTAACTGGTAAAACCATGCCCCAACACGAAATAAAAAATTGTCCCAAATGTAATCGGGAGTTTGAGTGTAAACTGGGAAATATCACTGAATGCCATTGCAACAGTATTACATTGAGTCCTGAAGAACAACTTCTGCTGGGTGAAAAGTTTACAGACTGTTTGTGCCATGAATGTTTGGTGACAATGCAAACACAATACAGAACACACAGGAAACTTATTTTTCCTGACTAATATGCCCGGGCTGTATAGAGGAAGCCAAAATTCCTGTACAGCCCGGATTTTTTATCCGCATTGAGGGATTATTAATAAATTTTGAGGTAATTCGTGGGATGGAATTATACCTGATCCGGCATACCACCCCCTCAGTAGTGAACGGCACCTGTTACGGACAGGCTGATTTGGATGTGACAGACAGTTTTGAAGAAGAAGTCAACAGTATTCGTCCCCACCTTCCCAAAAATATCCAGGCAGTATACAGCAGCCCTTTACAAAGGTGCAGAAAGCTGGCAGAAGCGCTTTTTCCGGAACACCACATTCATTTGGACAATGACCTGATGGAGCTGAATTGCGGGGAATGGGAAATGCGTTTGTGGAACGACATTCCCAAAGAAAGCCTCCAGCCATGGTTGGAAAACTTTATCGACGTGCCCGTTCCTGGCGGAGAAAGCTATAGGCAACTGCACCAAAGGGTTATCACACGGTTTGAAGAATACAACCGCAAGCGCAAACCATCTGTGATTGTAGCCCATGGTGGGATATTGAGGAGTATCCTTGCACACATTACCCAAACACCCTTAAAAGAGTCCTTCGATACTTTTACCTGTCATTATGGATGCGTAGTGAAACTGGTTCCTGATGCTCAGGGCATTCGTCATGAAATGGTTTACAATGTTTCACTTGCCGGTAAAGAATGGCACAGGCCCGGGAAGGACCTGGAGGACACAGTATAGCCATTGATATTTTTATACCTTTATAAAAACCAGTGACCATGGGAATACGTTTCGACTTTTTGGTTACCGTTACATTTACGCTATTTGCCGTGATTGATATCGTAGGGTCAGTACCCTTGCTGATAACTCTCAAAGACAAGACCGGAGGAATCCGATCAGCGCAGGTAACCCTGATAGCTGGTGCTTTGATGATATTATTTCTGGTGGCAGGAGAATCTTTTTTGGGCGTATTGGGATTGGATGTAAGATCCTTTGCTGTTGGGGGCTCAATCGTCATCTTCCTGCTGGGTTTGGAAATGGTACTGGGACATGAAATATTCAAAGGTGACAAAGATGTGAAATCGGGCAGTCTGGTACCCATTGCATTTCCCATCATTGCAGGTAGTGGTACGCTTACCACCATCATGTCATTAAAGGCCAACTTTACGGCTTATTATATTTTAGCCGGTATCATTATCAATTTGTTGGTTGTCTATTTGGTATTGCGTTCGCTGAACCTCATACAACGATTATTGGGGCCGGGTGGCTTATTGGCGGTAAGAAAATTTTTTGGGGTGATTTTATTAGCCATTGCCGTTAAAATTTTCAGCAGTAACCTGGGGGCATTCGGGAAATAAGGGCTTGTACATCATCAGGCTAAAAGAATTAAAATGAATTCAAAAAAAGCATATTTACTGATGGCGATGCTCCTTTCTTTTGTCAAAAGAAATGTCGAATGGCTTTTCTGGATCCTGGCTTTGTTGCTATTGTTTTTTTTGCCGGAAAATACCCACGAAACCTCACTCTGTTTTTTTAGTTTATTGGGATGGGGTTCCTGCCCCGGTTGTGGTATCGGTCACGCCATACATTATGCACTCCGGCTTGATCTGCTGAATTCCTTTCACCATCACCCATTGGGCATCTTCGGATTAATGATTATATTGGGAAGAATCAAACAATTATCCAAAAATTTAAATAACCGATATGAGACCAAACCTGATTAATATGGTCCCCGCCATTGAAGGGGAAGAGTTGATTTACCTGCAGGCAATTACCAAAGAAATGACCGAAGACCAGTTGGTCAATTTTATTGCGCTTTATAACGGGAAAAGAAGAAAATCAGACCAGATTCTTCTGGGCTGTGTACTGGGTTTTGTTTGTGTAGGCGGTATTCAGCGTTTCATGGTGGGCCAGAACGGAATGGGTATCCTTTATTTATTTACAGGCGGTTTGTGTTTCATAGGCACCATCGTGGATACGGTGAACCATAAAAGGCTGACCTACGAATTCAACCAGAAAATGGCCAGTGAATGCTTAGCCATGCTACGTTCCTACCAGTAACAGCACGTTATTTTTCGAAATTTTATTGAGTTTTTTTATGCGTATTTTTCTATCCTTATGGGCAATCTTTTGTCTGGCCAATCCGGGACAGTCCCAGAACCGTCCCTATGCTGAAAAGTACCGACCACAACTTCACTTTTCTCCCCCGGCTCACTGGATGAATGATCCAAATGGAATGGTGTATTACAAGGATGTGTACCATCTTTTTTACCAGTACTATCCCGACAGTACCGTATGGGGGCCCATGCACTGGGGACATGCCACCAGCAAAGACCTCATTCACTGGGAGCAACAGCCCATTGCCCTGTATCCCGACTCACTGGGTTATATTTTTTCGGGGAGTGTGGTGGTGGATGAAAACAATACCAGTGGTTTGCAAAAGGGAGAAGAGAAACCCCTCGTGGCATTGTTTACCTACCACAATATGCAGGGAGAAAAATCGGGGAGAAATGATTTCCAAACCCAGGGCCTTGCGTATAGTGTTGACGGGGGCCGGACATGGCTTAAATATCCGCAGAATCCTGTTTTACAAAATTCAGGTACCAAAGATTTCCGTGACCCTAAAGTAAGCTGGCACCAGGATACCCGTTCATGGATTATGACCCTTGCCGCCGGCGATGAAATCAGGTTCTATCGCTCACCCAATCTCCTCAACTGGGAGTTGTCGGGCACTTTTGGTAAACAGGAAGGCAGCCATGGTGGTGTGTGGGAGTGCCCGGATTTATTTCCATTGCCTGTTGGCAAGGAGGGCAAAAAGAAGTGGGTACTACTGGTGAGTATCGGCAACGGCGCTCCCAATGGCGGAAGCGGTACACAATATTTTATAGGTGATTTTGATGGTAAAACTTTTCACAACAACTATCCCCCATCTGAAAGTTTATGGCTGGATTATGGAACCGATAATTATGCAGGAGTAACCTGGAGCCATGCTCCGGATAACCGGACCATCTTCCTGGGCTGGATGAGTAACTGGCAATATGCACAAACAGTACCCACAAAAACATGGCGGAGCGCAATGACCCTTCCAAGGGAATTATCCCTCCATGAAACAAAAGAAGGTATTCGGCTATTTTCCGAACCAGTTACCGAAATAAAAAAATTGCGCGGACCGGCACAACAGCTTACCGCAAAACAACTGAAAAAATATCCGGTATCACTGGGAGAACTATTACTTGATTTTGACCTGAAACATTCCACAGCCAGTACTTTTGGCATAGAATTGTATAACAGCAGGCAGGAAAGCTTCCGTATAGGTTATGACAGAACACTTCATCAATGGTTTACGGACAGAACGAATGCCGGTATAACCTCTTTCTCAAAGCCCTTTCCGGCCAAACACACCGCCCCTCGCGTGAAACACAGGGATACCCTTAGTATGCATATTTTCATTGACCATTCTTCCGTAGAATTATTTGCAGACTGCGGTAGTGTGGTGATAACCGATATTTTTTTCCCTACCGAAAAATTTACACATATGCGGGTGTTTGCTGAAAATGGAAAAGCAGCACCGCAAAATGCAACTTACTATCCCCTTTCCTCCATCTGGAAACCTTAATACATGACAACATCTTTACCTGAAAACATAAGCGCAGCCTTACAGGAGCCCTTTGCGGTTAGTGCAGAACAAATCAATGCCTACCACCAAAATGGATACCTGACCATCAAACAGGTATTGTCGGCAGACATCCTGCTATACATGAATGACGTCATTTCAGCAGCAGTAGCAGCATTGAATACAGAAAAAGCTGCTTTGGAAGAAAGGGATACTTATGGAAAAGCTTTTTTACAGGTGATGAATATCTGGACAAAATTCGCAGCGGTTAAGGAAATTGTGTTCAGTAAAAAAATAGCTGCCATAGCCACTGCTTTGATGGAAGTAAAGGGGGTTAGGTTGTACCATGACCAGGCCCTGTTTAAAGAGCCGGGTGGAGGATACACGCCCTGGCATGCCGACCAGTATTACTGGCCTTTGCATTCTGATAAAACGATTACTGCCTGGATACCCCTGCAGCCAGTACCCCTTTCAATGGGACCGCTGGAGTTCAGTGCCGGCAGCCAGCGACTGGAAGAAGGCCGCATGCTGAAAATAAGTGACGACAGTGAAAGCCTTATCCAGCAAAAACTTACCCTGAAGCATTTCCCCAAAATAGTAGCACCCTTTGATTTGGGCGAAATCAGTTTTCATTCCGGCTGGACCTTTCACAGGGCCGGCCCGAATACCACAGATCAAATGCGCAAAGTGATGACCATAATTTATATGGACAGGGACATGCGTTTACAGGAACCCCTGAACAACAACCAGCAGGCCGACTGGGATGCCTGGTGCCCGGGTGCAAGGATTAGGGAGATCATAGATACACCACTGAATCCAGTATTGTATGAGACGCCTTAAGATACCACCCTTCTCCGTATAGTCCTCCTGATTCCTTTCTCCGCATTCTCTCGACAGAGGACTTTGCGCCGTCCTGCATAACGGAAAGATGCCTATTAGTAACAGATTGACATTGAGAGGTCAATGTCCTGAAATTCCATTTAAGTGATATTCTGGTCTCCCGTGTACTAATGGCAGGCGGAACTATGCGAAAAAAGTGATTATCCAAAAATCCCTCCGGTTTCACACATTTTATAGTGGCAGATTACAGAACCAATAAGGTTTTTCCGATAGCCTTTTTCAGTTCATTTTTTACCTGGGCCTGGGCCGCAAATTCATTCCATCTGCTAACAACGTCATTGACCCGGGTAATAATCGCATTTGGTTTTTTAATGTTCATATTTTGGGCAACGGCCAGTAAATCATCATGGGTAATGTTTTTTCGTTTCCCATTTACACTTAACGATTGCTGGCTTACCCAGGTGCTTCCGGGCCGGAACGAATGGCAAACATCAAAGGCCGGGGATAGTTTCCATTTACCCGTTTTATCCATGAGAAAAGCAAAGTTCTTGGTGTGGTCATCACAGTTGCGTGCCATCACATTAAATACCATTCTCCGGTATAACTGCTCTGCATCAGTATAGGGCAGCAACATAGAACGCATGGTTTCAAAGAGCTGCTCGTAACTATATCCGGTGATGTTGTTAAAATCATAGTGCGCCATTGCGCAAAAGCTTTGTACATGCAGTTTGCCTTTACCCGATTCCCTGTCGAATCGACGCGTCATAAAATGTGCTCTTCCCTTTTCCTCCAGTAACCGGCTTTCCATCATTTCTATTCCGGCTGCTTTGGCCATCAGGTAATAGGCCATTTCAACCCTGCCATAGCCCGATGAAAGGCCCAATTGCTGGTCGGTAACGCCGTCAAATTTCAACAGCCAGTGTGTAAATCCTTTCGGTGCATCTGTTTGGCCGGAGCGGACTTCCCCTGTATCAGTATTGAATGCAATCACCGCTTTGGCCCTTGCGCCACCGGCAGATGAACCTATTTTCAGGATATCAATCATTGCCTTTTCTTCACCAGGGGTTAATTGGGTGTGCAGTTGCTGCCTGCCCGAGAGAATTTCCCCGGCTATGTGGACAAGGCTGTCGATTTCAATTTTAGAAGCCCCGCTGGTTATTTTGGGTTCAACCGGCTCAAATTCCAATGCGCCCATACCTCTTTTACCAATAAAGCAAAGCAGTTCCACCGGATTCATACTATCGGCAGCCCTCCCGTTTCTGGAAAGCCAGGCATTGATAAGAAGGCTCCCATATTTATCAGGTAATACATCAGCCAGTAAGCCCGGAAGCCCTTTAAAAGTGGCGTTGTCTCTTAATTCGGGAAAGTTAAATATCCGGCCTTCTGCCCCGGCAAGCGGCATTTGTAAAGGTGCAATATCCCATTGATGGGTTAAAAAAGCGGGTGAGAATTCAAAGGATGCCAGCCGGTTATCGCTATCCCAGGCTATCGCACCCACCCTTTGGTTCCATAAATTGATAAAAGCATTATTGATCATCACCAGGTGCTTTTGGGTCGTTTACTAACCGGCTTTGTTTTATTACTAGCCCGCTTCCTTTTTTTCAGCTCCAGTTTGGCCAGTTCCAGGGGACTGAAGCCTTGTTTTGTTTCAAAATGCCGGAGCAAATGCAATTGTTCCAATGACCTGAGCACCTGGATAAAGGAAAGCAGGGTTCCACCGCCGCCATTTTCCATGGATACAATGGTTGACCTGTTAACCCCCGCTGCCGTTGCAACCTCCTCCTGTGTTTGATTCCTTTGCAAGCGGGTTTGCTGGATGAAGTCCCCCAGTAATTCCAGGATAGCCGGATCACTCATTGCATACCCTAACTTGTTGCCTTTTTCCATCGTTAAATGCATATTAATGAATTAATGTTGGATTTTTTCTACTTCTTGTAAAATTAAATATGATGGATTTATCCATCACAAATATACAAAATACACTTTAATGATGGATTTTTACAACAATTAAGATAAATAATATTATATTTTTTGGAAGCAAGCAGGTTATTTCACTTCAAAACATTTATTCTTTCTCCGAAAAAATTTTCAACAGAGGACTTTTCGCCGCCCCAAATGGCGGTAAGCGAAAAGGTTGCGTAATAATAATGCATGCCTATGTGTAGCAGGCGAAAAGTCACCCATTGGGGAGATGTTTGCGAAGAACTGTGCGAAAAAAATACCTGTTGTTTGTACTTACCAGGGTGCCGAAAAGTTGAATAATGATAAGGCATGTCTATGTGCAACAGGCGCAAAGTCCCCCGTTGGGGAGACGTTTGCGAAGAACTGTGCGAAAAAAAACAATAACTATTTTACGGCCTGACTCATTTATTTGAAATGAGCATTGAGTGACTCAATACCAAAAACAATAAAATCAATCATCAGTAATAGGAAAAGTGGGACTGAACATTAGCCCCTTTAACTTGAAAAGGTAAGCAGTAAAATAGTAATTTACTGTGTGGCCTCGCCAGGAATCGAACCTGGATCTGGAGCTTCGGAAACTCTTATACTATCCATTGTACTACGAGGCCAAAATAACCGCAGGGCTGCAAAAATAACCCAACAGGGCTATCATAGCACATTTTCACGTTTTTTTTGAGACAATCCTTTAAAAAATCAAACACCGGTGTTACCGGAAGAGTTCCCGGATAGCTGCTTTCAGGAAAATTTTAGTGGGCAATGTGCGCATGATCAGCATATCCTCCCACAAATTGGTTTCGTTGTCCAGAAACCGCAGGATACGGTACGGTGGATTTTTTTTGAACAGGTCGGTAAAAATAGAGGCCCCGTCTAATTTACGATGGTATAAAATATGCAAAAGGATGGCATCATAAAACCGGAATTTGCGGTCCCGCCAGGTATTTTTCAGCAATACCGGCTGATTTTTTTTCAGGTATCCGGTTATGAGCCGGGCTCTTTTCTGGATGAACTTAAAGGCAAATCCGGTACTGCCCTTTGCCTGTCCGCCTGCTACACCGGTATAGATTACCCGTCCCTCCTGCAGCGGAAAACTCCGGTTGGTCATGGGAATTACCCCAAATTCTGTATGTACCAACGTAAAAGGAATACCAGGGAAATACTGGTCGATATAGGTTTTCAGGGCGGCTTCGTATTCAGAGGGCGCCAAAAGCGTTTCGGTGAACAAAGTATATTCTACCAGGGCCCTGGTTGGGCTAACCGGCAATACATACATAAATGTGGTACCCTTTTCCTGACCAACCCTGAAATCCATGAAGCGGGCTACCCCCGTATCAAAACAGGGAGTTGCTGTTTCAATCAGCCAGCCCATAAAATGTTGTTTCAGGAGGTAACTGTCTTCCCGTTTTTCATATACATCCTGGAAGGGTATGCTGTTAAACACATATTCAGCCGTAAAAATATCCGTCTCGGTATGTACCACTGCTTTGTCGGTAAGCGACTCGATTTTGGTCACCTTCGCGTAATGCCAATTAATAGTAGGGTGTTGCTCAGTTGCTGCCTTTACTTTTTCATACAGGTCAATGCCCCTGATCATTTTATATTGATAAGGGGATATAGGAAAACTGCGGGAATAGGTATTTGAAAAAAACTGTAACGCATCCCAATGATGGTGGACGATGTTTTCGAATATGCCCGGTTTTTTTTCCCAGAAACACCAGGTCCTGTCATTGGAGGTTTTGGGCGAACGGTCAATAACCAGTATTTTTTTTTCACGCAGGAGTGGCTCCTGCAGTATATGCATCAATAGGGTTGAGCCCGCTCCGCCTGCTCCGGTAATGATATAGTCGTAGTGTTGGGTCAACGCATTGAGTGGGATAGGATTATGCTGCTGATGGTTTCTGTAACTGTTCGTCTTTTCTTACTTTGTCCCAGTATTTTTTTGCTACCAGCAACATACCAAAACTTTCTCCTTCTTCCTTATCCAGGTGTTTATGGTGCATCTTGTGTGCCCAGCGAATGGCTTTGATATACCGGTTATTGGTTTTGGTAAAGAGCTTAAACCGCTGGTGAATGATGATTTCGTGGACCAGAAAATAGGCAAAACCGTACAGTGCCACACCGGCACCAATACTAACCACCCAATATACCTGGTGCATACTGCCCAGCATAATGCATAACCAGCTGGGTATGGCGAATATTACAAAGAAGGCATCATTCTTTTCGAAAAACCCATTGCTTTTCTTGTGGTGATCTTCATGTAAATACCAGAGAAAACCATGCATCACATAGCGGTGGGTTAACCAGGTAATCCCTTCCATAATCAGAAAGGTGGCCAGTGTGATGAGAACATATATCATGCTATAAAAAAATTCTAAGTGCCAGGAAAAACAATGCTTGTATTATTAACAAATGTACAGCGAAAAAGTTGAGGCGACCAAAGGGCCAGGTCCTGAACAGGAACAGCAGAAAAGTACTGATCACGAGCCAGCAGACATAGTTATAGAAAGGAATTTCGGTCGACTGCCAATGCCAGAATCCGAGTTGGATGGCAGCAGGTTCCATCACCCAGTCGAACAGGGTAGCAACCAGGGCACCATCCACCACGAGAGAAAAAGTGTTAATACGGGTAGTTAGTGTTGCACCGGTGGGATCATATTTTTGTTGTAACCATTCCTGGAACTGTTTCACCAATGAGCCGCTGCAGTAAAGGATAACGAACCAGTTACAACCTATCAGCAGGGGCACCCCATTCCATTTGGGACCGAGTACAGTACCATAAGCATATTCACCAAAAAGCCAGCCGGTATTAACGCCGACCATCTCGGTTATCATCCCTGCAAAAAATGCCAACCCGAAAAACGCCGCAAATGCTTTGTTTTTTTCAGGTTGCACCCAAATCAGCAAAACAGCCATCAGCAACAGATTCAGGGGGGTGTAGCGAATAAACCAGTCGCGGTAGGGCGTACACAGGATACCAATGGCACCACTCAGGTGAAACAGGATAGCGAGGAAAGTGGCAATTTGTTCTTTGTTAATGCGCATGCATGGTGTAATCTGGGTGCAATAGTACTTTAAAAATTACGGAGGGCTAATGGTTCCCTTTATTTGTTTCTCTTTGAACCAACCCGCTCATGATTTGCGCACTTTGCAAACAGAGGGGTATTCCCCCGCCGGGATGTACACTCCCGCCCACAAAATAAAGTCCCTGAATCCGCTTACTGAAGTTGGGATGTCGCAGGAATGCCGCTAACCGTGTATTAGAACTCGTACCATACAAAGAGCCCATATAGGATTCCGTTTTGGATTCAATGAGCAGGGGGTCCATCATGGCTTCTTCTTCGATAAATGGTGCAATATCTGTATCCAATATTTTGTTTAGTTTACGGATAATGGCTTCCCGGGTAGCCTGCCTGATAGCAGTCCAGTCCTGCCCTTTGTTAGCGGGAGCATTCACCATTACAAACCAGTTTTCCTTACCATGCGGGGCCTGAATACCCGGTTCATTTTTTGAGGTGATGTTGATATAAACAGTAGGGTCATGGTATACTTTTTTTTGCCGAAACAAATGATCAAATTCTGCCGGGTAATCTCCTGAGAAAAAAATATTGTGTAAACCCAGGGAAGGGAATTCATGGCGTATCCCCCAGTAAAAAACAAGGGCGCTGCTGCTTCTCTCCTGCTTCAGTATTTTTTCAGCAACACGGGGCTGGTTCAGTAATCGCCGGTAAGTAAAATATACATCCATATTACTCACTACTATATCGGCCATTCTATTTTCACCATTGACCACTACCCCGGCTATGCGGTTATTATTATGAATGATACGGGTTACTGGTGTGCTAAAATTAAATTCAACACCCAATTTCACAGCCAGCTTATGCAATGCCCTGGCAATATTCACCATCCCCCCTTTGGGATAAAATACCCCTTCGTTGTGTTCAATATGCGGAATAAGGCTCAGCATTCCCGGGGCTTTGTAAGGATTACTGCCATTATACGTTGCGTACCGGTTGAATAGCTGGACTGTTTTGGGATTGGAAAAGCGCTTTTGGTTTACAGCGTTAAGGGTGCTGAAAAGTAAGGAAGGCCGGGTAGCTCGCAGAGCTGCTAATACCGGGGCTTTCAGCAATGTATTCCATTTATGCAGCGAATGGTTGAGGAAAATATTGCCAATCTGGTGATAGGTTTTTTGGGACTGTTGTAAGTAGGCAGCTAAAGCGCCAGGCGATTCTCCATTTTTCAAAACCAGTTCCTCATCAAACAATCGGGTATCGGCAAAAGCTTTGACCTGTGTGCCATCTTCATAAAAATAATGACAGCATACAGACTCTCTCTGGTATGCTAAATAATCCTGCATAGGTTCACCGGCCAGTGCAAACAATTCCTCCAGCAAGGCGGGTTGTGTAAATAAACTGGGGCCTTCATCAAAATGATATTCCCCCAATGGAAAATAGCCCAGTTTCCCACCGGGGTAATTATTTTTTTCGAATACCGTTACCGAAAAGCCCTGGATAGCCAGCCGTATGGCGCCGGCAAGGCCTGCCACACCGGCACCCACCATTATGGCATGTTTGGGATTGTCCATCTTTTTTTGACTAGTCTTTTTGTAAACAAGGATAGCATTTTTCCGGAGACTATCCAGCGATGGGGATATTATTCCTTTGCCACCATTCCATTACCCTGGGAAAAGCAATTCTGAACCATACCGTAAACGATTCGGGCGTCTTTTCCATTTGTTCCTGTATTTTGTCCATTGCCCAGTAAGCTTTCTCCATTACTTCTTCGGGATCAGGGTTCATTTCCCCTTCGTAATATCCTGCAAATACATGGTCATATTCATGTTCTGTAAGTCCGTTGTCAAAGCCTGCTTTGTAAATAAACTGGAAAATCTCTGTGAGGGGGGTAGTAAATCCCATTTCTTCTTCCAGCCTTCTTGCAGCAGCCGAATGGGTTTGTTCGCCCGGTCTGGGATGACTGCAACAGGTATTGGTCCATAAGCCACCACTGTGGTATTTATTAAGTGCCCTTCGCTGGAGTAAGAGTTCCTGTTGCCGGTTGAACACAAAAACGCTGAAAGCACGATGGAGCATTGCTTTCTCATGGGCTTCCATTTTTTCAAGGCTTCCCATTTCTCTGTTTTCCTCATCTACCAGAATTACCTGCTCCATATATGCCCAATAAAAAAGGTTATAACAAATTCAACTGGCTTCTGATGCCGGCCTTGGCCAAAATAAGCATTTTGCCGTAATCGGGTATTCTGATTCGCGTTTCCATGATATGCTTTGGATGTAGCTTCTGGATTTTCCTGAACAGGGAAAAGTAATATTTATACGCCACATATACCCCAAACCTGGCTTTTGCTGGAAGTTTCACCACTCCTTCAAAAGCGTGATTGAAGTCTTTCCTGATATCTGCTTCAATAGAATCCTTGTCCGCCTGCGTAAAATTTCTGAAATCACATTCCGGGAAATAGACTCTTTCCAGGCCCTCATAATCCGCTTTCAAATCGCGAAGAAAATTGACTTTCTGGAAGGCTGCACCCAGGCTGCGTGCATAGGGTTTCAGGTTTTCGTATTGTGCATTGTTCCCTTCACAAAACACAAACAGGCACATCAGTCCCACCACTTCTGCACTGCCATAAATATATTGTTCATAGCCATTTCTGTCGTATTTGCGTTTATCCAGGTCCATCTCCATACTAAAGAGGAAGGCTTCAATCAGTGACCTATCAATTTTAAATTCATTGACTGTTAGTTGAAAGCTCTGGAGAATGGGATTGAGGCTGATTCCCCTTTCGATGGCTTCGTAAGTGGCTTTTTTGAATTCCTGCAATAACAGGCTTTTGTCGTACTCATGAAAAGTATCCACAATTTCATCTGCAAAACGCACAAAACCATAGATATTATAAATGGGTTGCCGAAGGTCCTTGTGCAATAAATTAATAGCCGAGGAGAAGCTGGTACTGTACTTCCCGGTAGTAATCCTGCTGCAGTGCTCGCTCACTTCATTAAACAGGTGTATCATATTGCTTCGTTATGGTTTGGAACGTTACTTTTTATCGAATGAGCCCTATTAAATTGCTTTACTACTTCCCCGGCTACCACTTCGCCGCTAATGAGGCTGGGTGGAACACCCGGACCGGGAACTGTGAGCTGACCTGTGTAAAACAGGTTGCTTACCTTTTTACTCCTGCAACCAGGTTTTAAAACAGCAGTTTGCAGTAAAGTGTTCGCTAAACCGTAAGCATTTCCTTTAAAAGCATGGTAATCGTTGATAAAATCACTATGCGCATACGATTTTTTATATATGATGGCGTCCAAAATGGATTCGCCCAGATGCTTTTCCAGTCTGTTGATTATTTGAACAAAATATTTTTCCCTAAGTGCTTCGGTATCATTGTCAAGTCCTGAAGCTACGGGAATCAGTAAAAAAAGGTTTTCACAGCCTGCGGGTGCTACCGTTTCATCCGAAACAGAAGTGGCGCTTACGTAAAAAAGAGGGTCGCTGGGCCATTCCTTACTGGTATAAATTTCTTTCCCGTGCCGGGCAAAAGAGGTGTCGAAGAAAAGGGTATGGTGCAAGATATTTTTTAATTTTTTATTCAACCCCACATAGTAGAGCAAACAACCCGGTGCCATCACCCTTGTATCCCAGTATTTCTTTGTATACGTTTGGTATTGGGCCGGAAGCAGGTCTGTTTCAATATGGTGATAATCTGCCCCTCCAATAATCACATCTGCCGAATGGTTGATGGAATTTCCTGCTTTATCCGTAACCCTGACAGATTGGGCGATATGATTTACCACCACAATTTCCTGTACTTCCTGTTCAAAATGGAAGGTTACCCCCAGTTCAAGGGCAAGTGAATGCATGCCTTTCACTATTTGGTACATTCCTCCTTTGGGATACCAGGTACCACCCATGATATCTGCATAATTCATAAGGCTGTACAAAGCAGGCGTATTTTCGGGTAAGGCCCCCAGGAAAAGCACAGGGAATTCCATCAGTTGCACCAGGAAGGGGTGACTGAAGTATTTAGCTACATGGGCTTTCATGGAATTGAATACGTCGAGCCTGAAAACGCCTTTTATCAGGTCCCAGTCTACGAATTCTGAAAGTGATTGGCCGGGTTTGAATACCAGCTTTTCAATACCCACTTTGTATTTATAAGCAGCTTCCCCGAGGAAGGCAGAAAGCCTATCACCACTTCCGGGCTCCAGTGAATCGAATAATTTTTTTAAGGCTGTCAGGTCTGCGGGTATGTCCACAGGCCCATCCGCTCCATATACACGGTAGGAAGGGTCCAGTCTTTCTAATTGGTAATAATCGGAAACTTTTTTGCCGAACTGGGCGAAGAATCTTTCAAAGACGTCGGGCATCCAGTACCAACTTGGGCCCATATCGAAGGTGAAACCCTCATCGGTCATTTGTCTGGCCCTGCCACCTGGTATGGGGTGCTTTTCCACTACAGTAACTTCCCACCCGGCCCGGGCCATGAAACAAGCAGCCGAAAGGCCCGCGAAACCGCTACCGATGATGATTACCTTTCCGCTCAATGGGTTTTTGAGAAAGTTAGTTAAATTCTTTAATACCGCTGGATTTTAGACTTCAGCAGTTTACGCGCAAAGTGAATCCTGCTTTTGATGGTACCGAGCGGTTCTCCCAGCATGTCGGCTATCTCATTGTATTTAAACCCATCAAAATAAAGCAGGAAAGGATTTCGGAAAATTTCGGGTAATTCATAAATAGATTCCTGTACTTCCTTCAGGTTTAAGCCGGTAATAGCTTCATTGGCTACCACGGTTTGGTTGTGGTCGAGCAGGAAATCATTGGGGGTATTATCGAAGATGGTATTCTGCTTAGATTTTCTCCGGTAGTTATTGATGAAAATGTTGCGCATGATGGTGTAGAGCCATGCTTTGATATTGGTGCCTACGTGGTATTTCTCGCGGTTAACCAACGCCCGGTAAAGGGTTTCCTGGAACAAGTCTTTGGCAGCTTCACTATCACGGGTTAAGGTAATGGCAAAGGGCTTTAAAAATTCTGTGTTATTCAACAATAACTGATCAAACTCTACTGCGGACATATACTTATTGTTTAATTATTGATACAACAAAGTTAAACAATAATATTAATAGTGAACTATTTTTTATTTTAAATAAAATATATATAAACGATTCATTTTCAGTATCTTAAATGAATATATTTAAAATATATACTTCTTCACTTATAATTTTGTTTATACTATAAGTAAAAAGGTGAAACAAAAATGAGGTATTGTTTTGCTTATCCCAGCGTAGAGAAGTAATCAATTACTTCTGTCAAGGAGCGCTTAAAGCTGAAATTAGCCGGTATCTTTTTCTTGTAAGATTGGGTGAGTATACCTGAAACTATAAACTGTTTATCGGGCATCCGGAGGTTGGTATTGACAAGGAATTTTTCGAAATTAAAATTAGCAGCAACCGACGTTAAGTGGGTATACAGGAAACTGGGATTTTTGAGTTTAGCCAGGTAATCAACGTCTTTGATAGGGATATTGGCCCCTAAATACAACACTTTAACCCCACGGTTCTTCAATAAGTAATATATAAACAACAGGGCAAGTTCATGGTGCTCCCCTTCCGGTAGAAATAACAAAGCCGTTTGAGAAGAGGACAATACACTCTTATTAGCGTCAATACCTACAATCAGCTTCTGTCGGATAATATTGGTGACCAGGTGCTCCTGGGCAGGGTTGATATGGTTAGTCATCCAAAGAATGCCTATCCGCTCCAAAAAAGGGAAAATAATCTGCATGATGGTTTTTTCGATCCCTTTAGACCGTATGTACACTTCCAGCACTTCTTCAAATGCTTCCATTTTCACCTCCATCATATAATTAATGAGGTCATTCACCACCTTCTCCTGTTGTGCCTGTATTTGTGAAAGAGAGAGGATTTTCTCATTCATTTCAGAAGAAGACATCCTGTCGATATGGGAGATTTTATACCCATACTTATTGAGCAGGGCGATATTCAGCAGGGTCTGCAACTCATTATTCGTATAATACCTGATATTGGTATCCGTTCGCTGCGGGTTCAGGAAGGAATACCGCTGCTCCCATATACGAATCGTGTGCGCTTTGATGCCTGACAGGTTCTCCAGGTCTTTGATGGTAAAAGCATTCATAGCATCAATAACATAGGTCCCGATTTTTTGTTTAGGAACCCCTAAAAAAATACCCATTTATGATAACAATCATCTTTTATGGGGTTCATTTTGCCTGAAAAGGACATTATTTTATCCTTCGCAGGTATTCCCCGTAGCCACTTTTGGCATACTTATCGGCCAGTATATTCAGCTGTTCTCTGTTAATATACCCCATCCGGAAGGCTACCTCCTCTATACAACCAATTTTTTGGCTTTGTCGCTTTTCAATTACCCTTACAAATTCGCAGGCATCCGCAAAAGAGTCAAAGGTTCCCGTATCCAGCCAGGCAGTACCCCGGTTCATGATGCCCACATGAAGCCTCCCTTCTGTAAGGTAAACCCTGTTCACATCCGTGATTTCGTATTCACCCCTGGCAGAAGGTTTCATAGATTTGGCGATACCCACCACACTGTTGTCATAGAAATACAAGCCCGGTACTGCATAATTTGATTTTGGGTGGGCGGGCTTTTCTTCAATGGTTTGTGCTTTTAGTTGGGAATCAAAAGAAACCACTCCATAGCGCTCCGGGTCATTTACTTCATAGGCAAACACCGCTGCGCCATCCACATCGTTGAATGACTGAACCAGTTTGCTAAATCCGGCACCATAAAAAATATTATCTCCTAATATCAGCGCCACTTTGTCCTGCCCGATAAAAGATTCACCAATTACAAATGCCTGTGCCAGGCCATTCGGTACTTCCTGAACAGCATAGGAAAACCGGCAACCGAGTTCTGCTCCATCTCCTAATAAACGCTGAAACTGTGCAGAATCTTCAGGAGTAGTGATGACCAGTATTTCATGGATTCCTGCCAGCATCAATACAGAGAGTGGATAATATATCATGGGCTTATCATACACCGGCATCAATTGCTTACTGATACCCTTAGTAATGGGATATAACCTCGTGCCCGATCCACCTGCCAGAATGATGCCTTTCATGTATGAAAATTTAAAGTGTCTTTGATATTGCTGAGGAGAGGTAAAACCTTGTCCTTCTCAGAAAGAATGATCTCAGTGTCCTGCAACTGCCAGTCAATCCCAATTTCCGGATCATTATACATGATACCCCCCTCGGCTTCTTTATTATAGTAATTATCTACCTTATAGAAGAATACAGCTTCCTCACTCAGTACCACAAAGCCATGCGCAAATCCACGGGGAATATATAACTGTATGTGGTCATCCTCCCTTAACTCCACAGCAATGTGTTTTCCGAAAGTAGCTGAGCCAGCCCGAAGGTCTACTGCCACATCCAATACCTTACCCCTGATTACCCTCACCAGTTTTGCCTGGGCAAATGCACCCAATTGGTAATGCAAACCCCGCAATACGCCTTTTTGGGAAAGAGATTGGTTATCCTGAACAAACTCAGTATCCACTTCGGTCTTTTCGAAAAACCTTTTCCGGTTAAAACTTTCGAAAAAATAGCCTCTCTCATCGCCAATGAAAGTATCGTGTATCAACAGACATCCTTCTAGTTTGGTCTTTTCTACTTCCATAGTTATCGGTTACTGTACATGGATTCATAATAATGCTGGTAATTGCCGCTGGTTACATTCTCCAGCCATTGCGTATTAGCCAGATACCAGTCAATAGTTTCCCTCAACCCTTCTTCAAAAGTTACAGAGGGTTTCCAGCCCAGCTCCCGGTTAATCTTTGAAGCGTCAATAGCATAACGCCTGTCATGACCCGGTCTGTCTTTCACATAGGTGATGAGTTTTTCACTATGCCCTTTTTCTCTGCCCAGTTTCTCGTCCATTAGTTGACAGAGTAATGTAACAAGGTCAATATTCTTCCATTCGTTACATCCACCGATAGCATAGGTTTCTCTACTAACTCCCTGGTGAAAGACCAGATCAATGGCCAATGCATGGTCTTTTACATAGAGCCAATCGCGGGTATACCCACCATCCCCATATACCGGGAGTGGCTTTTCCGTTATTATATTATGAATGAAGAGGGGAACCAGTTTTTCCGGAAAATGATTCGGGCCATAATTATTCGAACAATTAGAAATAAGGGTCTCCATGTGATAGGTTTCTCCGTAAGCCCTAACAAAATGATCCGAAGAAGCTTTACTGGCCGAATATGGTGAATTGGGATCATAGGGTGAGGTTTCAGTAAAAAAACCAGTTTCTCCCAAACTTCCGAAAACTTCATCGGTGGATATATGATAGAAACGGTGTGAACCGGGTTTCTCTTTCCAGTAATCTTTGGCTGCATTCAACAGGTTAACGGTTCCCATAACATTGGTATACACAAAATCCAAAGGAGAAACAATTGACCTGTCAACATGTGACTCCGCAGCCAGGTGTATGATATCAGTTACTCCATGCTTCCGAATAACCTCATCGAGTCCCCTGGTATCCAGAATATTCATTTTGGAAAAATGATAATTGGGCCGGTCTTCGATATCTGTCAGGTTTTCCAGATTACCCGCATAGGTCAGGGCGTCAAGATTAATGATTTGGTAGTCGGGGTATTTGTTGACAAAAAGCCTGATTACGTGTGAACCAATAAATCCGGCCCCGCCGGTAATGAGTACGTTTTTTTGCATATGGGTTATTGATGGTATGCCATCGGACAAAAATAACAATAATTACTGCCTGCATGCAATTTTATCGGAAAAGGTAATTGCTGCGTTCGCATTAGTGAAATAGGTTCCAATTTTGAAGCCCTGCCTGATGGATGGCAAATAGATTCAGGGGAGGCATTGCAATATCCTTTTAGGTTACTTATCTTCAAGCCATAAATATCATTCATGAACCAACGGTATTATTCATTAGATGTTTTCAGGGGGGCAACAGTTGCCCTTATGATAATGGTTAACAACCCAGGTAGCTGGGCAAACATTTTTACCCCATTAGAGCATGCCCCCTGGCATGGTTGCACACCCACCGACCTGGTATTCCCTTTTTTCCTTTTTGCGGTAGGAAATGCACTCTCCTTTGTAATGCCCAGGTTTGAGCAGTCAGGCCCTGCTGTTTTTTGGAAGAAAGTGATCAAAAGGACCCTGTTGATTTTTGCTATCGGCGTCTTTCTCAACTGGAGCCCCTTTATTCGCTGGGATGGAGAACACATCGTAGGGAAGGTCTGGGAAAATGTGCGGATTTTTGGCGTTTTACAAAGAATTGCCATCTGTTATTTTTTCGCTTCGGTAATCATTTTTTATGCCAAAACAAAAGGTGCATTTGTGATCAGTGCTATCTTATTACTGGTCTATTGGTTCCTCTGCCTATTATTAGGAACACCGGGCGACCCATATAGTTTATCAGGATGGTTTGGCACACAGTTGGATATTAGTATACTGGGCATAAACCATATGTACAAGGGTGAAGGTATCCCCTTCGACCCTGAGGGTATTGCCAGTTCAGGAGCGGCTATTGTAGAAGTGATATTTGGTTTTTTTGTCGGGCAGTATATCCAGCAAAAAAGTGCCAATGGAAAAATTCACGAAATGTTATCCGGCCTGTTTGTGGCAGGTTTGGTGCTGTTATTTACCGGCTATTGCTGGGACATGGTTTTCCCTGTCAATAAAAAAATATGGACCAGCAGTTATACCATTTATACTACCGGTTTGGCCATACTGGCACTCGGCACTTTGGTTTACCTGATCGAATGCAAGGGAGTGAAAGGGGCCTGGAGCAGGTTCTTTGACGTGTTTGGTAAAAACCCGCTTTTCATTTTTGTATTAAGTGGTTTTCTGCCAAGGGTATCCTCTATGCTTCGGTGGGTTGACCATACAAGTCCGGAGGGCAACAATGTGTACACTTCCTTTTTCCCCTGGTTCTATGAACATGTTTGTAAAAATATTGCCGCTGACCTCAGGGTTGGTTCCTTCGTTTACGCACTTTGTATCATTGCTTTTTACTGGCTGATTGTATATGTGCTGGACAAAAAGAAAATTTATATCAAAGTATAAACTGCCTGGTTCTTTTTAGTAATAGAGGGATTATTAAATTTTTTTGGCAGGATTCCCTGCATATATACCCGGCTCCGTTATGTCCCGGGTAACAACTGATCCTGCACCAATCACTACTTTGTCGCAAATGGTTACCGGCAGTAATGTGGCATTACTACCTATTGAAACATGGTTACCAATGATGGTTTTCTGCCAAAGGCTTCGATTACCAGAGGGTTTTCCTTCCGAAAACTTATCATTTACAAACATAACGCCATGACCAATGAAACAATCATCCCCTATGCTTACGAACTCGCAAAGGAAACTGTGTGATTGGATTTTACACCTGTCACCAATCACAACATTTTTTTGTATTTCCACAAAGGGGCCGATAAAGCAATCGTCTCCAATACTGCATTCATAAAGATTACAGGGCTCAATGAGGGTTACGTTTTTGCCAAAGACTACATCCCTGATGACTGCTTTTTTTGACTGGTAAGACATAAACCTAAAACTACCATTTATTGTGGTAAATATGATCAGGAACTAATCGAATTGGGCACTCAGCAACCGGGATGTTTCACTTGCCAGCCGCCCGGTATATTTTTCCAATAATTTCCACCGTTTTGAAGGCTTCAAAAGGCGTTGTATAATAAGGAATTTTTCGTTCTATGTTTTCTACCAGGCTTGCATATACTTTATCATGGTTGCTCATGGATCCCTTGTAGGAACCATAGTCATTGGCAGCTGCAGTCGCTGCTAAAACCGGGAAATCATAAGTAGCAAATTGTTGGTAGTCGATTTTATTCAGGTATTCTCCACCGATTTTTACCGTTCCCGTCCTCCCTATAATCGTCAATCCCCCTTCCCTGTTTTTACCATAGCTGTTGATAGAGAAATGCAGTGTACCTATGATACCATTGGAAAATTTCACCAGCACGGCAACAGCGTCTTCAATTTCAATAGTACCCTGGTGATCGGCATTGCAGGCAATGGCAGAAACAGTATCTATATCACCAAAGAACCAAAAAAGCAAATCCACAAAATGACTAAACTGTGTGTAAAGGATTCCGCCATCCATGTCCCGGCTGCCCCTCCAGGAATTTTGGTAATAGTGTGCATCCCGGTTCCAGAAACAACTTAGATGGATGCCTGAAATTTCCCCGAAAGCACCCAGATCCAGCGCTTTTTTTACTTCCCTGACAGGTGGGTTGAACCTGTTTTGAACAACCGTATATAATTGTCTTTTATTTTCCAGGGCAGCCTGCATCATTTCCTGGCATTCGATAGTAGTAAGCGCCATCGGTTTTTCTACCAACACATTATGACCCGAAGAAAGTGCCTGGATTGCCTGCGTCGAATGCAGCCCATTGGGGGTGCAGATAGCGAGCACATCAAAAACGGGTCCATTTGTAATAAGCGTTGGCAATTCAGTAAAGATGGGAACCCCATATTCTTCCCCCAGTTGTCTGGCCCTGGCTTCATGGGTATCACATACCGCAACCAGACTACCATGGATTTGCATTTGCTTAGCATGTCTCATCCCAATATTACCACAACCAATGAGCGCGAACCTTGTTTTTTGCATCTGGCTGGTTTAAGGGAATATTTTTTCAGCGGCCACTATACTTTCCGGTTTTCCTACATCCAGAAAATGACAACCGCTATGATCAAAACAGGAAATGTTGTTGTGTTTAGCCAATGCCAGATAGGCATCCACCATGGAGAATTTACCCGTTAGTTGTATCAGATGGAAATAAGCACTATTGATTACATGTATTCCGCTGAATGCTTTTCTGCGCAGGTTTACAGCATTTCTGACTATCTTTTTTTCACCGGTCCTGCTATTCTCCCATCCAGAAAGGTACTGTTGTTCATCAAACAGAAAGTAACGGGAAGTTTCCCGCTCACTCACGGCCAAAGTTGCCAGAGGCTGGTTATGCAGGTGTTGGCTGATCATTTTAGCCAGGGGCATATCTGTTAGTATATCCACATTCATCACCACAAAATCTGACACATCTGAAAAATAACCTGCCGCTTTTTGTAATCCGCCACCAGTTTCCAAAACAGCATCCGTTTCATCTGAAAGGGTGATTTGGGATCCCCATCCATTTGATGCAGCAATCTCGTTTGTTACCTGGTCGGCAAAATGGTGCACGTTTACCACCACTTCATAGATACCCTGTACCTGCAGGTATTCGATATTACGCTGTAACAGGCTTTTCCCGTTTACCCGGGCAAGTGCTTTCGGGTGATGGTCAGTCCAGGGCTTTAACCTTGTACCCAACCCGGCTGCAAATACCATCGCCTTTCTAATGCCGGCAACAGGGGCTTTGGTTGTATGATCAGTCATATTTGCTGCTTAAGGGTTATTTATCAGCGAATCGATACAATGTCGTTTACCAACAGGACTAATTTTCTGAATTGGGTAACTGCTTTAACCAGTTTTCCTGATTAGTATGATTCAGTGCTATTTTAAGTCCATATTTATTTCTCAAATGCCGGGCAGTTTGCTCGGCAGCATATACGCTCCGGTGCTGACCTCCGGTACATCCGAAATTGATCAGCAAATGACTAAAGCCTCTTTTGAGGTAGTCTTCCACACTTATATCAATGAGGTCCCAAACACTGTTCAGGTATTTATTCATTTTTGTGCGCTGGTCGAGGAAATCCTGCACCGGTTTGTCTTTCCCTGAGAGGGTTTTGTATTCATCTATCCTTCCAGGGTTGAGAATACCGCGCATATCAAACACAAAACCACCTCCATTATCGGTAGTGTCGGTGGGAATTCCTTTCTTATAACTGAAGCTGTTGATTTCAATAACGAGTTTCGTATGCTCATCTGCATGCGGTGTTTCAAATCGTTCCATCATTTCTTTACTTACCACCAGTTTCAAAACCCTGCTGAATTCTGGTGTTACAATTCCAATTCGCTTGTTTTCAATAAAAAATTTCAGGTTCTTCAATGCGAGCGGTATACTGGCTAAAAAATGGGCTTTCCGTTCAAACAATCCGCGGAACCCGTATGCGCCCATTACCTGTAATAATCGTATCAATACATACCCGTTGTACTGGCTAACAAATGTCAGTCTGTCTACCTGTTTACCCAATAAGGCTTCCACCTGGTCTATGTAATACTCCAGTAATTCATTCTTCCAGTCCTCACTCAGGTTTGCCTTTGCCTGCCACAACAGGGAGGCAACATCGTACTGCAAAGCTCCTTTCATCCCACCCTGGTAGTCAATAAAATTAACCTGCTCATCCTTTACAATAATGTTCCGGCTCTGGAAGTCACGAAACATAAAAAACTTATTCTGGGTATGGTTCAGGTAGGTACTCAATCCCTCAAAATCATTCATCATTGCCTGTTTGTCATAAGGCAACTGGAGTGTATCCAGAAAATAATATTTAAAATAAAGTAGGTCGCTCATGATGGCTTGCTTGCCAAATTCTTTAGCGGTTAAGCAATAATCATATTCAAGTCCTTTATCGCCCAGAATCTGTATTCTTGCCAGTTCTGAAAGACTTTTTTGAAACAGGCGATAGGCATAGTCGCCGTGACCTTTTTGTTCCAGTTTGTCCAGTAAAGAGTCTTCCCCCAGGTCTTCCTGTATATATAGGGTATCTTCTTCATTTCGGTAAAGTATGTTAGGAACAGGAAGGCCTGCTTCCCGGAAATGCTGGCTGAAATAGATGAAGGTCCTGGTCTCCTGCCTGTTACTATTGTACGTGGCAATCATTGTTTTTTCGCCCATATAAACCCTGAAATAAATCCTGTCACTACCGCTTTGCGGCAGCTTCTCAACCCTGTCAGGAGGCGTATTACCGGCTGATACAAATAAATTATTGATGGCATCAATTACTTCCTCCATGTTACATTGGGGTTTCCAACGAAAATAAAACTTAGGATTGATAAGGCAATCATTTTACTTTTTCGAGAAAAAGTAAACAGGAAGGCCTATACAGGTAATCAGCACACCCAATAATGAATTGATAATGGGTACTGATCCATTCGAATAATTATGAATATCTGATATAAGTGTAGAAATAAGAAAAAATCCGGTGAATACTACAAAAACCAGGGGCACCAATGGATAGCCCCAAACCTTGTAAGGACGATGTATATCTTTCCTCTTCCGCCGGAGTATCAAAACACCCAATGCACTCATTCCATAATAAAACCAGCTTACGAAAATGAGTATATCCGTTAGCATATCAAAAGAACCACTAAAAATCAATAATACGGTCCAGCCTGCATTCAGCCAGAGTGCATTGCCCGGTGTATGGAAGCGGGGCTGAACTACCGCTGCTTTGGCAAACAACCGGTTATCCTCCCCCATGGCAAAAGTAACCCTTGCCGTTGCCATAACATTCGAATTGGAGGTACCCAATGTAGAAACCACCACTATCAATGCTATGATGCCGGCTCCCAAAGTTCCCCATACCGCAAAAGCTGCATCTGAAGCCACAAAAGAAGAAGCTGCCAGGATATTTACGGGTAATACATAAATATATGCGAGGTTAACCAGCAGGTAAATGAGTATACAAAAAGACAATCCTGCAAATAAGCTTTTGGGGATGTTTTTTTGTGGATTATTGACTTCGCCGGCTACAAAAGTTATGTTGTTCCAACCGTCATATGCCCAAAAGGCCCCGGCAATGGCAGCCATATAGGCACCTATCATATCCCATCCTGCAGGCATGGTTGCAGCATTCCGGAACAGGTTATCGAACCGGCCTTTACCCGAACCCAGTATGCCTCCAATCAGCAGTACAATGGCCACTACTTTTAACAGGGTAATCACCCGCTGGAATGCACTACCCGATTGTACACTTCTGTAATTAACATAGGTAAGCAGTAGTATGATACCCGCTGTCAATAATTTCACACTTATGTTTTCGAGTGGATAAATATTTCCGATATAAGGAATGTGCAGAAAAAAGGCCTGTTCTGTAATTGCATCGAAACGGGGCATTTGCAAAAAATAATCTGCATATTGGGAACACACATAGGCAATAGAGGCATTCCCTCCTGTATTGAATACAGCAAATGCAGCCCATCCATACAGGAATGCAAAGCCTTCCCCATAAATTTTTTGAAAAAAAACAAACTGCCCTCCCGTTTCAGGAAACATGGTGGCCAGTTCTGCATTGGATAATGCCCCAAATAAAGTAATGACCCCCGCCACCACCCATACACTCATCAATAGTATGGGCGAGCCCAATTGCAGCGCCATCAGGGCCGGTTTCATAAAGATACCCGATCCAATTACACCCCCTACCACAATCGCAACGGTGGTTGAAAGGGTTAAACTTCTTTTGAATTTATTCATAGACAGGCATCAGGTTTCGCCACAACAAAGGGAATAATACCCTAATGTAAGGCAAAATCAACTGCCGCTCCCGCATGGATTTTCGTTGTATCAAATACGGGAACACTACAATCATCCTGGCTGATCAGCAGTGGTATTTCTGTACAACCCGAAATCACCCCTTTGGCACCCTTTGCTATGAGCTTATTGATAATCCTTATAAATTGTTGTTTGGTTTCGGGCAGGAATATACCTTTTCCAAATTCAGTATAGATAGCATTGTTGATGTAATCAGTATCTGCCTGATCCGGAATCATTACGTCAATACCCCTGGCAGACAGTTTATCTTTGTAAAAATCCATCTGCATTACGTAGCGGGTACCCAGGAGGGCTACAACAGGCAATGCCTGCTTTTGTATTTCCCGCGCAGTTACTTCAGCAATATGGATTACGGGTATGCCAATCGAAGCTTGTATCCTGTCTGCAACCTTGTGCATGGTATTGGCACCAATGAGCAAACATCCTGCGCCTGCTTTTTCGAGCGCCATGGCGGCAGCACACATGATGTCTCCAATGGCATCCCAGTCACCCGCCTCTGTAAGGGTTTTTATTTCCTCAAAATTTACGGATTGAATAAAAAGTTTTGCTGAACTAACTCCACCCAGTTTTTCATTCACCAGTTGGTTTAAGCGTCTATAATACTCCATGGTTGATAACCAGGTAATGCCACCAATCAGTCCAATTGTTTTCATGAAATGAAGGTAGTAGAATTTTTAAAATAACCTGCCCTGCTCTCCCGGCCTTTTGAATTGTGTGCAATCCAATTCCCATCGCTCTGCGTTTAGTTGGTAAAGTTTATTGTATTTGGCAAACTGCTGGGCCACCAGTTCTGAAATGGGTCCCTCTCCGCGCATACGAACTCCGAACCGGCTGTCATTAACCTTCCCCCCATGTCCATCCTGGATCAGGTGCCAGACCTTATCTGCCCTGTCTGGAAAATTTTTATATAACCAGTCATGAAAAATCAATTTAACAGCTCCATTCAACCGAATAAAAGTATACGCACTAAAACTGGCGCCATGGCTACTGGCCGCTTCCATTATACGCTGCATTTCCTGTTCATTCAAACCCGGTATCATCGGTCCCAGCATAACCCCGACCCTAACACCCGCTTCCGATAATTCCCGGATAACCCTCAACCGTTGTCTGGCAGAAGCAGTTCTGGGTTCCATCGCCCTCCTTAGGTCTTCTTCCAGTGAAGTAATGCTTACCAGCACACTGACCAGGTTTTTAGCTGCCATCTTTTTCAATAGGTCAAGGTCGCGAAGAATACCTGCATTTTTGGTAATCATTCCTACCGGCTGGTTAAATTCATAACATACTTCCAGTAACTGAAGCGTTAACTGAAATTTTTTTTCTGCAGGCTGGTAACAGTCGGTATTGCCGCTAAGGCTGATGGGTAAACATTCCCAGTTTTTTTGCAGCAAAAACTTGCGCAACAGTTGTGGGGCATTTTTCTTAATGATGATTTTTCGTTCAAAATCCAGGCCGGCGCTGTAACCCCAGTATTCATGCACATTCCTGGCATAACAATACACACAGCCATGTTCACAACCCTGGTAGGGATTCATACTATACCACATGCCTACATCGGGACTGTCCACTTTGTTGACAATTGTTTTGGCATTGTCCTCGAGATAAACCGTTGCGGGGTTGGGTTCTGTCCAGTCATCAATACTCTCTATCTGGTCACGCAACAGTTCATTCTTCAAAAACCGGTTTTTCGGATTGAACTGAGCCCCCCTGCCTTTGAGGTAATTGTTTTCGCTCTTTATTGCTTCATTCATCAGTAAGGATCATTCAGGTAAAAAGTTCTGGTTGGGAACAGGTGGAAAGTGTATGCTTCATTGGGCAACGCATTAATTCTGTAAATCTCTTTTCACCTTCCCTCTTTCTTAATAGGATGAGCTGGTCTGCCATAAATCGTCCACTGAAATGAGTATTGGATACGAAAGTAAAACACTGCTCAAATTGTTCGTTTGACATATGGGAGGCAATGGCCATATAGGGCTGTAATATGAAATGAGGTTTCCTTTCTTTGTCTGCTTTCAATAGTTGCTGAAACGATTTTATTTTTTGCTGAAGCGTAAGTATTCCCTTTTGAGTGGATACCCGGATAAAAACGGAATGGGTGGGCAATCCCCCAAAACCATCCAGTTCAACCAGAAAAGGAGATTCTGCGTTTACCATTCCCTCCAATCTCCTTTTAATCCGTTGCTCCATCATTTCATATTGTTGAAACCGTACCAGGGATATATGGGGGGTTTCCTTCAGAGAAACCAAACAACCATAATTCTTCTGTATCATTTTTTTAATTTGCTGTATTTCATCAGCCAATGATTCATGTGGCTCCAGTACCAGCAGGTATTCTGCAAAGGCATAAGCAGCTAATATTTCACTATCCATAAGGTATCCGATCTTTTTTTATTCATTATGGGTATCCACCGGACGAAGGCCAAAAAAAGTTACCTGCTTACAAACCGAATAGGCATTTGTCCTGCGCAATAAAACCAGCTCATTTACCAGGAAGGAAGCTGAGAAATCTTTTTGGGCATACGCTTCAACAGCCTGCCCATAGGTTTCTGAAGGTAAATGGCAGGCAATATCCAGGTGAGGATTGAGAATGGTTTGCATTCCGGGATGGCCGTTGCTCCTGACAAACTGGTCAATTGCCTGCAACGCTTTGGCCAATCGTTGAAAGGGTTGGTGATTGCTTACCCGCAGGTAAATGGTGTGGGGTTTAATACCGCTGAAATTGGAAAGGGTAACCGGAAAGCCCTGAAGATTGCTGATAATCCTGTGTAACCATCGCAACAAAGTATCCTCCATTTCGGGCTGGGCCTGAAAATGCACTACGCTAATGCCGGGAATACTTTCTGTCACCCATTTGGCACCGAAATGGGTTGCAAAATATTTTTTTTCAGCTTCTACCCTTTTTGCCACTGCCTTATCCGGTAAGGCCACCAGTAAGTATTCATATACCATTCTGCCAGTGGACTCCTGTACTAACCTGACCTTACTCAATTCCGGTTCCATATATTTTTTTTAAGAGATAAATATTTTAGTATAAATTTACTAAATTAATTAGCAATACAAAATTTATTTGCCATGGATGGAGAAGAATGGTTTTCGGCCGCTTATAAGGGCTCTAAAAAGTATTCACAATGGGAAGTGCCTACAGCCAACGCTACCGGCTTTGGTGCCGCAGCAGATGATTATATGGAAAGGGGCATTGACCTGAATGAGCAGTTAATTCAGAATAAGCCGGCTACATTCTTTTTCCGGATGAATAGTGAAGCCATGACGGAAGCAGGTATTTTCAGCGGTGATGTATTGGTGGTTGACAGAAGTATCAAAGCTACCAATGGAAAAATCATCGTGGCCATAGTCAATGGGGAATTACTGGTAAGGCGGTTACAAACGCATATCAAAGGGGTTACCCTGGTGGCAGAAAATAAAAAGTATGGCGCTATCCAGATTGATGAGTTCAGTAATTATGCTGCCTGGGGGGTGGTTACTTATGCTATTCATTCCTTGCTTCGCTGACCAGAAAGGTTTCGATGTAACTACTATTTTAATAAAAAGAAATGCGCGCGATTGTTGACTGCAATAGTTTTTACTGTTCCTGCGAAAGGTTATTCCGGCCCGGGCTGCAGAACCAACCTGTGGTGGTTTTAAGCAACAATGACGGTTGTATCGTGTCCCGAACAGATGAGGCCAAGTTATTGGGCATTGAAATGGCAGGGCCCTACTTCAAAGCCAGGCCATTCATTCTCAAACATGGGGTTACTACTTTTTCTTCTAATTATAATCTTTATGGAGACCTGAGCTGGCGCGTGATGGAGACCCTCAGAATACTGCTGCCTCCGGGCAAGGTGGAAGTGTATTCAGTAGATGAATGCTTTCTTGACCTCAGCCATATACTCCCCGGTGAATTGCAGGCCTATTCCCTTTACCTGAAAGAAATGGTGGAACAATGGACCGGCATCAAAGTATCAATAGGGGTTGCCTCCACCAAAGTGCTGAGCAAGGTTGCCAACAGACTGGCCAAGAAAAACAAAATCGCCACCAATTGTGTGTTGGTATTAGACAGTCCCCGTAAAATAGAACAGGCACTTCAAAGAACACCTATTGAAGATATATGGGGGGTGGGTCACCGGTATGCTGAAAAACTCAGGTTACAAAACATTGTTACCGCCTGGGACCTGAAACTAAAATCCATTCCCTGGGCCCAAAAACATATGGGTGGCGTTACAGGCGCCAGATTATTACGGGAACTGAATGGTATCGAAAGTATACAAATGAAAGAGGCATTTGTATTCAAACAGATGATTGCCACTACCCGGATGTTTGGCACCCCTGTCAATTCCCTGAAAGACATCAGCGAAGCTGTGGCAACCTATACCACCCGTGCTGCCGAAAAACTTCGGAGGCAAAAGGGGGCAGCAGCTATCCTGAGTGTTTTCATGGTTCCCAAAGAGCCTGTAACCGGAGATCATTTTCGCCATGGCCCCTCTATCAGCCACTTTATCAGGCTGCCCTATGCTACATCAGCCACCCATGAATTGATTAAACCGGCAGTAGCACTGGCTGAGCAACTGTACGAACCGGGTAAGTCCTACAAAAAGGCAGGCGTCATTTTAAGTGGCATTGTACCGGCTGATGCTATTCAGGCAAACCTTTTCAACAAGGGCGGGATCAATAACCACCAGTTATTAATGAAAACTTTGGATAATGTAAATTTTGCCATGCGCAATGACATGCTGAAATTTGCCTCAAGTGGTACCAGCAAAAACTGGAAGATGCGGCAGGAACTGAGAAGTCCCAGGTATACCACCCGATGGGAGGAGCTGTGCAAAGTAAAATAAATCCTCAAATTATTGAATGGCCCCTATTCAATATTAAATTCATTGTCATTGGTATTTTCTGCACTTTTCCAGTAACTTACTGTTTCCTTCAATCCATTTCAATATGCGGAAAATAGTTTTACTTTTTTGGGGATGTTTTCCACTCATTCTGCTCGCTCAACAAAAGCCCAATATCCTTTTCATTATGAGTGACGACCATGATGCGAATGCCATCAGCGCTTACAATAAAACTTTTATCCAAACACCCAATATTGACCGAATAGCCAGAGAAGGGGTACTATTCAAACGCTCTTTTACCGGTAATGCACTTTGTGGTCCCGCCAGGGCCTCCATCATTACCGGTTTACATTCCCATAAAAATGGTTTTTATGATAACAATTCCAGGTTCGACGAATCACAGGTAACCATGCCCAAATTATTACAGGCAGCAGGTTACCAAACTGCCGTAGTTGGAAAATGGCACCTGGTAAGTTATCCTACCGGTTTTGATTACTGGAACGTATTACCCGGACAGGGATTTTATTATGAACCCCGTATGATCAATATGCAGGGTGATACTTCCACCCTGCATGGGTATACCACCGACCTGATTACAGACGATGCAATTGACTGGTTGGACAACAAACGAAATCCCGACAAGCCTTTCCTGCTGATGTTGCACCACAAAGCCCCACACAGAAACTTTCTCCCTGCCTTGAAATATTTGAAAGAATTCCATACCAAAACTTTCCCCGAACCCAATAGCCTCTTCCTCGATACTGCCGGAAGGGGAACGGCCTGGCGTTTACAAACCATGAGTATACTTCCGGATATGGAATTGTGCAGCGACCTGAAAGTAGCTCCGGAATATTTAACAGACATCCCCTGGTTAACACCCAGTGCCGGCGAAATCGCTTATTACAAGGCCATTATACAAAGGATTCCACCTAACGAAAGGAAGGCTTTGCTGGATATTTATAAGGAGCGGGGAGAAATCATCCGCAAACTCAGACCTGCAGGCAAGGAACTACTCAAGTGGAAATACCAATGGTACATGCAGGATTACCTGGCCAGCATTGCTTCTGTAGATGAAAGTGTGGGAAGAATTCTGGACAACCTTGCTAAAAACGGGCTAGCAGAAAATACTTTGGTAGTGTACACTTCTGACCAGGGTTTTTATATGGGGCAGAATGGCTGGTTTGACAAACGCTGGATGTATGATATTTCCATGCGGTCACCTTTGATTGCCAGATGGCCGGGGCATATTAAGGCCGGTACTCAAAACAATACAATGGTACAAAACATTGATTATGCACCCACTTTTCTGGACATAGCCGGTGTTCAGGTACCACTGTCTATGCAAGGACTCAGCCTGAAAAAAATACTGGAAAACCCGGCAGCTCAGTTACCGAGGAAAAGCCTGTATTACCATTTTTACGAATTCAAGGGGGCACATACGGTATTACAACATTATGGCGTAAGAACCGACAGGTACAAATTGCTCTACTTTTATACTGTGGATGAATGGCAATTATTCGACTTACAAAAAGATCCGGCCGAGCTAAATAACCTTGCCAATTCCCAAAATCACCAATCCGTGCTATTCGAAATGAAAAAAGAACTGGCCCGCCTGAGGAAACAGTATGACGACAAGGACCGGGGCCCCAAACGGGATGAAAAAGAATAGACCAAGGTTGGGATAGGTGATTTAACCACAAAATCATTGTCTGTTTACAATATTTATTTCCCCCGTCCGTCTATCTCATTACATGAATGAGGCACTGACGATATCCACTGATATGGCCGAAGCCAGAAAAAACAATATTACCGAGGTTATCAACACCTACAGTAAACGGTTGATGGGCTTTATACGGAAAAGAGTACCCAATGAATCTGATGCCGAAGATATCCTGCAGGATGTTTTTTACCAGTTTATCGGCAATACCAAACCCATAGAACAGTTAACAGCGTGGTTATTTACGGTAACCCGAAATAAAATCATCGACAGGAAAAGAAAAATGAGGCCCGAATTACTGGAAGACAGCTTCAGTGAAACGGAGGATAAGGAAGGGTTTGACTGGGAAGATCTTTTTTTTGAAGAGGGCAATGATCCGGAAACCACTTACCTGCGAAACCTTTTCTGGGAGGCATTGCATGCCGCATTGGAGGAATTACCGGCACCCCAGCGGGATGTCTTCATTATGAATGAAATCGAAGGGGTTCCTTTTAAAACGCTGGCAGAGCAAAGCGGTGAAACCATGAATACATTAATCAGCAGAAAGCGTTATGCGGTGCTTCACCTGCGTGAGCAATTAAGCATACTTAGAAACGAATTACTAAATCATTAAAATGAAAAGTCATGAACAAACAATTTTGGGTTAAAAAAATAGTGGGCTTCGTTATTTTGGGGTTGGCGGCCGCAGCTTTATTCACTTATGTGGTAATGACGCTCTGGAACCATGTTGTGGTTGATGTGTTGCACGCATCCCTGATCAGCTTCTGGCAGGCTGCCGGACTACTCCTGTTATGTAAAATACTGTTTGGAGGTTTTAACGGTGGATGGAAAGGCGGACGGGGAGGCCGCTGGGGTAAGCAAATGGATGAAAAATGGCAGAAACTGGCACCCGAGGAAAGGGAAAAACTGAAACAGGAATGGAGAAATCGATGCAGGGTCTGGAAAAAACCGGAATCAGCACAAAATACTCCGACCGAATAATTCACACCCATGCAAGCAGTACAAATCCTTGTTTTTATTACCAACCTTGCCCATCCGGATTTGGTAAACGATGTACGTCCCCATGTGCAAAGTTTACCCGGAATACAAAAATGGAGTGTAGATATGCAGGATTGTGATCATGTTTTGAGGATAGAAGCAACAGCCTTATCTCCCGCAATAGTGGAATCCACTTTGCAAAGTGCAGGCTATTATTGCCGGGAGATGGAAGGGTAACCGAAAGAACCCTGACTAACATGGTTGGCAGGTGTCTACCACCACTTACATTCCTTACCTTCAGCAGGCTAAAACCCTTTGTGACAAAGGGTTTTAAGAGAAAAAACAAAAAAAGTCCGAAAAAATACCCCTGTACCCCTAATTTTGCGCAATCCTTCGCGAAATGAATACTACACTTAACTCCAACGAATCAGTTGTATCGGCTAAGAAAAAAATCATTGTATTGGGTAGTGGCCCCAACAGAATCGGTCAGGGTATCGAATTCGATTATTGCTGCGTACATGGTTTATTAGCCATCAAAGAATGCGGATATGAGGCCATTATGGTCAATTGCAATCCCGAAACAGTATCTACCGATTTTGACATGGCTGATAAACTCTATTTCGAGCCTGTTTTCTGGGAGCATCTATGGGAAATAGTAGAACTTGAAAAACCGTTTGGAGTTATTGTCCAATTGGGTGGACAAACAGCCCTTAAACTGGCCAGGCGCTTACACGAAAAAGGCATTACAATCATCGGAACATCCTTCGACAATATGGACATCGCTGAAGACCGCGGCAGGTTCAGTGATTTGCTGAAAGAACTGGAAATCCCTTATCCTGCTTATGGAACTGCCCATGGTGCTGAAGAAGCCATTGAAGTAGCCAATAAAGTGGGCTATCCGGTTTTGGTAAGGCCAAGTTATGTATTGGGCGGACAAAGAATGCGGATTGTTATCAATGATGAAGAAGTAGAAAAAGCCGTTATCAGCCTGTTGAAACATTTACCCGGAAACAAAATACTGGTTGACCATTTTCTTGACCGTTGCCAGGAAGCAGAAGTTGACGCCATATTTGATGGTGAGAATTTTCACATCATGGGTGTGATGGAACATATTGAACCAGCAGGTATACACAGTGGCGACAGTAATGCCGTTTTACCCGCCTTCAACCTGACGCCTCTGCTGGTGGCCACCATGGAATATTATTCTGAGAAGATTGCCAGGGCGCTTAATATCAAAGGCCTGATTAATATACAGTTTGCCATCAAGGATGATAAGGTATTTGTGATTGAAGCCAACCCACGTGCTTCCCGAACCACACCCTTTATTGCCAAAGCCTACCAGATTCCTTACCTTAACATTGCCACCAAAGTGATGCTGGGAGCCAATAAGCTTACCGATTTTACCATGACAAAGAAACTGGAAGGATATGCCATTAAAGAGCCGGTCTTCAGTTTTGACAAATTCCCCCTGGTAAATAAAGAACTGGGGCCCGAAATGAAAAGTACAGGAGAAGCCATCCGTTTCATCAAAGACCTTCGTGATCCTTACTTCCGCACCCTTTACAAGGAAAGAAGTATGAACCTGAGTAAATAGCGATTCAAAACACGGTTTTTGTCAGTTATTTTTCCCCCGTATTATCACCCTAATTAGCCTTTGGTTAATTGTAGGAGCTGTAATTACTGTAGGTTTAACCCATGCGCAGGTATGGCATCAATTTTTGGAAAACAGTTCCCTTTCTTCGATTACTGATTCCACTTACCGGTGGCATACTGCTTTCCCATTACGGACAATTATCTTCTTTAAGTATACTGGTAACTACTATTTCCGGAACCCTCATTCTGCTAAGTGCTACATTTCTTAAAGGGGCTGCCCGGTACCAATACAGGTGGTTAAATGGTATGGGATTTTACGCTCTGTTGTCAGGCCTTGGAGCCGCCCTCGGCTTTTTTCAAAATAAAGAAAATGACCCATTATGGCTGGGTCGTGAATTAGGCTTTCAGCAACTGTTGGTTACTTTGGAAGAGCCGCCGGTGGAAAAAACGAAATCCTTTGCTGCAATAGCCAGTGCCGATTATGTTTTTGCAAAGGGAAAATGGAAGCCTGTTAAGGGCAAACTTCTGCTATCCCTGGCAAAAAATGGTTTTCCTGTTTCATTAGCTCCCGGAAGCCGGTTACTCATCAGCCAAAAAATACAGCCTATCCCGGGACCGGCCAATCCCGGTGGATTTAATTACCGGCAATACTGCGCCTTCCGGAATATTCATTTCCAGGTTTTTCTCCAACCAAAAGATTACCAGGTTACCCCCATGACAAAGATTTCCTTTTTGGAAAAAAAGTTACAGGCAATGCGAATTAGTGTATTGAACCTCTTGCGCAAATATGTTCCCGGCTCCAAAGAATCCGGTGTGGCAGAAGCACTGCTGATTGGCTACCGGGAGGACCTGGACAAAGATCTTGTACGATCTTACAGTAATACAGGTGTTGTGCATATCATCGCCATCAGTGGCCTACACCTGGGCATGATTTACGGGCTTTTACTACTGCTATTCAAACCCATACAGAAAAAAAACAAATGGCTTATGCCGCTGATTATTCCGGCCATTTTATGGGGCTTTAGTTTATTAGCCGGAGCGGCCGCCTCTATTCTGAGGTCGTCTGTCATGTTTTCCTTTTTAGTCATAGGCGAAAGCCTTGGCCGGAAAACCAATATCTATAACACACTGGCCGCATCGGCTTTCTGTTTACTGGTGTATAATCCTTATTATTTCTGGGACGTAGGATTTCAATTATCCTATGCAGCTGTACTGAGTATTGCGCTTTTCCAAAGACCCCTGAATAAGTTACTTTTTTTCAGGAACCGTCTTTTAAAAACACTTTGGCAAATCAATGCGGTTACCCTTGCTGCGCAAATACTTACCCTGCCCATCATACTGTATTATTTTCACCAGTTCCCCAATCTGTTCCTTTTCTGCAATTTTATGGCTGTACCCTTATCGGGTTTCATACTCTATACCGAATTGGCACTGCTGGTAGGTGCTGCCATACCCGTGTTGAATGTTTGGCTGGGCAAACTGGTGAGCTGGCAAATCAGCCTGCTCAATGCATTGATTGAAAGGACAGACCTATTGCCTTTTGCCGTAACCCGTGACCTTTACATAACCATCCCACAAACCCTATTGCTTTACCTCCTTATAGCATTCCTGGCCTATTGGCTGTTCAAACAAAGCAAGGGTGCATTCCTGGCGGCATTGGGCTTTGCCCTGGTAACAGCCATTTTATATTGCCAGCGGGCAATTCGCATTGCCAATCAACACAAATTGGTGGTATACCATATTCCCCGTTACCGGTCGATAGACATTTTTGAAGGAAAAAAGTATTTGTTTATCGGTGATAGTCCTATGTCAGCCAAAAGTCAGCTATCAGGCTTCCACCTGGCCCCATCCCGGTTAATGCATGGAGCGGGGCCATCCAATGCGTTACCAAACACAAATATGGACGGTCATGTAATCCTTTCCAACGGGAAAAGGATACTGCTGATCGATTCCAATTTTTCTATACAACCATCTTTCACTAAAATTCCGGTGGATATTATCCTCATCAGCCATAATCCGCCTATCCGTATGGCCAATTTAAAAGCCCTGTTTGACTGTAATTTGTACGTTTTTGACGGCAGCAATCCCCTGTGGAAAATACGGTACTGGAAAAAAGATGCGGACAGCCTACATTTGCGCCATTATTCCACTTGGGAGCAGGGAGCTTTGGAAGTGGATCTCTAACCGATAATTGCCCATCCGTTTTACAGCTTTTACAGCTAAAAAGTAACGTATCATGCAAAAGAAAATGCAATCTGCCCTTATTTCTGTTTTTTACAAAGATGGTCTGGAACCCATCGCCCGATTGTTACAGGAATTGGGTATTACCCTCTATTCTACGGGCGGTACCCAAAAATTTCTGGAAGACCTGGGTATCCCCTGTATTCCGGTAGAAAGTCTTACAACTTATCCCTCCATTCTGGGAGGCCGTGTAAAAACTTTGCATCCCGCAGTTTTCGGGGGAATTCTGGGAAGGCGGTATGAACCCCAGGATATGTCAGAAATGAAACAATACCAGATTCCTGAAATAGACCTGGTGATTGTAGACCTATACCCTTTTGAAGAAACCCTGCAGCATACAACAGAAGAAAAACTGATCATTGAAAAAATAGATATCGGAGGGCCATCCATGATTAGGGCTGCGGCCAAAAATTTCCGTGACATCACGGTAATTGCCGCCAAAGAAGATTACGCATTATTGGAAAAATTATTAACCGATCAGAAAGGCGAAACCAGTCTGGAACAAAGAAAAGCATTAGCAGCAAAAGCTTTCGAAGTGGTAATGCATTACGATATCGCCATCAGTGATTATTTTAATCCCAAACAAAAACAGGTATTGCGTTATGGCGAAAACCCGCACCAGCAGGCTATTTTTTCGGGCAACCTGAACCATTTATTTACACAACTCAACGGAAAGGAGCTTTCCTACAACAACCTGGTAGACGTTGATGCAGCCGTACAACTGATAAAAGAGTTTTCGGCATCAGACATGACTGAAAAAAATGCCGTTTTTGCCATCATCAAACATACCAATGTATGCGGCATTGCTGAACGGCCAACGGTTAAAGAAAGCTGGGATACTGCATTGGCAGGTGATCCGGAAAGTGCCTTTGGAGGGGTGCTGGTTTCTAACCACCCCATCGACAAAACCACAGCCGATGCCATTAATGAATTATTTTTTGAAGTACTGATAGCCCCTTCCTTCGAAACAGATGCATTATCTGTTTTGAAAAGCAAAAAAAACAGGATTTTATTACAACTCAGGGAAGGAGAAAACGAATTGGCTGCTCCCAAAAGAAGCCTCCTGAACGGTACATTGGAGCAGGGTTCTGATAGTGGAAATTATGGCAAATGGGATGAGGTTGGCGGAAGAGAAACTACTAAGGAAGAAAAAGAAAACCTGGCATTTGCCAACCTGGTCTGCAAACACCTGAAAAGCAATGCCATTGCATTGATCAAAAACAAACAACTGGTTGGCAAGGGATGCGGTCAAACTTCGCGTATTGATGCCCTCCGTCAGGCTATTGAAAAAGCGGGACAGTTTCAGTTTAACCTGAATGGTGCAGTACTGGCATCGGATGCATTTTTTCCATTTAGCGATTGTGTGCAAATTGCCCATTCAGCAGGAATAGAAGCTTTTATCCAGCCCGGTGGATCTGTTCGTGATAAGGATAGTATCGATTATTGTGTAGCCAATAAACTTGCCATGGTTTTAACGGGGATGCGTCATTTCAAACATTAAGCTGAGTCACCAACCAAAAAAGTTTTGCGCACTGATTATGACCACCCGACAAAAAGCCTATATAGCCCTTACAGCCACCAGCATCATTTGGGGAACCACCTGGGTGGCCAGTAAGATCGGTGTACAAAAAACACCCGCGCTGGAAATGGCCAGTATCAGGCAATTCGTGGGTGGCAGTATGTACCTCATTTTTTTTATTTTTTTTAAGAAACTGCCCCTCCCTTCCCTGAAACAGTTATGGTGGTTAGGTTTCATGGGTATACTCATGTTTGTTTCTGCCAACGGACTGGCAACCCTTGCCTTAAAATATATTTCCAGTGGACTGGCGGCACTGATAGCTGCATTGTATCCGCTTTGTGTAGTCATGATTGAAATGCTTTTTTACGGCAATCAAAAAATAACCCGTCTCACTTATACCGGAATACTACTCGGCCTCGCCGGAATCGCATTGGTTTTTTACGACAATGCATTTCACAACCATTCAGAGGGATACGTTTGGGGAATATTGCTTTCTTTAGTGGCCACGATTACCTGGAGTATCGCAACTATTTTCATCTCCCGAAAAAAAGCAGACATCAATCCCTATTATGCCATTGGCTGGCAAATGATAACGGGGTCATTTTTTCTTTTATTGATGGCTTTGTTTACCGGGGATTATATTCCAATAGCCAGTATTCCATGGCAAACCTGGGGTGCGTTGGCTTATTTGATTTTGGCAGGATCGATATTCACTTTTGTAGCATTCATTTATTCCATGAAACACCTGGAGCCGGCCATCGCTTCCTTATATGCCTATATCAATCCTATTGTAGCCATCCTGGTAGGTTCGCTGGTGGTAAACGAGGCCTTAACGATGAATATATTGATAGGCTCTGTAATCACCCTTTTCGGAGTATACCTGGTAAATAAAAGCATGAAACAGAAAAAGGATGTACTGGAACCTGCCGATGCCTTATGAAGATATTATCAGGTACTATTTCTCTCTAAAAATCCGGCATACATTTTCCGCCAGGGTAACCATTGGGGTTCAGTAGAAAGAAAATGATTGTGAAAGAGACTGATAAACTCACCATTCACGTGTTTAATCGTATCATAATAATACTGCATTTCTATGCCGGCCCTCTCTGCAGTAAAACCTTGCTGAAAAAAAGCAGTGGCTTCCATAAAACAGAAAGGATGCAGGATAAGGTTAGTAGCTGATTCCTTTTCCAGGTCATACCAGGGATAAGGTGATGAATAAGATGCCCTGAAACCATTGATGGTTCCATAAGCCATGGAATGGTCATCAGTGATGCCCGCAGCCATCAGTCGCCGGTAAGTTTGCGGAAGGACAATTCGCAAATAATGGTTTCTGGAATGATATACCTTCTTTTCAATAATATTTTCAAGTAAATTTTTTTCTTTTACCAGCAGCCATTCCGCTGAACCGCTTTGCCAGGAAGGATGCAATCCGCATGCATATCGGGCTGCTATTCCCTTGTATAATTTTTGTAGTTTTTTTGACGCGGCAGGCAGGTTTATATCATACTTACTTTTCTTTACCAGTGTTAAAAAAAAGTACATAGGTGTCAGGCCATGTTTAGCATGCAGGTCATCAAGCCATGCAAAACTATCAAAAGGATCTTTTTCTTTCCCGGTAAACACATTTCCCATCTCCACAACTTTATCAAAATTTCCCTGCAGCAATGCCCGGTAAAAAATGACCAGTTTTTTCCATAAGGATTGGTGCTGGTAGGCATAAGCAATATCTATGTCATAAGTAGGGAGGAAAAGGAATGGTGTTTCAGGAACCAGGAAACCGGGAAACCATTTTTGCAAATGGAGACAGAACGTTTTTTTCCAAAGGTTCACCAGTGGAAGCTGCAGAAAATCTTCCCGGTAGGCAAGGCTGTTGGTATGTGCATACCTGCCATATGTATCCGGAGAAAAAGGAAGGTATTCTTCGTAGCGCGTTAGTAAATAAAAGGAGGCAGCAAATATATCAAAGGGTATATCCCCCTTAGTAGCGAAAAAAACAATTAGCCCTTCCCATTGAAAGGTGTCTGTTTCCTGAACCTGTATTCCTGATTCTGCTAATAATGGATGGGGGACTATCTGAAAAATTCCGGTTGCCAACTGCTCCGCAGAATAATTGATCCTGGATCCTGTTGCCGCAAGAAAAAAAGCTTTGTCGGAAGTGAATCTGGCGCCTGGCAAAAGGATATCCAGGATATACGACAGCCGGTTCGAAATCACCGGTGTATATACCAGCAGTTTTTCAGGAGCCATCCTTACAGAACCGTCTACTTCGATGCTTTCTTTTCTTTCCAAAGTTCATTGAATGTCTTTTGGCTGAAATCCAGTTCACTGCGGTGTGCAGTCCAGCCTTTAAAAACTTTATTCACTACCCAGTTTTTCATTTTGCCATTACCCATGTTCATCATCCCCCTGTTAAGGCTTGCTGTTTTCCAAACTTTCCAGGCAAGACGCTCAGCCAGGTTACTTGAGCCCTGCAACACTGCCTCATGCCTGTTATCCAGCAATAACTCATGCAGGTTAATTCGCACAGGGCATACTTCAGTGCAGTTACCGCAAAGGGATGATGCATAGCTCAGGTGTTTGTATTCATCCAAACCACTCAGATAGGGCGTGATTACTTTTCCTATCGGTCCACTATAAGTAGTTTCATATGCATGCCCGCCAATATTTTTGTAAACGGGGCAGGCGTTCAGGCAGGCTCCGCACCTGATACAATACAGGGCTTCCCGGGTTGTGGGATTATTGAGGAGATTGGTTCTGCCATTATCCAGCAGAATTACATACATTTCTTCAGGTCCATCCGATTCTCCTGCCTGCCTGGGGCCGGACACAATGGTATTGTACACAGTTAGTCTCTGACCGGTACCATAGGTTGACAACAAAGGCCAGAACAATGGAAGGTCATGCATAGAGGGTATCATTTTCTCAATTCCCACTACTACAATATGTGTTTTGGGCCAGGCACAGCTTAACCGGGCATTGCCTTCATTCTCGGTTACCGCAATACCACCAATATCCGCTATCAGAAAATTGGCGCCGGTAACCCCTATTTCCGCTTCTGTATATTTCTCTCTTAAAATTTTGCGGGCAACCAGGGTGAGTTCTTCAGGCGTTAAACCGGATGGTGTGCCCAGTTTTTCTGCAAATAATCGGGCAACATCTTCTTTACTCTTGTGCATGGCTGGTGTAACAATGTGGTAGGGGGCTTCACCATCTAACTGCTGGATATATTCTCCCAAATCCGTTTCCACACTCTCTACATTAATTGAAGACAGGTAACCATTGAGGTGAATCTCTTCAGTAACCATACTCTTGCTCTTAACAAGGGTACGGCAGTTCTTTTCCCTGCATATTTGACCGATGGCCTCCTGTGCTTCTTTGGCATCAGTAGCCCAAACCACTTTTGCGCCCCTGGCACTGATCTTTTTTTCAAACTCCTCCAGGTATTTGTCGAGGTGTTCGATGGCGTCCCATTTTCTATTCTTGGCTTTTTCACGGGCCAGCATCAGGTCTGCAAACTGGCTTTTGCCCTGGGGTACCACTGCATTGTATTTACCAATGTTGAAATTAATTTTTCGCCGATGGTCGAGGTCAGCGGCCTTGATGGTGCTTTTGGCAATAAAAGAGGCTGCGGTATCATTCATACAAAACGGTATTTACTAATTTAATTACTCCTTTTCCTGCATATGGGCTGCCGTTGCAGCCAGTGTTTCATAAAATGCTTCCCCGTATTTCCTGATCAGTGATTCTTTCAGGAAGATATAAACTGGCATTTTCAGTTTCTTTCCCAGACTGCAGGCTGCCTGGCACAAATCTTCCCGGGGTTCATAATTTAAGTATTCCACATCGGGGTCGCGTTTGCTTTTGACAATTCTTGCCGGAAAGAGGTGACAACTGAGGGGCTTTTTCCAATCTGATTTCCCATCATTAAATGCCTGTTCAATTCCGCAATGAATAATTCCCCATTTATCCCTGTATCCATAGGCACAAATGCCCCCGTTAATGGTGGGGGTTACCCAGCCAAACTCCTTATCATACACAAATTTGCCCTGGCGCTCCACTTCCCGAATGCCTTCTTCTGACATATAGGGTTTAATCACTTCGTAATAAGTCTTGAGTTTTTCCAGTTCCCATTTTTCCATTGGTGCGCCTGCATCGCCGTCTTCACAACAGCCGCCCTTGCATTTGTTCAGGTCACAAACAAACTGCTCTTCTACCAAATGCTCACTCAACAGTACATTATCTATCGCTATCATCTTGAAAAATTACACTTAATCCCCAAATATACTTCATTCAGTAAGGATCACGGGCCAAAATCCTGGCCGCAACACCTGCTGGAAATTGATACAAAAAAACCTGTTGTACAGCTTGCTAATGGATGGTAACAGTTATCTGCCTGGTTTGTTTATCCTGACCCCGCTTCACTTGCGCCAGGCAAACGTATTGATTAAGTGTTTGATGTCTGCAACCAGAAATCTATTCACAATACCCAGGGAATCGGCATTGGGAGTGGCGTCAAAATACAAGGCCCCCCGCAGAAAATGTTTGGTGGAATCACTCAGGAAAAACTGGTTGGCAGTGGCCACATCCCCACCTACGGTAAAAAAGATACCACTTATTTGTTGGGGTGTCCTGATCAATGAATCATCAATGGAATAAGCACGGGAAGTATGCTTGCCTGTAAGCGCATAGGATTGTTTTACCAATGTATCAAACGGATACTTTCCGATTTCCTTATAGCTGATATAAATCCTGCCATGAAATTGGGGAAAATCCACATTAATCCACCAGGGGTTCTCGGTTTCTTCTCCAAAAAAAGTACTGTCTTTTACAATATTGGCATATTGGGGGTATTCAAATGTATAGGGATATCCCGGTTCATTAAATGATCTGTATTTTTTTTCAGGAAAGGGAATCTTGAAATAGCCAGTGGGTTTGGGCGTATAACTGCTGTTACAGGAAAATAAAATAATACTTAAAAGTGCCACCCAAATTTTAGGGTTACTGGCTGTTATTTTTTTAATGACGTTACCTATCGGGGGTATTTTTCTGCAATCCTTGGAATTCATTCAGCCTTGGGCTTTATCGTTAATTTGATTTTTTGTATCCTGTTTTTTTGAACTTCCAGTACCGTAAATTCAAAATCTCCGGAAGAAACTACCTGTGAGGGTATGGGAATTTCGCCGGCAAGTTCCAGTACAAGACCGGCCAGGGAATCGCTCTCTCCTTTGATACCATCAAAAGTATCCGTTTGCAATTCCATTATTTTGCAGGCATCATTAATCATGGTCCTTCCCTCAAAAAGATAATTGTTGTCGTCTATCTTTTTGTAATCCGATTCTTCTTCATCGAATTCATCTTTGATTTCTCCAATCACTTCTTCAAGGATGTCTTCCAGGGTAACAATCCCGCTGGTTCCCCCAAACTCATCCACTACCATGGCGAAATGAATTCTTTTTGACTGAAACTCTTTCAAGAGGTCTTCAATAAATTTCTGTTCATGCACAAAATAGGGCTGACGCATTAATGTGAGCCAGTCAAAATCATCGGTTTGGTTGAGGTAAGGAAGCAGATCCTTTGAATGGATCATCCCTACTACATTGTCCAGGTCTTCTTTAAACACAGGCAGTCTGCTGTAGTTAAGGTCTGTAACTTTCATAATCAATTCACCAAAAGTGGTATCCTGGTCCACTCCATGCACATCCACCCTGGTTTTCATAATCTGCTTAACGGTAATATTTCCGAATTTGACGATTCCTTTCAGGATATTCTTTTCATTTTCTGAAGCTGTATTATCGGTTGTCAGATCTATGGCATGATCCAGTTCCTCCAAACTGTAAGAACCATTTACACGACCCGCAAGTTTCCTTTCAACTACATCTGAATACTTTACCAGCCTTTTACTCATACCCGAAAACAAATAGGAAACTACTTGTATAATGCCGCCAAAATCTTTGGCAAAACGGATATTGTTTTGGGTTGCCAGTACTTTGGGCAAAGCCTCTCCAAATAAAACAAGCAGAAAAGTAACCACAATTACTTTTATTACAAATTCAATCCAGGCAACATCAAACTGTTCAAAATGAAATATGCTGTCAATTAAAAGATTTGAAATAATGATAATGGAAATATTAATGAAACTATTGGCAATGAGTAAGGATGCCAGTAATATTTTGGGTTCTTCTAAAAGGTCTACTATTCTTTTGTAGGGAGGTAATTGTTTTGATTTTAAAAGGTTGATATCTTTATATGTCAGGGAGAAAAAAGCTACTTCTGAACCGGATAGTATAAACGATAGAAATAGCAAAACAAACAGGGCCATTACCAGAATAGTAGTTCCCTGTGCCTGCAGGGCCAATAAAAAACCAGGTTGAGTGAAAAGATGCAATACCGTGTGATAATCCAAAGCACGTGTTTTTAATTAACAATCAGATTAATCCGTTTTAGGTTTTCCGGATTATCCGTTTCCTGCAAAAGTATCGTTTCTGGTTATACAATCAGAAGGGCAGGGATTCTCCCGGATCAGCAACAGGCGGTAAGTCATCGCCGTTATACCCTTCTAAAGAATCGCCGGATCCATGAGCATGTCCTTCTCCCCGCTTATCCAGCATAATCAGGTTATCGCCCACTACTTCTGTGGCAAATTTCTTGTTCCCTTCTTTGTCCTCCCAACTGCGGGTTCTTAAGCGTCCTTCCACATAAATGAGGCTACCCTTGTGCAGGTATTTTTGGGCAAGTTCGGCAAGGCCCCTCCATAAAACCACTGTATGCCACTCTGTTTGGGAAACCAATTTGCCCGACCTGTCCTTGTAGGTTTCTGTAGTAGCCAGTGGAAATTTGGCAACGCCGATATTTCCTTCCAGGTGCTGGACGTCAGGATCCTTACCCAGATTTCCGATTAACATTACCCGATTGACCCCTCGCATACAATAGGTTTTAAGTTCGTCTATGGATGAATCTCTCTTAAAAATAACTTTTTTTAAGTAACAAAAGAAGGGGATACGCAAATAAGCAACCGGAGAAAAGTATTCTTAACCTTAGCTTTTGAACAAGTCTGACTCAAAATGCTGTGTAATAAACCTGGGAAAGGGAATATTACGGATGTCAGGGATGGGTTGTTTCCTGTACCTGGCCAAAAAAACGGGTGTTACCGGCAGTTGTATGCGGATAAACTGACCTTTTATCTGCTGGTGCGTAAGTTGCTGAACTGATACGGGTGATATATAACAAATGTCGGCTTTTTGAATACCCGGCACATCCCATAACCATTTTTTTACCTTCTTTTCATCCCATTGTATGCTTGAGGGGGATTCTACCAAATAGGGTTCGAAGAGGTTTTGCCAAATATCTGATCCGGTGCGGAGGTGAACCAGCAGGTTTCCGTCAATTTCGAAAAGAAAATAATACAACCAGCGATGTTTGCGCTGAATCGATTTCTCCTTTATTGGCAACTGGTCAACCAGGCCTTCTTTGTAGGCAATACAAGATTTTTGCAGGGGGCAACTGTGGCAACCGGGAGAAAAGGGCTTACACACCACGGCCCCAAAATCCATAATAGCCTGGTTATACAAACCGGCCTCCTTTTTTGCAAGCAATTTATTAGCCAATTGCCCGTAAAGGATTTTCCCTTCAGAGGAATCAATAGCAGTGTTCAGGCCGAAATAGCGGGACAATACCCTGAAAACATTTCCATCCACCACAGCGTAAGGAAGGTTATAGGCGAATGAGGCTATAGCAGCGGCAGTATAGGGGCCGACACCTTTGAGGGCCAATAAATTTTCATATGTATCAGGGAAAACGCCTTTGTGGTCTTTTACCACCTGTCTGGCAGTAAATAAAAGATTTTTGCAGCGGTTATAATAACCCAGACCTTCCCATAGTTTAAAAACAGTTTCATCTTTTGCCCTTGCGAGATGCCTGATAGTGGGGAAATTTCTGGTAAAAGCTTCATAATAAGCCATTCCCTGCGCTACCCTGGTTTGCTGGAGAATGATTTCACTCAGCCATATTTTGTAAGGATCTTTCTCCCCTTTCCAGGGCATTTCCCGGGAATTCGATTTTTTATGCCAATGCATCAATTCCCGGGTAAATTTTTTTTCCATTGCACTTAAATATTAGACAAAACAGCTATTTCAACCCTTGTGAGAAACGTTTTTTACATTTTCACTATTTACAACGAATTGACTTTAGTAAGGTTGCAGACAAAGTTTATTAAAGCTACTAATTAAGACCACGAATAATATATATGCTATTTTTCTTGCATAGTTCGTTATTTTTAACTTATTTTAATGTCTAGTATTTGCTAAAAACAAAATATAATGAGAAAATCAGATCTCATCAATCAAATTTCAGACAAAACCGGCATCCCTAAAGTAGATGTTCTGGTAACGCTTGAAACGATGTTTAAAGAAGTAAAAGAAAACCTCTCTAATGGCCAGAACATCTATATCAGGGGCTTTGGCAGCTTTATTACCAAAAAGAGAGCAGCTAAGATTGGGCGTAATATTAAGAAGAATATTGCCGTGGAAATTCCAGAGCATTATATTCCAGCTTTCAAACCAGCCAAAGAATTTGTGATGGAAGTGAAAAGCAAACGCAAGCCGGACTAACTTTGTCCAAAGCGTTTGATTAGTGAAAAAACAACAAATTTGGTTGGTTGGTGGGGCTCTCGCCGTTAGTTTATTACTTTTTTTTGTAGGAAGAACCGTACCCGATAAGCCTCCCGCTTCGGAGCAAACTCATGATCATCAGTCAGTTACATTTGAAGAATTATTGCATAAAGCTAAGGAGAAAATCAGTCCCGAGCAGTCCCAGCGCCTAACGCGGATGGAAACGGCAGTATCCCGGGGAGACATTAAAGAGCAACAATTACACGTATTTCACCAGCTTGCCCGATTCTGGGCAGATTCGGCCCATATCTTCGAACCTTACGCATATTATACCGGAGAGGCCGCGAAGTTGGAAAATTCTGAAAAAAGCCTCACCTTTGCCGCCCGTCTGTTTTTAGAGAACCTAATGACAGAGGGTGAGCCCGCCATGCAAAATTGGTTGGCTGGTAATGCTAAAGTTCTTTTTGAGAAAGCTATCGCCCTTAATCCGGCAAATGATTCCAGCAAAATAGGACTGGGTGCCTGTTACATTTTCGGGAATCTTTCCGATAATCCGATGGAGGGTATTTTACCTATCAGGGAAATCGTTCAAAAAGACCCCGGCAATCTGTACGCACAAATGGTACTGGGTCTTGGCGGTAAAAAAAGTGGCCAGTTTGATAAGGCGATAGAAAGGTTCACAATAGTACTGGACAAAAATCCGGATAACATAGAAGCCATCTTCAATTTGGCAGAATGTTATGATCTCAAAGGAGATAAACCCAATGCCATCAAATGGTATGAGGTTGCCAGGAAAATGGTAAAGGTTCCGGAAGCAAAGAAAGAACTGGATAAAAGAATCAACGACTTGAAAAAATAATTTATTAATAAACTAAAATAACTCAAAGTATGCCTTGCGGAAAGAAGAGAAAGCGTCATAAGATTGCTACCCACAAAAGAAAAAAACGTTTAAGAAAGAATCGTCATAAGAAGAAGAACAAATAATTCTATTCTTTTTAACCGATTTATATGATACTTAACCAGGTTTCGGTGTTGCCGGAACCTGGTTTAACACTTTTCTGAATTTAGCCACTACCTATCTACGCTGCAACTTTTACCTTATCCTTCTGAACTGGTGGCGAGTGTTACGGACATAAGTGTATGCTGATATGCCGGATTCCGGCTGTGATTTTGTATTTAAAAGTTGCCATTTTGTGAACAAAGAACTAATTATTAATGCTGGCCCCATGGGCGTGGAAATTGCTTTCCTGGAAGATAAAAAACTGGTAGAGCTCCACAATGAAAAAACAGACGCCAATTTTGCCGTAGGAGACCTCTATCTGGGTAAGGTAAAGAAACTCATCCCCGGATTAAATGCTGCATTTGTAGATGTAGGATTTGAAAAAGATGCCTTTCTCCATTATACCGATCTAAGCCCTTATGTAAAATCTATCCTTAAGTTCACCCAATTGGCGATGAATGACAAGGAGCCCCAGGGTTTTGACTTTGCTAAGTTCAGGTCTGAACCGGAAATTGTGAAGACGGGTAAAATCAATGAAGTACTGAATGGCAAACCCAATGTACTGGTTCAGATCCTGAAAGAACCCATTGCTGCCAAAGGGCCCAGACTTAGTTGTGAATTATCTCTTCCCGGCAGGTTTGTGGTACTTACCCCTTTTAATGAAATTGTTGCCGTTTCTAAAAAAATCCATTCTTCTGAAGAGCGAAAAAGGCTGCATAAGATTGTAGAAGCCATCCGACCGAAAAATTTCGGGGTTATTGTGAGAACAGCCGCTGAAGGAAAAACAACAGCTGAACTGCACCAGGATCTTCTCGCGCTTGAACAAACCTGGAAAAGCATCAAAACCAACCTGAAAGGAGCGGTGGCGCCAATAAGAATCTTGAGTGAGGAAAACAAAACCACCAGTATCCTGCGCGATCTTTTGAGTGCGGATTTCAATAAGGTAGTGGTGAATGATAAGAACCTGTTTACCGTTACCCAAAGCTATATCCAGCGAATTGCCCCTGACAGGATAGATATCGTTTCATTTTACCAGAATGGTTTGCCCATATTTGACCAGTTTGGAGTGACCAAGCAGGTAAAGTCTTCCTTTGGAAAAACGGTAAACTTACCCAGCGGTGCTTACCTTATTATAGAACATACAGAAGCATTGCATGTAATTGATGTTAACAGCGGTTACAAAAGTGTAAGCAATAACCAGGAAGACAATGCCCTGGAAACCAATCTGGAAGCCGCAGAAGAAATTGCCCGTCAATTAAGACTGCGGGATATTGGCGGCATCATAGTGGTTGATTTTATTGACATGAAACTGCCCGACAACAAACGAAAAGTGCACGATGCCATGGAAGCTTTCATGAAATCGGACAGGGCCAAACATTCTGTATTACCCATTTCTAAATTTGGCTTATCCCAAATCACGCGCCAGCGGATGCGGCCTGAGGTTAATATCAATACTTCAGAAGCCTGCCCTGCCTGTAATGGTACCGGCAAAATTTCGTCTACCCTTTTACTGGAAGATGAAATAGAAAAGAAAATTTATTACATGGCCACCCATGGTCATAAAGACCTTACGCTGGTAGTGAACCCCATCCTTCATTCGCACCTAACCAAAGGGCTCTTCAGTTCTATCATCCGGAAATGGAAAGGTAAATTCAAAATAAAACTAAAGGCCAAACCCAATACGAATTACCACCTTACAGAGTTCAAATTTTTCAATGGACACGAGGAAGAAATCAAATTCTGAAAATGATAAACCGGCCATCTAGTCCGGTTTTTTTTATCCAGTCTCTTACTAATTATAAAGAATTGTAGTAGGAGATCAATTGCCATACCTGTTCGGGTTTTTTACAATTGATTTTATTAGCCAGTATAAAAGCGGAAACCGCCTCCAGTTTATCAGAAAGTTCAGAAAGATAAAACTCCTTGTCTTTTCCGGCGGCTTTTATTCCAGACTTATTCAGAATATAATACTGTTCATAGGTTTCATAATCCCGAATGGTTTCTCCGTTAAATACGTTTTTACCCTCGGTTACTTTTTTAGTATACAATTTCAGGTACGTGCATCTTCCCTCAGTAAGAACCTGGTAAAAACTAATATCTGTATTTCTGTCTATCGCGGGGAAGCCTGTTGAAAATTTATATTTTTGAATTTCTCCTCCAGTAGTGTCTGCGAAATTAATTTCTTTTACCATTCCTGCATCCAGCACGGCTTCTATACCATTGGCAGTAAGAAAATGGGTTTCATGGGCCACCAAATCGATTTTCATCCTGATATTCGACATCACCCTGCCACTGGCAAGTCGGATGCTTGCATACTTGTATTCATCTTTAAAATAGGGGCTTCCGCTAAAATATACCCCAACCCTGTTCATCATATTTGGAGAAGCTTTACTTGCGAAAGAAGGGGTGTGTAAAGGCAAAGGATTAGCCTTTGTATTACCAGGTAATACGAGCCATACAAACAATCCGCAAAAATATTTTACTGCCGATTTCATAAGCTGTTGCAAGAAAACAACTTAAAGTTACTTAATGGTGAGCCATTAGGTGGATTTAATCCGGATAGACTTTACCCGGGATATATACTTGTAAATAAGAAAGGCTACCGAATCGATAGCCTTTCTTATCAATAATATACAAGTTTATTATTGTTTCTGAAGAATCAAGGTGGTAGCTCCGTTGTTATAACCATTACCACCCGTTGCATCTGCTTTTACGTTCATTTGCAGGGTAATGTAACCTGTACAGGAGAAAACATACCCGGCAACATCACCGGATCCGGTACCCTGTGCGGTCATATTATACCCCCCCCCATAGTTGCCAAAATTTACTTTAGGTACTTTGGCAGTTCCGGAAGCCGGGTCAATATTTACCAGTAATTTATTGACCACATTGCCATAAGCCACATTGGGCCATACGGCACTCAGGTCAATCTGGTTGGCACCGGCATCTTTTACCTGAACCAGGTCGCCCACATTCCAGTCAGCCCAGTCATCCCTTAATACTTTATACGTACCAGCTACAGGAGCCACGAACGGACATACCACGTAGGCCTGCCAGCGAAAAGAGGCATTGTAATTGGCATTGGATTCCAGGTTGGAGTTGACATTGGAAATGTCGAAAGTTTTACCATCTTTGGTAACAATCTGGTTATAAAAAGTATACACACCACCCGGTGACAGATTAGCAGGGGTAGTACCCAGGGCTGCGGCTACTTCAGAACCTGTAGCGGTAAGTGCAGTACCGGGACCACCATAACTTACTGTTTTTACCAGTTTCCAGGAAGTTGGGTCGGCGTTAGAACCTTTTACAACGAAAACTTTTATTTTATCTACATCACCAGTACCATTCGATGTGGAACCGGGAGAGAGGTACTGCGAGACCTTAATCCCTACTGTTGAAGTAGCGATAGCCGCATAGTTCAGGTTCAGGTTGGTGTTTTCTGTTAAGGTAAGATAGGTACCTAAACTTAGGTTTTTGATATCGGCCAGCGGGTTAACTCCATCCGTTTTTTTACACGAATTGATGGTTAAACTAATCCCGATAACCGCTAATATGAATGATAGTTTCTTCATGATCTTAGTTTTAAATTATTTTATGAAATTATCAGGATTATTATCCCAGAAAACCTTGTTAGCGGCTACTCCCGGATTTTTCTGTGGTGAAGCATTTAAATTCCTGTTAACATAAACGGCAGGATAAAAGAAAGACCGCATGAACAAACCCGGATTAGGTGTTGTAACGGCAGGCTGCATATTATCAGGTTTACCGGTACGGCGATAATTGTTGTAGGGTTCAACACCATTACCCCAGGATGCAATATGGTATTCTTTCATAATGATATTTAAACGCTGATCATCATTTGTCGAATTGTCATAAGCATTTAATACGGTATTTACATAATTGTCAACACTACCGGCACCTGTTGTTGGTGGAACATACGTTGTAGGAACCGTTACCCCTACAGTTGCAGGAAAGGCAAGCACTTTAGCCATAGAAGCCCTTATAGCAGACTCCAGCAGTGCCCTGGGTGTTCCTGCTGAAGTGATGCCCAATTTTAAAGCGGCTTCTGCCTCGAGGAAATAGGTAAAGGAAGATATCCAGATAGGGTCAATTCCTGCACCCTTACCGCCCCGGCTTAAGGTTACACTGGTTCCCTGGTTGGCATCAAAATCGCCACCGGCAGGATAAACACCCCATGCAGTGCGCAATGGACCATCCGGAGGTGTACCGGAGTTGTCACCATGGTCACGTCCCCAATATCCCTGGCCAACCAAACAAAAAGGTGTACCGGCCGGATAGTGTGCAGGATATGCCTGAACGGAACAGGATGCAGTCTGGGCATTTACATCTGCAAAGTTTATCCTTTGCCTGTAAAAATAAAACCTCCTTCTCGGATCAAGTGTACTTACACCACCACCTGATTTTTCTGCGGCTACCTCCCACATAAAATAATTGGAAATAAAATCTCCCGCCAGTCCACCAGCTGTATAGTTAGAAGCATAATGCGGATGACGGCTATCGGGGGAGCTGATATTGGTTGAATACTTAAATGTAAAGTCCTGTGCTTCAGTATTTATCAGGTTATTTTCTGTAAGCAGTGCCTGAATTTTGGCACCCACAGAGTTGTCTACTAACCTTGCCTGCATCAGGAATTTTAACTTCAGCGTTTTGGCTGCCCTAGTCCAGTTGGCTTTATTGCCTGCATAAAACAGATCATTGGTGGGACCAGGTCCTGCACCGGTTCTGGTAAAATCGATAATGGCACTATCGAGCATCGATTGCACTGCCGCATACACAGCAGCGCCGCCATCTGATTTTGGATTGGTATTGGCCACTCCCAGGTCAGCTTCAGAAAAAGGCACATCACCAAAGTCATCCACAAGGGTACCCATCACATAGGCTTTCAATGTGCGAGCGATTCCAGACTGGATGTATTTTTTCTGTGATTGTGCCAAAGGAATCATGGCATCTGCATTTTTAATGATGGAACTGTAAGCAGTGCTCCATAATCCATCAAAACTATTGGGGCTATAGGCGTTGGCATACAAGGGGCCATACCATTCCTGCTGGCGTACCAATTGCCCTCCATAATCTGAGGCAGTAGTATAGAAATCAGTAAAACTTAATTGAACCCTGTTAATGTATAAGTCAACGTCCGCCGTAGAAGTGGTGGGCAGATTGGGATTCGTTAGTAAGCTATCCAGTTGCTTATTGCAACTCCCTATTGTAGTTAGGAGGATGGCACCTAATATTATTTGTTTATAGTTCATAATTCAATATTTAATAATTATTAAAATGTTACCCTGATACTTGCTCCCATCCTGCGTGAAGATGGACCGGTGAAAAATTCTAATCCCTTACCATTGCTTACACCAAATCCGGAGGTTTCAGGATCAAAGTGTACATATTTGGGGAAGTTAGGAGCATTATACCACAGGTTAGAACCAGATAGGGTAAATGAAATAGAACCAAAAGGTGTTTTAGAAATTAATTTTTCGGGTAAGGAATAAGAAAGAGACAACTCCCTTAAACGAATTACCGTCGCATCATAAATACCTGCTTCGTCTGCAGCACCACCGGCAACTGTATTGTTAAAGTAAGCTTGTGTGGCACTTGTCTGAATGGTATTGGGTGATCCATTGGCGGTTACACCAGGCAGGATATATCCGGCAGCACGGTCAAATTCTGTATCCCTGGTAACACCCCTTCCAAGTAATACACTGGAAGTGGCAGAATACATATCGCCTCCGTTTACATAATCCCACTGCATCCTGAAATTGAGGCCTTTCCAACTTAGTGAACTGATACCGGTAAGCTTATAATTAGGATTGGCATCTCCGATGATGCTTGGGGAAGTTGCCGTTACATAGTCTCCTGTTGCACTAACCAGGCGTTGTCCGGTTTTGGCATCCCGTTGGTAAGCGTATCCCTGAATTACTCCTAAAGGCAAACCGTTAATAGCTACGTTACCCAAAGTAGTGTAGCCGGCAGTAACCACTTGTTTCAGGTAAGAAGGGATGTCTGATACCAAGCTTTTGTTAATGGTATACAAGGCATCCAATTGCCATTTCCAGGTCCTGTTTTGGATAATGGTGTAACCCAATCCCAATTCAATTCCCTTGTTGGTTACTTTACCCGCATTGATTTGCTGGCTGGTATAACCGGTGGCTGGGTCCAGATCTCTATTAAGGATTTGGTCATTGGCCACACGCTGGTATAAAGTAAGGTCTAAGGATAGTCTGTTTTTAAGGAATTTACCCTCTATACCTGCTTCTAATTCTTTCTGTAATTCAGGTTTTAATCCTGGATTAGGCAACTGGTTGCCAATGGCATTGGTATTTACAGCTGTTCCGCCCCTGTCTAAGAAAGACCTGGTGGCAATATTCAAAACAGACCTGGTAGAATAGGGACCAGGGAAACCCGCACTGGTAGAATAACCCACCCTTAATTTTATATAGTTGATATTGGGATTAGATGCTAATCCCGGAATGGCTGAGGTTGGGATGTAGGAAAAACTTACGCTCGGATAAAATATACTCCTGTTAGCCGCTTCCAGCGTTGAAGACCAACTGTTACGGCCACCTACTGTTAAATAAGCATACTGTTTGTATCCAAGGGTAGCTTGTGTAAACGCTCCCAAGGTCAGGGTTTTGGTATTATAATCAAGGTCCGAACCATTTTCAGAAACAATATCGTGGGTGATGAAGTTGGTATGGTCTAACAATCCGTATACTAATTGCTGGGTACTAAAGTTTCCTATCTGGGAATAAGTATTTTCTCTTGAGTTAACACCGGCATCCACTACCAGGTTCAGGTCATTGGTTAAATTGCGATCATAATTCAGCAGGATGGTATGGTCCCAGATATTACTGGTTCCGGCCGAGGTACGCAATACGCCCGTTGCCCAAACACCTGCACCACCTTTGTTCTGGGCATAGAGTTGGTTTTCCGTATAATTGTCAAAGCCTATCCGGTAAGAAAGGTTAAGTCCCTTTATCACTTCATAACGGAGTGAAAAGTTTCCATAAGCCCTGTTGGTTTTGTTATCGGTAAAGGCATTGTACAGTGTCCATCTTGGATTCTGGATATCATTACCTCCACGATAATAAACATGGGAATGGTCTAATGGATTTTCCCAGGGAAGGCCCATCAGGTCAACGGCGGTAGGCGTATACATTACATCACCAAATACGGAAGTAGCGGTAGCACGGCTACCGAAACTGGTACTGGTGGGGGGTGATTTTACATCAGAAGCAACATAATTAATGGTTCCACTTGCCGTAAACTTGTTCGACAATTTAGCAGTACCTCCAAAACCGAAAGTATTTCTGTATACGCCGTTACCGATGGTAAAACCCTGGTCGTCCAGGTAACTGAAGTTGGCGTTATAGTTCAAACCGGGTGTAGAACCGGAAATGTTGACAGAAGTATTGTTCACACTTCCTGTACGGAAAAAGTTTTTGACGCTGTTATAAAACTTATAAGGATACGTGGCACCGACATATTCAGGAAATGCAGCAGTTAAGGCAGCTCTGTTATAGGGGTGAGTAACCATTGCGGGAGGATCGGTGAACTTTGCACCCCAGTTACTGAAAAATGCGAGACCCAAACTCAGGTCAAATCCACCACCATAACTGGTATTGTATTCGGGCAGGTTAGCCACCTGGTTAATGAAATAGGATTGTGATACACTGATTTCCTGTTTGCTTTTGGGACGTGAAGTGGAACCGTTTTTCGTGGTTACGAGGATTACCCCGTTCCTACCCAGTTCTCCATATAAGGTAGTAGCACTAAGGCCTTTTAGTACACTTACATTCTCAATATTATTGGGGTCAAGATCCAGGAAACGACTGGGTGTCTGGTTACCATATACAAAACTGGCTGTGGTATTGGTGTTGGAGTTAAAAGGAACCCCATCCACTACAAACAATGGCTGTGAGCTTCCGGTGATGGTACTCACACCACGAATGGTGATATTGGTACCCGATCCGCTCAGACCACTCGTATTGAGGATATTTACACCAGGAGCTTTTCCGCTCAATACCCTTCCTAAATCACCTTCAGGTCTTAACTCCAGGTCTTTTTTACTTACCGTAGATACAGCGTATCCGAGGGCTTTCTTTTCTTTGCGGATACCGAGGGCAGTAACCACCACCTCACTCAAATCTTCACTTAAAGCTGTGAGCTTTACATTGTAGGTTTCGGCACTTCCAACAGTTATTTCCTGCCTGGAAAAACCAATGGTAGAAACTACCAGGGTACTTCCGGATTTAGCCTGGATGCGAAAAATACCGGTTGCATCCGTTACAGTGCCTTTTTGGGTTTTTTTGTCAACAACAGAGGCACCTTCAATGGGCTTTCCTTTGTCATCAGACACTTTACCGGTTACGGTTGCATTCTGTGCCTGTCCGGCCAGGATGGCCATCACAAAAGCACAAATGCTTAGCAGCATTTTTTTTCTCATGTTGATTAGTTTTTAGTATAAACCGTTTATCATGTATACAGACCACTTATCAGGCAATATAGCTGCATTACAAATAGGAAAAAAATTATATTAAAATTTTTTTGAAAAATTAATATAAATAAAAAATATATAATATATTTATATATTCATAATTAATTGTTAATAAATGGACTACTAAATTTTTTTAGTAGTCCATTTTGAAAAATCAGGGCAGTAAAATTTTGTAAAAAAATGGTTCACGTTATGCGAATTTTTTCATTTTCAAAGGGACCCAAAAAAGGGGACCGATAGAAATCGGTCCCCGTTACTAAAAACTAAAATATAGAAAACTATACTTCCTTTACCTCCAACCAGCGTTGGAAGTGTTTATTCCGTCAGCATTAGCTACATCTCCAAACGTGTAGAATGGCAGGCTTTCTGCTAGTGTTTCTAAGGTTTTGGCAGGCAAGGGCAGGTGTAATGGCGTTCCCTTCTGCAGCAGGTTTCGTTTCCGCATTTCATAAAACTGCAAACCCATACCGGATACATACAATTCTATATGTCTTTCTGCATGGATAGCCGCTTTGATGGCATTCAGGTCTGCGGCAACGGGTGGCAAGCCGCCTCTGGTAACCCTGGTTCCGGCATTAATAATCGCCGCTGCTCCTGCCAGGTCTCCGGTATAAGCTCTCGCTTCAGCACGGTACAAATCATTTTCGGCCTTGAGCATTTCAGGAAGTGGTCCCTGCCCTAAAGCATAGACCCCATCATAACGGCTGTGGCGGTAATTAGACCAGTGATAATAACCCCTGGTTGCCTGTAACCAAACCGATGGCACATACTCAAAATCTGTATTGATCCGCTTATCTGCATTGGCATTACTGGATTTAGGAGGGGCAGGAAAAGTGGGACTGTCATCCCAGTGTGCCGGTAAAGTTGGATCTAATTGGTTAACAACGTACATATCTGTCAGTCCCCAACCCGGAAAAGTCAGGTAATCTCCCGCTTCTGCGTACCATTTGTTGTATCCATCATTCACTACCATAAAACTGCTGGTGATACCCGCATCGGCATATGTCTTTACCGCAGCCCAGTCAACCTGAGCCAGCTCTGCTGAATTACGGGGCATATTTGACAGCAATCTTGCTATCATTGAATTAACAATGGCTTTCAACTGTGCACTTGACATGTCAGCTGCCGTTCCAAACCAATCACTGGGAACGGTAAAAGAACCGCCCGAAAGTGTTGCCGCCTGTTGCAGGTAACCCAACGCGGCAGTTGCAATGTCTTTATAGGGCTTGGCATCTTTTAAACCGGCACCGGGAATGGAAGTTTTTTCATCCACTACAAACGCACGGTCAAAGGAAAGGGCGAGGACGCTGTAAGCGATACCCATATTTAAACGACAAACTGCTTTCACTTTATCATTGTCTGCACCGTTTACCCCAATTTTTACGCCCCCATCAATGGCTTTGATGATATTCGAAGCAGTATTGATGGCAGCATACATCTTATCAAATGTATATTTGGTAGTATTCTGGTAACTGTAGTTAGGGGCATTGTTCCATGCTTTTCTGGGCTCCCACGACATATCGCGCATCGCCTGGTTACCCCAGGAACAGGTGACATTGTCTGCGGAAGTGGCCATCAGCATTTGCATACCACTGTAACTATGTGTTCCGTTGTAATAGGTATTGAAAAGGCCACTGGCCAGATTGGTCAGGTCATCGCCACTGGCATAGACCTTTTCAAAATCAGGCTGGTTATTGTTGGAAACGGAAAGCTGTTTCTTACAACCGGTAATGACCAGGATTCCAATAACCAGGAGAGATATATATTTATTTTTCATGTTATAAGGTTTTCTCTGGTTTAAAATTCAAATGAAAGGGAGAAAGCAAGGTTACGGTAATTAGGATAGGTCCCGGTACCGTCAAAAGGACTTCTGATGCTTCCCACTTCAGGATCATATCCTGAATATTTGGTAAAGGTTAACAGGTTACGACCGATAACCCTGGCTGAAATACCTTTTACCACTTTTTTCATAAAAGTGGGTATGTTGGCCCCTTTCATGTTATAGCCAAGGGCTACTTCTCTCACTTTCACAAAAGAAGCATCTTCGACCCAATAACTGTTATTGGTGTTCACATCATAGAAAGCCTGGTAATAGTCATAGGTTTTTTTGGAACCAGCAGGAACGCCTTTCATATCCATGATACCATTACGGGAATCACGGGTAAGCCACTGTGACTTTCGGTTATACACGTCTCCACCACTTTTGATATCTATGAGAAAATAGAAACTGAAATTTTTGTAAGTAAAGGTATTGGTGATACCCATGTTGAAGTTCGGCAATCCGTTACCAATTGGTACAAAAGCATCAGCACCATTGGCATCTTTCAGTTTCTGTGGTTTTTCATTCAAAGTGCCCTGAGAGCCTTTGGGAACCACATAACCGTCGCCATTCATTTCGTAATCAGCAATGGTTTTACCGGCTGGAAGTTGCTTGGCCATCTGGTCCAATCCCCTCACCCATGAATAACCATAAATAGCACCATATACCTCACCCTGCTTGATATAGAACAATCCATCCGGACCTGACTGGTAAGGAGGAATCGGTAATTCGGTAATGGTTTGTTTTACACGTGCGAATACCAGATTGGTACTCCAGGTAAATTTTTTATTGTTCACCCAGTTGGCACCGAGGGTAACCTCGAGTGTGTTTGACTCAACCGTTCCTGCGTTTTGGTACTGGGAAGTATACCCATCATTTACAAAAGGAATCAGGGGTACATTGAGGAACTGGTTGGTTGTTTTGGATTTGGCGTAGTTAACCTGTAAGTTGAATCGCTTCAGGAACTGAACATCAATACCCAATTCCGTTTCACTCGTCTGGGATGGCTTTAACCGCTTATTACCTTTTTGTCCCGGAGAAGTAACACCATTGGAAATATTATAGGTTTCATACTGCCAGTTAAATCCCGGACGCAAACCTGCTGTTCCGTGTGCGACCCTGATTTTGGCTTCCTGAACACCCGGAATTTTGAAGTCCTGTGTAATCCGGTAAGCACCTGATAAACGGTAGTAGCTGGCATAACGGGCTTCTTCCCCAAAAAGAGAAGATCCATCATAACGGTACATTCCATCAAACAGGTACCTGTCTTTGTAATCAAGTGAAAGGATACCGAAATAGTTGGTAGCCCTGATATCCTGCTCCTGTGAACCTGCATCACGAATGGTGGTGAAGTTCTCCATGGTAGGCAGGTTGCGAATGGCAAATTGAGAGGAAGACACGTCAAAATATTCGTAGTGTTTGTTTTCATACAGGAAGGATAACTTACTCCTGATGCTCAGGTCACCAACCTTATGGGCCATATTAAGCGTGGCCTGTGTGTTCTGGCTTATATTCTCATCAAAATATTTATACAATCCGCCTTTAGTATAAGTAATACCATATGGGTTACCGCCACCACCACCCACTGTCCAGGTATCATAAGGGTCATAACTGGTATAGTGGTAGTTGGAGACTTCAATAGATTGCAAGAGGTCGAGGTTAGCCCACTTGGTGAATTTCAAATTGGCCTGGTAGTTACCGATCCACCTCCTGGTAACATCGTTTCTTTTATTTTTCCAGGTACTGTACAAAGGATTCCTTTCATTGCTCCAGTGATTGTGACGGAGATAATAGGGTTGTCCGTCAACCGGATTGGTCATGTATAAATCATTATCCGGTTCAGCCAGTACTATATTAAAGAAGATACCGCCGCCATCACCCGGATATTGTGTTTTGGTATTCACAAACAGGTTGGTAGCAGATAATTTGAACCAGGGTGCTACCTGGTGGTCTATGTTTAAGCGGTAATTCTGACGGTTATAACCATTGGTATTCTGAACGATACCAGATTGGTTGTTATTTTCAAAGGATGCGTAGAGGTTGGTTTTGGCATACCGGCTGGAAATGGCAAAGAAGTTGGTATAGTTCTGGCCGGTTTTGAAAAACTCTTTTTGCTGGTCGCGGGTGATGCCAAACTCATTATCCATATAATGGTCTGTATCCACTTTACGGGAACCCACAATCCGGTAATCATAGCCACCTTTGTAATCAGCAGGATAAGTAACTCCGGCATATTTGGTGTATTTACCTTTGAAACTTTCCCAATCGGTAGCCAGTGCAAATGGATGTGATTCAGCGATGTCTATATAATTCCCTATTTGTTGGAAACCAATTTCATTTCTTACCGTTACGGAAGAAGTTCCCATGGCCAGTTTGTTACCTCTTTTGGAGGTGATGGCGATAACGCCATTGGCAGCCCTTGAACCATATAAGGCTGATGCGGCAGCACCCCTTACAACTTCCATGGATTCTACGTCATCCACGTTAATGTCGGTTAGTGAACCATCTAGGATAACACCATCCACCAATATAAGGGGAGAGGAGCCGATACCTATATTGTTGTCTCCCCTTAACTGGATGTCAATACCCCCTCCTGGTGATCCGGATACCGGGCTAACCCTTACACCCGCAACTTTACCCACCAGGGCGCCGGCAGCAGAAGTAGCCGGAACGATGTTCAGCCTTTCTTCACCGATTTTGGTTACGGAAACGGTTAGTTTTTTACGTGAAGTAGCTCCGGCCACTCCGGTTACTACCACATCTTCCAAAATGCCCGTTGCAGGCTGGAGGCTGACAGTCATTCCATCAGCTGCGGGCATTTTCATGTCTTCATAGCCTACATAGGATACAGTAAGGGTAGCTCCTTTGGCCACCCTGATGCTGAAAGCACCCCGGTCGTTGGTTAGGGTACTTACTCTGCCCGCACTTACCGTTGCGCCGGCAAGGACCTGACCTGAACTGGCAACCACCTTTCCCTCAATAACAGGTTGTTGCGCTGATACATGCACTGCGAATAGTAAAGACATGGCAGTTAACATGCATGATAGTTTTTTTCTCATGTTATTAGTTTTAGTTAATAGATACCGTTTATCATTGATAACGACCGTCAATATAGCTTTTTTGGCTACTGGATTTGTTAATAGAATTAACAAATAAGGATTTCTAATAACATTCTAATCCGAAGAATTTGCGGCAAAAAGGGACAAATAATCTGTTATTCGGAAGAGTAAAATATTAATACATCTAAATTTATATAAAGTATAAAAATGGGGATTCCTAACTAAATTATTGGTTTTAGACTACGACCAACTCCTTTTTGTGTTCCTAAGAAAGTTGTAAAGAGCGGCCTTCTATTTTGCTCAAAAAAGCTAAACATATAGACTTAATTTTATATTTTATTTTATTTTACTATTCTAACCTGTTTCTAATCCGATTTTATTAATTCAGGGTATTAACAAATTAATAATCTACTCCTTTTTGAATCATTTAAGGGTCGTATCTGATTGATTTTAGCCATTTTAAGCCCTTTTCGGGTTATTTTTCAAATTTGCCCGGGGGGTCGAAATTTATCCACAGGACTAAAAAATAATTTTGGATTATGCCTCATTATTGTAATTTAGAGGTAGAATTTAATGGGTTAGTAAGTAAACAGGGTCAACAGAAATGTTGGCCCTTTTACGTTAGGTTCATCCCTTCTTTAAGCAGATTCGTAAAGATTTTTCCGGTTGAGGTATTCAAACATTTTTCAGACTTTCCCTCCGCTTGCCAGGGATCATTCCGTTTCTTTTTCCATTTCCCGATTACCTTTATCCAATGAGTAAAATCAAGACAGCTTTTTTCTGTAGTAACTGTGGTTATGAAAATGCAAAATGGATTGGTAAATGTCCTTCCTGTTCTGAATGGAACACTTTTACCCAGGAAATTCTGGATAAAGGAAATGCAAAAGAAACTAGCTGGGATAATTATGGCACGGAGAAAAGAAAGTCAAAATCTATTGCCATCAATGAAGTCATCAGCAACGAAGAAAAAAGAATCCTCACCACCGATTCGGAATTGAACAGGGTACTGGGGGGTGGAATTGTTCCTGGCAGTATTGTGTTGGTTGCTGGTGAACCCGGCATTGGGAAAAGTACTTTATTCCTGCAAAACGGATTAATGATAAACCAGTTGCGGGTGCTTTATATCAGCGGAGAAGAAAGTGAACAACAAATAAAAATGCGGGCTGATCGCTTAAAGATTGTCAACGATAATTTTTACCTGTTAACGGAAACCAGCACCCAGACTATATTTCAGGAAATCAGGAAACTGAAACCACAACTTGTTATCGTTGACTCGATACAAACGCTGCAATCCAACCTGATCGATTCCTCTGCAGGAAGCGTTTCACAAATAAGGGAATGTGCTGCCGAATTCCAGCGATTTGCCAAGGAAACACATACCCCGGTTTTTCTGATAGGGCACATCACCAAAGACGGAGCCATTGCCGGGCCCAAAATTCTGGAACATATGGTAGATACGGTTTTACAGTTTGAAGGTGACCGCCACTATGCCTATCGGATTTTACGCACCCTCAAAAACCGATTCGGCAGTACCTCCGAACTGGGTATTTATGAAATGACCGGTGAAGGAATGCGCATCGTTTCTAACCCTTCCGAAATATTAATTGCACAGAGAGAGGATCAATTGAGTGGCAGCGCAATTGCGGCTACGCTGGAAGGCATGCGGCCATTATTGATAGAAGTGCAGGCATTGGTTACACAAAGTGTGTACGGTACCCCGCAAAGAACCGTGAGCGGATTTGACCTCCGAAGACTACAATTATTACTCGCGGTTTTAGAAAAACGCGGCGGTTTCCAGTTTGGCATGAAGGATGTGTTCATCAATATTGCAGGTGGCATAAAAGTGGAAGATCCAAAGGCATTCCCGATGAAAGTAAGGCGATCGCTAGAGTAAAAGCATTAAGTGCGATCGCTGTTTGATTTTTGTGAAGTAGCGATCGCGATTTTGGGTGTTGAGGGGGCGGGCTGTGTTAACAAAGTGACTCAATTGTTATAATCATTTCTACAACATGATTAAGTTCTAATCCTAATGTCAATAACCCTAGAAGAAAGAGTCGCAATCCTAGAAGCTGAAATATCCCTGATTAAGAACAAAGTGGAAAGTCCAACTGTCACAGTAAAACCTTGGTGGGAGCAAATCACGGGGCAATATTTGCCGACAGCCCAGACTATGACAAAGCCATGCAACTAGGCAAAAAATACCGTGAGTCATTGCGTAAGACATCAACAAAGTCCCGCAAAAAATAGATGTACATACTCGATACAGACCATCTCAGCGTATTAGATCGTGGTGGGACTACTGCTCAGCGTCTTCTTACTCGATTAGCAAAAGTCAATCCTAATCAAGTCTCAGCAACCATCATCAGCTACGAAGAACAGACAAGAGGGTGGTTAAGCCACATTTCCAAAGCACGCAATCTTGAAGCGCAAGTTGAAATTTACAAACAACTTAAAAGACAAATTAATAATTACTGCACTATTCCAATAATTGATTTTGATATAGAAGCCGCAAATGAATTCCAACGAATCA
>CAVVSL010000020.1:0-33628 GCA_963750825.1 uncultured Bacteroidota bacterium | reverse complement strand
ATGATACTTTCAGGAAAAAAAACGGTAAAATAATTGCCAAATTGGGCAAAGAAATTAGCGCCAAAAAAACACCCAAAAATCCGCAACTGACCCTGGAAGCCTGGCAGTTTCTGACCAGGGTAAAAGACCATGTTTGCATGTGGATTGATGAGAAAAAAACATGGACCAAACAGGATTTTATCGAATACCTTTCTATAGATAAGGAAGTTCCCGGAGATGATTAAGTCCATTACCTACTCATAGGTATATTCAATACGTCCCGCCAGTTGCTTGTTTTTATCAAATCCTATTTCGTTTTTCTTCAGGCCTTTGTCTGTATAGGTATATTGCCAGGTTAGGTACCCACCACTGCCGAATGATATTTGTGTCATCTGGCTGATTCTGCCGTTTGCATCGTATTCATAGATAAAATCAGGCACCAGTTTTTTCAATCGGGCATTATACCTCACGATATCTGTTAGTTGTTTCTTTTCATTATAATAATAATACCAGGTTTCAACGGTCCGGTTATTTTTTTGCCAGTGCTCTTCTATTACCAGTCCTTTCTCATCCACCTTACAATCAATGACAGTGGTATCTGTGGTGTTTTTTATGCGCAACATGGATAGGGGTTGAGCAGATTCATTATAGGTCCATTCGTGCCATTCGGTAAGCCCGGTTTTTTGAACAGTGTCTCGCGTAGTCAGGACAATTTTTTGGAGCAAGCCTTTGTCAGCATACATGAAATCAGTACGATTTTCAATCCTGCCATCATGGGTAAGCGTCTTTTGTAACCTCCCTTTATCATAAAAACGGTCGGTAAGGGTTGGTTGGCCACCGGAAAGGGTTGACTGGAGGGTCATTTTCCGGCCATCCAGGCTAAGGTTTTGTTCCAGGTAAAAGCCTTCGGTAATGCTGTTATCCCCTTCGTAGCTGGTGGCTGCAATTTTATGAATATTGTTTTTCCGGAGTAACTGGTATTGCTGGTTGCCGGTTTGGGTGGCAATAATATCATTGAAATAGTACTGGCCCATTACATTTGACAGGATACAGGAACAGGCTATCAGTAAAATCCATCTCATTCTTTCCGGGTTTAGTGCCCAAATGTACAGTACCCATTTTCAACAACCCAAAAACCCTGCTTGTATTGTACTTGCTGCAACCGTTTTGTTGTGTATTTTTAGTCAAACGTTAACAAGTGTCACATTTACCCGAAAGAAAAGAAAAGGATTGTCTAAACTGCGGAGCTGTTGTAGCGGGCAGGTTTTGTCATATTTGCGGACAGGAAAATATTGAGCCCAAAGAAAATTTCTGGCAACTGGTCACGCATTTCGTCTATGATATCACCCATTTTGACGGCAAGTTCTTCAGTACCATTCGCTACTTATTGTTCCGGCCCGGATTCCTGTCGCATGAATACCTGCGGGGCAGGCGTGCAGATTACCTGCATCCCATCCGCATGTATGTGTTTACTTCTGCCTTTTTTTTCCTGATTTTTTTCACTTTTAAGAACCAGGCAGAAGTCGTACAGTTAGATGAGGGAAATCCCACAGCAGCCAGTCTCTTACAAGAACTGGAAAATAACCGAAAAGAACTCGCTGAGTCTATGCAGGATTCCCTGTCTGGCCAGGATTCCGCAAAGATGCTGAATAAAAAGGCCACGATAGAGAGTGACATTGCCTTGCTTAAAAGGGATACCACCGCCAAAAACAAGCTCAAATCTATCCATAAACAACCCAATCTTTTCCTGAATACCACCGGAAGGGATACACTATATAAGTCACTGGCCATTTATGATTCCATACAACAAAGTTTGCCCACTGCAGAAAGGGATAATTTTGTAAAACGCAGGTTTGCCCGACAAAGTATCCGACTGAAACAAAAGTACCATGATGATACCAAAGCTGTATGGGGTGCCATTTTGGAAAAGTTCAAACACCTGTTTCCCCAAATGCTTTTTGTTTCACTGCCCCTTTTTGCTTTATTGCTTCAGTTATTGTATTTCCGAAAGAAAAATATATTTTACGTTAACCATGTCATATTTACCATTCACCTTTACTGTGGAACTTTTATCATTATTCTGGCAGGCTGGGGATTATTGACCTTACTGGGAACTGTTCAGTTTTTACATGTGGCAGAAGAATGGGCAACCTTCCTGTTGGTTGTATCCGGCTTTTATTTCTGGTACAAGTCCATGCGCAATTTTTATGAACAGCGTAGGGGCAAAACAATGCTCAAGTACTTGCTGGCGCTGTTTATGGGAATGGTGATTATGGGTTTCTTGTTTATCATATTTTTTGTTTTTTCGGCCATGGCCATTTAAACCAATAAAGCATGGAAGCTGTTGCAGAGAGTTTTTTACGGTTGGTTACTATTATGGATGAATTAAGGGAACAATGTCCCTGGGATAAAAAACAGACCATCCATACACTCCGGCCGCTCACCCTGGAGGAAACCTATGAGTTGGCAGATGCCGTTACTGAGGAGAACTGGAAGGGAATAAAGGAAGAATTGGGCGATATCCTGTTACACGTTCTCTTTTACGCCCGTATTGGCAAAGAAGAGAAACAGTTTGCCCTAAAAGAAGTGATTGACGGTATTTGCGAGAAATTGATTTTTCGGCATCCGCATATTTATGGCGATGTGAAAGTGGCTGATGAAGATGAAGTGAAAAGGAACTGGGAAAAACTAAAGATGAAAGAGGGAAAAAAATCTGTGTTAAGCGGTGTGCCTCCATCATTACCTGCCATAGTAAAAGCTACCCGTATACAGGAAAAAGCCAAACAGGTAGGATTTGAATGGGATAATAAGGAGGATGTATGGAAAAAAGTGGAAGAGGAGATAGGTGAACTGAAGGAAGCCATTCAAACGGGTAAACAGGAGCTGGTGGAGGAAGAATTTGGGGATGTATTGTTCAGTATGGTAAATTATGCACGGTTTTTGCAGTTGGATGCAGAGGGCGTGCTGGAAAAGACCAATAAGAAGTTTATCCGCCGGTTTGAAGAAATGGAAAAGATGGCCAATGCAAAGGGGAAGCAATTACAGGATATGACCCTTGGAGAAATGGATGCTATCTGGAACGAAGTTAAAAAACAAAAAGTAGCCACTTGATCAACACATTGCGAAAAGCTGCCTACAAGCATGGTTACCTGATCATTACAGCCGCATGGCTGTATACCATATCCTTCATTTTTATCAATTACTGGAGCTATTCCTCCTCTCCTGAAAAAGTACGGGATAACCTCACGCTCCGATTGCAAAATGAAGAGGCTGGCTTTAGCAGGATGGTAGCTGATACAGGGCTTCTGTTTAATTTAATACAAAAGAATACCAGGCCCCTGATTCCCGAAAAGGATGCAATGGGGCTGTTTATTTACCACAGACCACCCAATCGTAAAGGAAGTCAATTGGTTTTCTGGAACACCAACCGGATGTATGCAGAAAATGAGGTACTACCTTCCAAAGACGGTAATTATTTCATTGAAAACCAGAATGGAGCATTCATCCTTTTTCAAAAAACCATTCCCATCAGGGGAAGTGAATATTCTGTTATAGGGCTTGTACCGGTAAGGTGGGACTATTTTATCGAGAATGCTTATCTGCATTCGAATTTCGCTGGTTTTAATGGCTTAAACAGACAATATGACCTAAGCAATGCACCGGGGTCACTTGGTATAACAGACAAAGCGGGTAAGGTACTATACCGGATTAAATTAAAAGAGGGTAAATCATTTATTTCCTATGATGGTACCACACTTTTGTTAAGGGTACTGGCAATAATACTATTGTTCATCTTTATTCATTCTGTCGCACTTGAACTGGCCCATCGCATCCGGTTTTCCGTGGGATTCATATTTCTTTTGGGGGTGATTATTTTTTTTCGGTTACTGGCCTATCGTTTTTCATTTCCATTCGACTACAGTAAACTTCCCCTCTATGACCCCTCCGTATATGCATCTAACTTCCTGCATCCCTCTCTTGGGGATTTATTGGTGAACGCTTTATTGCTTTTCTGGTTGGTGGGTTTTTATAAATCGCATAATGAAGGGCAACCCTGGTTAAAACTGGGGATTCCCCCTAGAGTATATGTCTGCGGGAACCTGGTTATTTTAACTTTATTCAGTTTCCTGTTGGCCGGAATCATCAACAGTCTGGTTAAGGATTCCAAAATCTCTTTTGATGTCACCAATCTTTCCAGCCTGTCAATATACAGCGTACTGAGTTTTATTATTTTGTGCCTGTTAGTTCTCAGTTTCTTTCTTTTTTCCCAGGTATTGCTTTCTCCCGCTACCAGGGCTGATTTCCCGGTCTATTACCAGGCATTATGTATCGTGTTATTTGGTTTTGCCTATGTTTTACTGTTTACATCTGGAACCTCCACCCGGGTACATTTAGTTGTACTGGTATGGTTGTTGGGGTATATCCTTTTATTGAATTTTCGTAAAAAAGACATCGACCAGCCACTGTTACGATCTTCGTTTTTTATTTTCTGGGTAATGATTTTTGCGCTTTCCATTGCGGCACTGGTGATATTCCAAAATAGTAAAGTAGAGTTTGAACAAAGAAAAAGGATAGCTGAAAAGTTAATCACCCAAACCGATCCCTCCGGAGAAAATTTACTGAATATAGCCGCTACCAATTTCGATGACGCATTCCTATCCCGAAACTTTCAACGCCTTTCAGAAAGAGAATATGCTAACAAGTATATAAAAGATAGCCTGATTAACCAGAATTTCTCCGGTTACCTGAATAAGTATGATACCCGGATTTATACCTATGACAGCCTATTTCATCCGCTTTTTAATGAGGATTCCACCCGTTTTGCCACCATAAAAACCATTATCCTTAACCAGGCAACGCCAACCATCATCCAGGACCTGTACAGTTATAACAATACTACAGATGGCTTCAGTTACGTGTATGAAAAAGTGATTCGTAAAAACGAAATTGTTCAGGGATATTTATTTGTCATCATGAAATCCAAAAGGTACAAGAGTGAGGCTTTGTATCCGGAACTGTTCAACCAGTCGCAGGATATCGCCTCAGACCTGAACACCAATTATGCCTATGCTGTATACAATAAAGGGAAACTGATTAACCATTTCAATACCTATGACTTTCCTTCCCTGCTGGACCGTAATAAAATACCCGCATTTGAGTTTTCGCTGCGCAGGGTTGACGGCTATAGTGAACTTTGGTATAATAGCGGAAGTGACAAACAGGTACTGGTGGTGAAGAGAAATAACTGGTTGATTGAGTCACTTACCCTTTTTGCCTACCTGTTCTGTGCTTTTCTATTCATCATGCTGGTTTTTCACCTGGGTAGTTTTCTCATCAGGGCAAGGTTTAAATGGTCGGCATTGAAAGGATTGCTTCGGCTAACCATTCGTTCACAAATACAATCTACCATCATATTCCTGAGCGTATTTTCTTTTGTGGTAATAGGCATTGCTACCATTTCCTTTTTCATTCTGAGGTTCCACCGAAATAATGAAGAAAGATTATCCAAATCCATTCAGGTGATGGCTACTGAAATCAATTCCCGTATGAATGCAATAAGGGCTTTTGATGACTTACCTGACAATATTGGTGTGCACCAGGAGCTGGAGAAGACGATTGCTGAGATATCAGACCAGCACAATGTGGATATCAATTATTTCAACCTTGCCGGTAACCTGGTTATCTCCACTCAACCCTATATTTATAACAAACAGTTGTTGAGCACCAAAATGGAGCCTACGGCTTTCTATCAATTGCAGCAGGAACATAGTATTCGGTTTATCCAGTCTGAAAGAATTGGTTCGTTCGAATTTTTAAGTATCTATGTTCCCCTCAATGATGAAAAAGGAAATCCCTACGCTTACCTGAATATTCCCTACCTCAATTCCCAGAGCGAACTGAACCAGGAAATATCCGGTTTTCTTGCAACGCTGATTAACCTGAACGCTTTTATATTCCTGATTGCAGGGGCTATAGCTTTCTTTTTAACCAGTCGTATTACAGCTTCTTTCAGCCTGATTGGCAAGAAAATGCAGGATATGAACCTGAGCAAGGTAAATGAAGCAATTGTCTGGAACCGGGAAGATGAAATTGGTATGCTGGTAAATGAATACAATAAGATGGTGAAGAAACTGGAGCAGAGTGCCAAAGCGCTTGCCCAAAGTGAAAGGGAGGGGGCCTGGCGGGAAATGGCCAGACAGGTAGCCCATGAAATCAAAAATCCCCTGACCCCCATGAAACTGAGTATACAATACCTGCAAAAAGCTATCCAGAAAGGGGCGCCCAATGTAAAAGACCTTATTGAGAACCTTTCGGAAACACTTATTGAACAAATTGACCAGTTAACCAAGATTGCCGGTGACTTCTCCCAGTTTGCCAATATTGGCAATGCCCGCCTGGAAACCTTTGCCATTACAGAAGTACTCAACTCTGTGGTTCGCTTATATGCTGCCAATCCCCGGATAGAAGTGATATGGGAAAAAACGCCGGGGGATTATTCCATTTATGGTGACAGGGTGCAGATGAGCCGATTATTTACCAATCTTTTTCAGAATGCTATTGAAGCCTCAGAAGACAAAGAGGCGCTTGTGAAAATTCATATTAACCAATTGCAGGACAAAGAGGGAGTGCTCATAACCCTGAGGGATGAATCAGGAGGGATTCCCGAAAACCGGCAAATGAATATTTTCAAACCCAATTTCACCACTAAATCCTCTGGCACCGGACTGGGTCTTGCCATCTGTAAAGGGATTGTGGAACAGGCCAACGGTCAAATTTGGTTTTCTTCCACGGATGGGGTAGGGACAGCATTTTATATCAGGTTACCGCTTGCGAAGCCACTTAACAAAGGATAACCCGCTTACTTACTCACTTCTTTTCAATTGCTGGTTAGCCAGAAAATCTATGAATTCAGACAGTGAAAAACTACTCAGGTTGTTGGCTGCGGTTAGTCCTGCTTTCTGGGCAACCAATATTCCGTAACGGCAGTCGTCAAAACCTTCAGTAGTATGCGCATCCGGGTTGATGGAAATCAATACCCCTTTGTCTATCGCATGGCTGATCCAGCGCCAGTCAATGTCGAGCCTTCTGGGATGGGCATTGAGTTCAATAACCACATCATTGGCAGCACAGGCATCTATTATTTTTGCATGGTCAACGGGATAACCATTGCGGCTTAACAACAATCGGCCGGTCATATGTCCCAGTATGGAAGTAAAAGGATTTTCAATGGCTTTGAGTAAGCGCATCATGGCTTTTTCCTCATTCATCTTCAGGTTAGCATGTACAGAGGCGATTACGAGGTCAAAGGAGGCCAGGACTTCGGGAGGGTAATCCAGGCTGCCGTCATTCAAAATGTCACTTTCAATGCTTTTAAAAATGGTAAAGGGTTTATAACGTTCATTTAGTTCGTCTACCAATTGGTGCTGCGCCCGTATTCTTTCCTCTTTTAGGCCATTGGCATAAAAGGCGGATTGTGAGTGATCACTGATGACCAGGTACTCCAAACCCTTATTTTGGGCCGCTACCACCATTTCCTCCAGGGAATTGGCTCCGTCGCTCCAGTTACTATGGCTGTGTATAATCCCCCGAATGTCTTTCTGCTGCACAAGTGTTGGCAGCGGACCTTTCTTGGCGGCAGCTATTATTGGGGGCATTTCACGCAGGTAAACGGGAATAAAAGGAATGCCTGCTGTTGTAAAAATGGCATCTTCTGATGCGTAATGCGTAGCTGATTGCCATCCTGTTTGTTCTTTCCAGGCATTCAAAAATGCTTCACTGGCATTTTGCTGAAACAAACGGCTATAAAAATGGGTGGTATTGGCTAAATGAAATCCCAGTGTAACATTTTCAGTTCCTTTGAAAAAAATGGTATCGGTACCCTGTTCGGTAATACTGAATCCATTGGCTTCAAAAAAGGCAATAAGTTTTTCAACGGGAGCAGTGGTCACCCATTCCAATTGGTTGATTATTTCCATTTGCCTGGCAAATTCACCCGTTAATTCGAACCTGTCATCTGTAAAATAGGTTTTTAGTTTTTGGTCAAGCAATGCTGCAAAAGATTCCATTTGCTGGAACAAATAACGTCCCAGGGAACCCATGTAAAACTCGATGGCTTCTTTGATATTTTTTTGCGATTTTTCGCCAAATCCTTTGTACAAAGTGAGCCTGTTTTCATTGCAGGCATACAGGAGTTCCCCAAGGGTTTCTACCTCCAATTCCTTCCAAATGGTCGAAATTTTCTTCGGACCGATACCTTTGATGCTGAGCATTTCCAGGATGCCATCCGGTGTTTTTTGGATGTATTCGTTCAATAATGCCAGTTGTCCTGTCTCTATTTGTTCTATTATTTTTTTACCGATGGCGTCACCAATTCCCCTGATGGTGAAAATTTTTTCTGCAGGTAATGTGGCTAGTGGAACAGAAAGTTTGTCGATGGTAAAAGCAGCCGAAGAGTAGGACTTTGCTTTAAAGGAATTGTCACCGTGTATGTCCATCAGTTTCCCCAGGAGGGAGAAATTATCGGAAATGGCTGCATTGTCCATAGTCTTGCTGGTATTGGGTTTCAAAGGTAGGGAATAAAAAAGTCCCGGAAATTTCCGGGACTTAAATCTATTTCTGCGTATCGAAGAAAATTACTTCTTCTTTGCAGCTTTCTTAGCGGCCTTCTTAGGAGCAGCTTTCTTTGGAGCGGCTTTCTTAGCAGCTTTTTTAGGAGCAGCTTTTTTTGCAGCTTTCTTAGGAGCAGCTTTCTTTGCGGCCTTTTTTGGAGCGGCTTTTTTAGCGGCTTTTTTAGGAGCAGCTTTCTTTGCGGCTTTCTTTGCAGTTGCCATGTTTTTTTAGATTTAATGGTTAGTTAATACATTAAAAGTAAAAACTTATTTGGAACTACAAAAAATTTTTTTTAAGCCGTCACTTCTATGGGAGAAACAGAGATGGTTGTTTTGTCGTTTTTTCCTTTCTTATATTCCACCAATCCATCTGTTAAAGCGAACAAAGTAAAGTCAGTTCCAACACCAACATTCTTACCGGGATGGTACACAGTACCTCTCTGGCGAACGATGATATTTCCTGCTATTGCGGGTTGACCGCCGTATATTTTTACACCTAAGCGTTTGCTTTGTGAGTCACGTCCGTTTTTTACGGAACCTTCACCTTTTTTATGTGCCATTGTTTTTTCTTTTAGTAATTAAAAACGATAAACGGGAATGCCCGTTTTGTCCTTAACTGTTTTTGCTTATTAAGCGATGCTATCGATTTTTATCCTCGTATAGTGGGTCCTGTGGCCATGCTTCTTGCGGAAGCCCTTCCTTCTTTTCATCTTAAAGGCGATTACTTTATCACCCTGTACTAGGTCGCTGATAATTTCTGCTTTAACAGTAGCCTTTACAGCACTGCCTGCAGAAATAGCTCCGCTGTTGTCTGTAAACAACACGTCACTAAACTCAACTTTGTCTCCGGTTTTACCTGGCAGGTGAGGAACATACAGGCTTTGACCTTCCTGTACTTTAAACTGCTGACCTGCGATTTTTACAACTGCTAACATAGCTACCAAAATTAGGACGGCAAAGGTAAGGCTTACTACTTAAATTATGCAAACATTTTTGAAATATTTGTGTCAACATTGGTGGAAAACCTTCCATTGCCTCAAAATTCAGTAAGAAACTGCTATCCTGCGCCCAAAACAAGGATTGTCAGGTACTTGCAACTCCGGGTGCTTGCCGTTTATCGGATTTGTGAGGAAAACAACATTTAAGGGGTTATTAAACAGTAACTTCTCTCTATTTTTGCCCTATCTAACGATTTGCTGAAACATGAACCTAAAATCATTGTTGGCGCGTCCTTTTGCCAACTATATATATAAACAGACCCGAAAAGGGATGCTTACTGCCCTTGAGGACCAGGACCAGGTACTTAAAACCCTTCTTAAAACCGGCAAGCAGACCCTTTTTGGCCAGGACCACCGTTTACAGGAGGTGAATGACCATACATCCTTTATTCAATCGGTTCCGGTAAGGGATTATGAGCAGTTGAAGCCTTATATTGAACTGATCAAAGAGGGGAAGCACAATGTACTTTGGAAAGGCCGTCCAGCCTATTTTGCCAAAACCAGCGGTACCACCAGCGGGGTAAAATATATCCCCATTACCCGGGATTCCCTGCCCAACCATATCAATACAGCCAGAAATGCCCTGCTTTGTTATATGGCTGAAACGGGGAATACGGCATTTGCAAAAGGGAAAATGATTTTTTTGAGTGGTTCACCTGCCCTGGAAAGGATAGCAGGTATACCAACCGGCAGGCTTAGTGGCATTGTTAACCACCACGTGCCCAGTTACCTTCGTTCCAATCAACTGCCCAGCTTTGAAACCAATTGTATTGAAGACTGGGAGACCAAACTCGACAAAATAATCGAAGAAACCCTTAATAAGGATATGACCCTGATCAGCGGCATTCCCCCATGGATGCAGATGTATTTTGACCGTCTGATCGAAAAAAGTGGTAAGAAAGTAGGAGAGTTGTTTCCCAACTTCAGTCTCATGGTACAGGGTGGTGTCAATTTTGAACCCTATAAAGCCAGAATTTTTGAAAGCATTGGCCGGCAAATCGATTCTATTGAATTGTTTCCCGCCAGTGAGGGCTTCTTTGCCTTCCAGGATTCACAAAAAGCAGAAGGGTTGTTATTAAATACCAATAGTGGCATATTTTATGAATTCATTCCTGCAGGAGAAATGTTTTCAGAAAACCCCATACGTCTCAGCCTGAAAGATGTGAAAGTGGGTGAGAATTATGCGATGATCATCAACAGTAATGCCGGACTATGGGGATATAACCTGGGTGATATGGTAAAATTTGTAAGCGTAGAACCCTACCGACTGGTAGTTACCGGCCGAACCAAGCATTTTATATCCGCTTTTGGGGAACACGTGATAGGAGAAGAAGTGGAATATGCCTTACTAAAAGCTGCCAAAGAAGAAGGGGTAAAAGTTACCGAGTTTACAGTAGCCCCAATGGTTGAGCAGGGAAAAGGAAAGAGTTTTCATGAGTGGTACATCGAATTTGAAAATGCCCCCATAGATTTATCCCGGTTTATTGAAAAAGTAGACAGAAACCTGAGGGATAAAAATGTGTATTATGACGACCTGATAGGGGGGAATATTCTGGAAAGCCTCAAAATAAAGAAGATGCGGAAGAACGCCTTCATCGACTATATGAAATCTGTTGGGAAATTGGGTGGCCAAAATAAAGTACCCAGGTTGAGTAATGACAGGTCTATTGCCAGGGAATTGGAAGCCTATATTGAATAAATGTCGGGTTTCTTATCCCGTATTCCGTTATTTTGTAAACATCAGCAAGTAAATCAGTGAATGAGTAAAAAACGAATAGCCCTGTTTGGGTCAACCGGTTCCATCGGAACACAGGCTTTGGATGTGATTGCCGCCAACCCCGATCTTTTCAGTGCCGAAATACTGACTGCCCAAACCAATGATGCATTGTTGGTGAAGCAGGCCCTCCAGTTTAAGCCGAATATGGTGGTAATTGGCGACGAGAAAAAATATTCGGCTGTAAAAGCAGCGCTTTCAGGTACAGAAACAAAAGTATTCTGTGGGGAGAAAGCATTGGAAGAGACGGCCTCCCTGGATTGTTATGATATAATGCTGGCCGCTATTGTAGGATATGCAGGTTTGAAACCCACACTTTGTGCCATTGATTTGGGAAAGCCCATTGCCCTGGCCAATAAAGAAACCTTAGTGGTTGCAGGTGATATCATCATGCGCAAAGCCATGGAGAAACGGATACCCATTATTCCGGTTGACAGTGAGCACTCCGCCATATTTCAATGCCTGGTAGGTGAAGGGAGAAATAAGATTGGCAGAATTATTCTCACGGCCAGTGGTGGTCCATTTCTGGGGAAGAAACCCAATTTCCTGGTAAATGTTAAAAAAGACCATGCATTGCAGCATCCTAACTGGAGCATGGGCGCCAAGATTACCATTGATTCTGCCACCCTGATGAATAAGGGACTGGAGATGATAGAGGCTAAGTGGCTGTTTAACCTTACCCATGAGCAGATACAGGTGGTGGTGCATCCCCAGAGTATTATTCATAGCATGGTGGAATTTGAGGACGGGAGTATCAAAGCGCAAATGGGGTTGCCGGATATGAAACTACCTATTCAGTATGCGCTGGCATTTCCCCAGCGAATTGCCAACGATTTTCCCAGGTATGATTTCCGCAAGCCCAATACACTCAGTTTCGAAGAGCCTGATACCAAAACATTCCGAAACCTGGCACTGGCCATGGAGGCATTGAAGCAGGGGGGTAATATGCCCTGTATACTGAATGCAGCCAATGAGATAGCCGTATACGCCTTCCTGAAAAACCGTATCGGTTTCCTGGACATGACAGAAGTGGTGGAACAATCCATGCAAAAAATCGCATTCATTGAAAATCCCACCCTTGAAGAGTATTTTGAAACCGATGGAGAGGCCCGTAACTTCGCGGCTTCCCTGATTCACATGTAACCATCAAGCAATCATTTAAAAAAGTCCTCCGGGAATACTGTATATGACATTATTAGCAATCGACTGGGTAAGTGTAGCTGTAAAAACAGGTCAATTCATCCTTTCTTTCTCCATATTGGTGGTGCTGCATGAATTGGGTCATTTCCTGCCTGCCCGCTGGTTCAAATGCCGGGTAGAGAAGTTTTATCTTTTCTTCAATCCATGGTTTAGTCTCTGGAAGAAAAAAATTGGCGATACAGAATATGGTATTGGCTGGGTGCCCTTTGGTGGGTTTGTGAAAATCTCGGGCATGATTGATGAGAGTATGGATAAGGAGCAGATGAAACAGCCTCCGCAGCCATGGGAATTCAGGGCCAAACCGGCCTGGCAGCGCCTGATTATCATGATTGGCGGTGTGGTAGTGAATATTTTGCTGGCCATTGTGATTTTTATCGGTATTACCTGGGTTTGGGGAGAAGAATACCTACCCATGAAAAACCTGAAATATGGTGTGTATACGGATTCGCTGGCCAGAACCATTGGTATTAAGGATGGGGACAATATTGTAGCGATTGACGGAAAAGCTGTGGAGAATTTTGGGACACTGGAATCTGAAATTGTGTTGAAAGAGGTAAAACAATTGCAGGTTAGAAGAGACAGCCAGTTAATTACCCTGCCTATACCGGATGGATTTATCAGCCAGGTGGTTAAGAATAAGAAACTCAGCGGACTGGTATTTCCCCAGTATCCGGCAATAGTGGAATCTGTTTCCAAAACGGCCGACTTTCGTTCGGGAAAATTGGAAAAAGGTGACCGTATTATCGGATTCAATGGCACAGCGGTTAATTATTACCATGAGTTTGACAGAATGAAAAAGGGGTACAATGATTCAGTGGTAGCCATTACGGTACTGAGGGGAGCAGATACGGTTGTGGTTAAGGCGCTGGAAAACAGCAAAGGGTCTATTGGTTTTTTTGCGGTGAGTCCGCTGGAAATATTTGGAACGGTTAGCAATAGCTATTCATTGATTGAGTCAATCCCCATCGGCTTTACCCGCTGTTGGGAAACACTGAACCGATATATAACGGGATTGAAGCAATTGTTTACCGGTAAAGTGGCTGCCAGTGATTCGTTGGGAAGTGTAATTAGTATTGGCAACACCTTCCCGGGTGTGTGGGACTGGGAGCGTTTCTGGACCCTTACGGGCATCTTCTCCATCATATTGGCTTTCATGAACATTTTACCCATTCCAGCACTGGATGGCGGACACGCCCTGTTTACGCTCTATGAAATGGTAACCGGCCGCAAACCCGGCGACAAGTTCATGGAATACGCCCAAATGGCCGGCATGATCCTGCTGCTGGGATTAATGGCGTATGCGTTGGGGCTTGACTTTTGGAGATTGTTTAAATAAGTTTGGGGTTTGGGGTTGGGAGTTTGGGGTTAGTTCGGAATTTTTAAGTATTAGTACGCTTTCAAGTAGGCAGTGGGTTTCATAGGTTTGTGTGAATCTTTGGGATGCATGGCTTCGATTACCAATTTAGAAGAACTGGAAATATGGCAATTGGCAAGGAAGTATGCAAAGGAGATTAATGAATTACTGGCAACTGAACCCTTTCGATATGAATTTGGATTGAAACAGCAGATGAAAAATGCTTCTGGTTCTATCATGGATAATATTGCCGAAGGATTTGGCAGAGGAAGTAAGAACGAATTTATTAACTACCTTAGCTTTGGGAAGGGCTCAGCAGAAGAAACCAGATCTCAATTGTTCAGATGCTACGATTTTGGATTAATACAAAAAGAAAAGCATACCGAATTAACAAATCAGGTAGAGATAATTGTCAGAAAAATAGCCGCACTAATGCATTATCTTAATAATGTTGACATTAAAGGACAGAAATTTAAAAATCGTTTATAGGTAAGGGTTAAAATTGAGTAAAAGGGTTTTTCAAGAATTAGTAAAACCCCAAACTCCCAACCCCAAACCACAAACTAACATGGGGTCGTATTGGTTTTGACAGCATAGGTTACGGTTGGTGTAAGCATGCAGTGCGTTGTGTAATTAGCACTTTAATCTGAATACCCAAACTTCAAATGGCAATACTCAGTATGCCATGGCTGCCTAATCAGTGATCAGGTAACCATTCGGGCCGCGGCTAAGGTTCGCCTGTTACCTCTTGCCGCCGCCGACTTAAAACAAAAGAGGATGCTGCAACGAAAGGCTGTGATCGTTGCTCAAGACTATCCAGCTAAGCGCCTGATTGGTTGGTTCGTTTCCTGTCAGGTGCCGACAAATAATAATGAAATAAGCATGTAGAAAGCCAATGGTTACGATGTTTGGACAGGGGTTCGACTCCCCTCGACTCCACTTGAGGAGACGACCAGTTTTGGTTGTCTCCTTTTTTATTGGCAATAATTCGTTTAAAATGAATTGGTTGGGCACAAGAGTATTAGATTGTTGAAAATAAAATAAATAAAATAAACCATTTGGTTTATTTTATTTCTATATTTGACTTGAATATGAACGAGTCCTTGTCAAAATCAGAGAATACCCGCCGATTTATTATAGAAAAAACAGCACCGGTTTTTAATTCGAAGGGTTTTGCCGGAACTTCCTTTGCTGACCTAGTAGCGGTCACCGGGATATCCAAGGGCGCAATATATGGTCACTTTGAAAATAAGGACGAAGTAGCACTTGCTGCTTTCGACTACAATTTTGGAAGGGTAAATGCTTACATAAAAAAAAGAATCCTCGAACGGGAGAATGCAGTGGAGCGCTTATTGGTTTACCCAAAAGTATATCGTGATTTTTTGATCATACCCTTTCTAAAGCCAGGCTGCCCCATTCTGAATACTTCTACCGAAGCGGATGATACGCACCCGGCGCTTCGAAAAAAAGCCCAGGAAGCGCTGGCTTACTGGAAAAAATCTATCGAGAACCAAATAAAAAGAGGTATCGCGCGGAAAGAAATAAAACCTGCTGTCAATCCGGGCGAAACAGCCATACTCATTACTTCAATTATAGAAGGCGCTGTAATGCAGGCCAAAGTGATGGGAAGATCTGCTGATCTTAAAGTGGCTATGAACTTCGTAGAAAAATTAATAAGAGATATGGAAGGGTGATTTTTTTAAACCAAAATAAACCAATTGGTTTATTTTAATTGAGCTTATGATACAAAAAAAGAGAATGCTGGAAAGTACGATGAAGGTGCGCTTTCACGATTGTGATCCTTTTAATCACTTAAATAATTCGCGCTATATCGATTATGCCATTATGGCCCGGGGAGATCAGTTATTAGATAACTATGACCTTGATATCTACCGTTTAGGCACCAACCAAGGACTGGGTTGGGTTACAGCGCAAACCCAAATTTCTTATTTGTTTCCGGCCTACTTAAATGAAGAGGTCGTGATTCAGACCCAGCTACTTGCTTACTCAGATAAAAGTCTGCACATAGAAGCTACGATATGGGATAAGTTTAAGACCAAACTAAAAGCTATCCTATGGGTCAGGTTTGTTCATTACAACCTGGTTACCCAAAAAAGCGAAGTACATGGTGCTTCATTAATGAGCCTGTTTGAAGAGATCGTAAATCCGGTTTTTGCCAACTCAAATTTTGACGAAAGAGTTCAGCAATTAAGATATACCAAATGATCATTTGATCAGTATACAAATATTATCAACAAAATAAAAAACCTAAGTATATGAAGAAAATAGGACTGGTAGGTGGAACCAGCTGGAGCTCCACCGTTGATTACTACAGATTTATTAATGAAGAGGTCAATAAAAAACTGGGTGGGTTGAATTTTGCCGAGTGCATTATCTATTCTTTAAATTTTGAAAATTTCAGAACATTGAATGCCAAACATGACTGGGATGGTGCTTTTGAGTTACTGGCCGGTGCTGCGCTTAAACTAAAAGCAGCCGGCGCGGATGTGATCCTGCTTGGGGCCAATACTGCACATATTGTTGCCGACAGGGTAAAAGAACATGTACAACTTCCCTTAATTGATATCAGGGTGGCTACAGCGAAAGCCATCCTATCCATGGGTTTACAAAAAGTGGGATTGCTGGGAACCAGCTTTACGATGGAATTGGATTTTTACAGGGATAGACTGGCGAAGATGGGAATTGAAACGATCATACCTCAAAGCAGGGAAGACCTCCTGCTGATTGAACATACACTGGTTCATGAACTCGGTAAGGGAATACTTTCCCAAACAACAAAGCAAGCATATCTCCACATCATTGACAAGTTAATTGCAGCAGGTGCGGAAGGCATTATACTGGGTTGTACTGAAATACCGTTACTGATCGATCAGGATGATGTACCTGTTCCGGTTTTTAATTCTACACAAATTCATTCACAGGCAGCTGTGGATTTTGCACTCGCACACAAACAATCTGCTAATTATGAATATTAGATCGCTGCTCAGAAAAAAACCATTGCATGCTTACCAGGATGATATCAAAACAAGTGAGCTCAAACGATCACTTGGCAGATGGGAATTAACAGCCATTGGTGTCGGCGCTGTAATTGGTGGTGGAATTTTTGTTTTAACAGGTGTTGCTTCCCACCAGTATGCAGGTCCGGCACTGGCTTTATCATTTATACTGGCGGGAGTTGGCTGTTTATTCGCGGCGCTCTGTTATGCGGAATTTGCCAGTATATTACCAGTCTCCGGATCGGCTTATGCTTATTCTTATGGGACCGTAGGAGAGTTATTTGCATGGTTTATTGGGTGGAACCTTATTTTGGAATATTTGATGGGAGCGACTACTGTTGCGGTTAGTTGGTCAAAGTATTTTGTGCATTTGTTGAAACTGATCGGCATTCAACATATACCACTATGGCTGGTCAATGATCCTTTCACTGCAAAAGAAGAAGCTGAAAAACTAGGTATAGAAGCCCCGGCCTTTTCCCTCAATCTTCCGGCCGCGCTGATCGTATGGGTCGTAACGTATGTGCTCGTACGCGGCATCAGGGAGTCTGCGAAAACTAATAATATCATTGTTTTAATAAAGGTGACTGCGGTCTTATTTGTGATCGTTGTTGGCGTATCTTATATCAATACGGATAACTGGATCCCATTTATTCCAGAAAGAATAACTGATGCAACAGGTACAGGGCATTACGGGATGGCCGGTGTATTAACGGCTGCCGGCATCGTTTTCTTTGCATTCATTGGATTTGATTCAGTTTCCACGCAGGCACAGGAAGCCATTAACCCAACAAAGGATATTCCGTTTGCCATACTTGCTTCGCTGATCATCTGCACCACTTTATACATTCTAGTGTCGCTTGTTTTAACCGGCATGATCAAATACGATGCGATTGACCTGGGCGCACCGGTCGCCGCTGCTTTTACCGCTGTGGGTCTGCATTGGGCATCACTGTTAATTACGGTAGCAGCGGTTGTGGGTTTGATTTCCGTGATGCTTGTGATGTTGTTATCACAGACGCGGATCTTTCTGAATATGGCAAAGGATGGACTCTTACCTGCAAAGCTGTTTGCGGCTATCCATCCTCATTTTAAAACACCCTGGAAGGGTACAATTTTGCTGGGCGGAATAGCTTCCATTATTGCGGCATTAACACCAATAGAGAAAGCGACCAAGATGACAAGTATCGGGACACTATTGGCTTTTGCTATGATCTGCGGAGCTGTGTTGGTCTTACGAAAAAAACAGCCTGGGTTGACAAGACCTTTCAGGGTGAAGTACTTACCCCTGGTTGCCTGTTTAGGTATCGGTTTTAATTTGCTTTTGATGTTTAGCCTAGATAGTTCCACCTGGATGCGACTTGCTGTGTGGAGTGTGATTGGTATCCTGATCTATTTTGGATATGGTGCGAGGCATAGTAAACTGAATAAAAATGAACGATAGAATTTTATGATTTAGTTGGCTTAGGTAACAGGTGATCGGGAGCTGGGTTAAGCTGTTTCCTTTAATTCTTTCATCATGAATCTTTATTTATGAGTTACAATATTGAAAATACAACAGTTGAAGATTTGAATGTGATGTATAAATTGTTTGAAGAAGCCATAGGTTACCTGAAGGCACATGGCTATATCGGATGGACCTCCTATGATAAAGCTTTTATCAAAGCAGATGTGGAGAGGGGACTTTCGTATAAGATATCCAGGGACAATGCTATCGCATGCATATTCAGCATTTGTTATGCAGACCCGTTGATCTGGCGGGAAATGGAGAGAGGAGATGCCTTATACCTTCACCGGATTGTTTTAAACAGGGGTTTTAGCGGGGAAAAGTTATTTACTAAAGTATTGGAATGGGCATTGGAACATGCGGGGAATTGGGGTATAAAATACGTTCGCATGGATACATGGGCAGCTAATGATAAGATTATCGATTATTATAAAAGTTATGGATTCCGGTTTGTAGAAAATTACACTACTGCGGACACAACGGATTTACCTGCACAACATAGAAATCTAAATGTAGCTTTATTGGAACTATCTCTTTAAAACATGAAAACATTTTTTGTAGACTCATTCACTCATCAACGCTTCAAAGGAAATCCTGCTGCCATTTGCCTTGCAGAAATTGAGTTGCCCGAAGAATTGATGCAGGCTATCGCCATGGAAATCGGATTTTCAGAAACAGCGTTTGTACAGAGAGCTTCTGCATCCACTTACAAGATCCGCTTTTTTACACCGAAGCAGGAAATCCCTTTGTGCGGCCATGCTTCACTCGCTGCTGCCAAAGTTTTATTTGAAGATTTATCTGTTGATACAATCAGTTTTATAAATATTGACGGCATTACACTAAATATTGCAAAAGCAGGATCTGGGATCAGGATGGAATTCCCGGTTTATGAAACACAAAAAACAAAACCGCCAATCTCCATGCTGGATGCATTGGGATTAAAACAGTTAGTGAATTCAAGATATAGCGAAAAAAACAAGATCATCTTACTTGAAATAGATAGTGCAGAAATGCTGAAAAATTTGAAACCTGATTTTACTGCACTTGTCCAATCGCATAGCGGAATTAATGGCGTATTGGTTACTGCTAAAGGAAATGATGGCACCTACGACTTTTATTACCGGTATTTCTGGCCCTGGGCAGGAACAAATGAAGATCCGGTAACCGGAGGTGTACAAACCTTTCTCACAAAATACTGGACGGAAAAGTTGAATAAAAAAAAGTTGAAAGCCTTTCAGTCTTCAGCAAGAACGGGTACAATGGATACAGAACTTGCAGGCGATAAAGTTTTTATTTATGGAGAAGCTGTGATTGTATTTGAAGGCACAATTAAATAATAAGATATGTTACCAGAAACATTAAAAATGTTATTTACAAGGGATTTAAACCGGTTGTGCAGCAAACTCCTGCTTTACAATGATGAAAGCAAAATATGGAAGATCGAAGGAGATGTTCTCAATTCCGCAGGCAATCTTTGTTTACACCTTGTAGGAAACCTAAACACTTATATCGGTAAAGAAATTGGAGGAACTGGCTACGTACGCAATCGTGAGCTGGAGTTTTCATTGAAGAATATTTCCAGAACAGCGCTTGTTCAAAAAATACAAGACACAATTGAAGTTATAAATAGCTCTATGGATAAGCTGGAAGAAAGCGCCTTACAAGAAATGTATCCGTTGTTGGTATTCGAAGAAAAAACAACTACTGAATACATGATGGGTCATCTGGCAACCCATCTCACTTATCATTTAGGACAAGTAAACTATCACAGAAGGCTAATCGACAAATAAAGAATGGTGTATGGAATTTGACTTTTCAAAAGATATTGTTTTGGAAAATGATTGGGTTGTACTAGCACCTGTTACGCCCATTGACTTTAAACGCCTGAAAGGAATTGCGCTGGCAGATAAAAGCCTACTTCAATATTCACCGAATCAAATTTATACCACGGAATTGCTGAACGCGTATATACAAAATGCAATTGCTGAAAGAAACAATCAGTCGCGTTATTCATTTAGTATTTATTGCAAAGAACATAAGGCTTATGCTGGTAGCACGGCCTATTTAAATTTGTCTGCTAAGGATGACAGGCTGGAGATCGGAGCCTCATGGCTAGGTAGGAAGTTTCAGGGAACTGGTTTAAACCGGCTGTGTAAACATTTGCTGTTGCATCATGCGTTTGAAATCATAGGCGCTCACCGTGTTGAATTCAAAACTGATGAAAGGAATATGCAATCGAGAAGAGCCATTGAGAAGATCGGGGGAAAGTTTGAAGGCTGTTTAAGAGAGCATACGGTATTGTCCGATGGGTATATGCGAAATACTTACTGTTACAGCATACTGAAACCAGAATGGGATGGGATCAAAGAAAAATTTCTAAAGCAGATACCATGAAGAATAATATTTATATTATTGGAACAGGCGCTATCGGCAATGTTCTCGCTGTTTTATTAAAGAAGGTAGGGAGGAATGTGATCCTGCTAAGGGGTAGTGTGGATGACCGGCCGAGTCATATCGAAACCATTTTTGTGGAACTAAGTGATGGAACTATCGAGGAGAAAGTTGAAGTCAGTTGTTTAAGCAATTTTACCCGGTTAGATGGCTTGGTTGTACTTGCCAATAAATCATACGGAAATGAACGGTTAGCTGAGAGGTTAGAGAAGAAGGTAAATCAATCCCCGGTTGTGCTCTTGCAAAACGGATTAAACAATGAACTGCCATTTCTAAACCGAAATTTTCATGAACTGTATAGGGGCGTACTCTTCACCAGCAGTCAACCCACCAAAGTGGGTACCTTTCGGTTCAAGCCGGCTACAGCATCATGTGTTGGTGTCATCAAGGGCAGTATGGGGATCTTGGAAAATATCATCCTTCAATTAAATAATGGCCATTTTCAATTTCGGGCAGAAGAGAACATACAGCCCCTGGTTTGGAAAAAAGCCATCAACAATTGTATTTTCAATTCTATTTGCCCGCTGCTGGAAGCCGACAATGGGATTTTTTATCGCAATGAAAAGGCATTGTATTTGGCGGAAGAAATCATTGAGGAATGTTTAGGGGTTGCCGAAGCAAGAGGAATCATATTGTCCAAAAAAGATGTTTTGGAGACCCTTCTTATGATCAGTATGTCCTCTGAGGGGCAACTGATCTCGACTTATCAGGATATTTTGAGCAAACGAAAAACAGAAATTGATTCTCTTAACTTTGCCGTTAGTGAGATGGCCGAGGAGTTGCAAATGGGTAACAGGGTAGAGAAGACAAAATTGCTGGGTGAAATGATCCGGATTAAAGCTGGATTGCAGGGCATAAGCTAAATAATAATTAACGTAGATTAATAAAAAAAAACAAGCCACGCAAAGAATTACTTTATCTTAATCGTTGAATGAATGATAAAAACGGTATCAGGGGTTCGACTCCCCTCGACTCCACAATTAAGGAAACGTTAATAGCGTTTCCTTTTTTATTTGCATTTGATCAGTTGTATTAATTGTTGGATGTTATCAATACTTATTTTTCTCTGCCTGAAAAATAGGGTATTCCCACTAACCTTTCTTCAGGCCTTTGTATTGCAGATATATTGTTCGTGCATTTTATTTTGAAAGTTCGGAAGGTTTGTTAATTAGGGCATACATTTTTGTAAAAAGCATACCAGGGAAAGAATACCAATATAATTTCTTGGCAGAAGGGTTGATTGGGTTTACCGGCATCTTCTGTAATAATTTTTGAATGCTAATGGGTATTATGTTTCGTCGGGGGAATGGGTCTCCGGGATTTTATTCCTGTTAGTGATTTTCAACAATATTGTCGATAACACAAAACTATAAATCACAAAAGATATAAAAATGATATAACCGGGCTGTACCGTTGTGTTGGTGGTACTGATGCTGGCGATGGGTAAATCCAGGTAATTCATCGTTTCCAGTTTACTGGTAACGATGCCGTTAAAACCGATAAAAGTCATCAGGATGGCAACCACCATTACATCGGCCATGCTCCATTTTCCCGATTCAAAAGCAAACCAGCGGAAAAATCCTTTCTTCGCCCACTTGTCTTCACTCATCAATACCAGGCTGGCGGAACCCAGTTTCATAAAAGGGAAAAGTACGCTGAACACCAGTATGAGTATGCCCACTACCTGCGAGTCAATCCTTCCCGTTTCAAGTAACAGTTCCACTACATCCACGATACTTTTGCTTTGGAAGAACAGGCCCTGGTCTTCGAATGATATAGTCCTTCCCAGAAAATGAAGGTCCATTTTTGCAATCCGAGCGTCAATCTCGATCATCGTGGTTGATAATCCCACAACGAGCAATATGATGGCTGATACCACCGATAACAGGAACAATGTTTTATGCAGCGGACGCCTGTTACGCAACAATAGCCAGGTAAGTAATACTACGCCGATGCATCCCAACATACCCCATGCATACTGGTAAGTTTGCTTGGTGATCTGTGCCAGGCGTATTGTGGTTTCCCGTTCGAAGGTGACACGGTCAGCAGCCCCATGCCTGCGGAATACAGAATCCATCAGGTGTCCGTTCGATGCAGCCGCACTGTCGAAGGCCGTCTTGCTGAGTTGCGACAACGCAGTATCGGCTGCGATTGCCAGTTTCTGATATACAGCCGGTTTTGTGATTTCCGCCACCAGTTTGTCGGCCATTCCCGGCAATTTATTGTCGATCTTATCACGTTTTACAAAGGTCTTCACAACAAATTTCCTGATCTTCCCGCGAAGAGAGGTTTGTTTACGGTTGATGATCTCAAACGTATGATCCACCATGGCATTAAGCACCTGCAGTATTTCGTTGCGCAATTCTTTTTTCTGGTCCGGAGTAAGCCGGAACTCTTTTACTTCATCTTTTGCTGCCCCTACCAATTGGTCGCGCCAGGTGTCTACAGCAAATAAACCGTAGCCAACATTGTTTACAAATGCGTAGTCAAGTTTGTCTCTTTTCTGTTCATCAGACAGCGCATGAATCCTGAATCCGAGCCAGCCTTCTATTAACAGTACAATCGTTACCACCGCTATTAGCAAAAGTTTCGCTGAACTACCTGTCTTTTCAGTTGTGTGGGAATTTACTTTCATGCTGTCTTTATTCTTTTAGAACGCTGTTTCCAAACAGCTCGCTTCTTTTTTATAACGCAACGGCTGCTTCCTCCGGCCGGTTTTTCCAGATTCTTTTTAATATGATTCTGAGTGCTATGCTGAAAACAACAAATGCGGCATATACGATGTATCCAGGTTCGATTACCGTGTTATTACTGGTTACACTGGTAATACTGCCTGTAGTGTAATTCAGCGAGGTTAGCGTACTGTCAACAATACCATTGAAGCCAATAAAGGTCATGAGTATGGCCAATACCATCACATCAGACATATTCCATTTGTTGGCATGAAAAGCCAGGTAATCCACATAGGGATTCCGGGCAAGTTTGCGTGGGCTGGCCACCACCATACTGGTTGCCACTAATATGATCACCGGTAAAAGTATGCTGAACAGAAGGATCAACAGGCCTACTACTATAGAAGAAAGGTGCCCAGAGCCAAGCAGCAGCCTTACTACATCCAGGATACTCTGGCTCTGGAAAAAAAGGCTTTCGCTCCGGAATGAGAGTGATCCGCTCATGAACTGTATATCCATCTTGGAAAGTGAGGCATCTATCTCAATAATCGTAGTGCTGATACCTACCAGTAACAGTACCAAAATGGAAAAGGCCGCCAGAATATACAGAACAGCCTGAAGGTTCTTTTTGCGGTGGAGTACGATCCATATACCGAATACAATCGCTACACCCGCCATCATTCCGTAGGCATATTGGTAAGCTTCTTTTTTGAGGGAATTAGTGATAACTGCATTGCTCCTTTCAAAAGAAGCCTTGTCAGTGGCACCGTATTCATGGTAGATGGAATCCATGATCTGTTTCGTTGATGACACCGAGCTATCATAAATTTTTCGGCTGATCTTCGTGATCGCAGTATCGGCGATATTGGTTATCCTTTTATAACTGGCTGGTTTGGTTAACACTTCCATTAATTTCCGCGAATATCCGGGAAGCTCTTTTTCCACTTCTTCCTGTCCTACCAGAGACTTGATGGCCACTTTTTTTAGTTTATCTCCCAGCGATTTTTTTGGTTTTTCAAGATTTGCGAAAGCCTGGCTCACCAATTTGCGCAGTTGTGCTTCTATTTCATTGCGCAGGTCCTTTTCCTGAGCAGGAGTAAGCTGGAACCCACCCAATTCTTTTCGGGCAGTGACCATCACCTGATCACGCCAAATATCTACAGACAGTAATCCAAACGAAACATTATTGGTAAAGGCATTGGTAAGTTTGTGTTTTCGTTTTTCAGCTGACAGACTGTAAACTTTGTATCCGCACCAACCTTCCATTAGAATCACAATTGCCAGTATGCTTACCAGGAAAACCTTAATAAATGGTGAAGTGGGTTGCGTGCCGGAGTTTGCTATCATAGGGGCCTTCAATAAATTACTGTAACACAATGGTCCTGACAATTATTGAGACGCCTTGTTATTCCGGGTACATTTCAATAGAATTATTTAGCCTGACCTTACATTTTACGACAAAATAGAAATTCGCAGTCATCCCAATGTTACATATCTTTTGTTTTATTTTACACATTTCCATCTTTTTTGTAAAAAAGGGAAAATGATCCACAGTCAAGAAAAATACAGATAGTTCATTATATTTATCGCAAAAATATTTGATAATTAGTCATGCAGGAGCCATTCAATTGTTACCTGCAATGCCTGCTGTCTGGTCTATTGAAGGTTTTTTCAAGGGATTGAAGGCAGGGGGCGGTATTACAGTGAATGGTAAATGGAAAAACGGCAAGGTGGTTAGTTATATGATCAGGTCAGCCACCACAACAAAGGCAAAAGCGGTAGTGAACGGAGAAACAAAAACGATCCTCTCATCAAAACTGTAATAGTAACATGGTTTACAGGAATATGTATCAATTATTAAATAAAAGCGAATATTGAAACTTTTTAATGGCATAGTTGTTAGAAACGCCATATCATCTCATGAAAATGAGTAAACATGAAGAAAAAGAGACTGCTGTTTTTGATTTTGTTGCTGACTGGAGGGGTATATTCTTATGCGCAAACATTAAGTGTGGATGAGTTAATCGAAGTGTGGAGTGTAACGGATACTTCTCAAACACGAATATCAGGGGAAGCGACATTGGAAATGTTAGCGCATCCTAATAAAGAAAAATTTTTATCGATAGCGTTGGGATTAAACCAGCGCAACTTAAATGAGCGGTTGCGGATAAGGGCTTATATGTACCAGTTCATCGGGTATCGTTTTTTTGGGATAAATGATACTATCAGAAGCAAAGCCTATTGTTTGAGGATGTTAAAAGAGGCGGCCCTGCTGGGGGATGAACTGCTGTTGTCGGATATGTACATTGTATATGGAGGCATATGTGTTCCGGAGGAAGAGATATATTATCTGTTGAAAGCATCAGAGATACAAGAAGTACATAGGATAACTTCGAAATTCATGTATGCTAATTATGAGAAGTTAAGCCTGTTATCTTATGAATTCATGCAAGACTACAAGAGCAGCGCCAGATATGCAGCCCAGAGTGTTACCATATTTCGTCATCCAGATTCGAATTTACACAATTTCATACTTTTGTTGGATATAGCCGGCGACTCTTATATCAAATTGAATATGCCCGATAGCGCTACTTACTACTATCAAATGATCAGGCAGAAGTTAGCGAGGGCAAAATTGTTTCCGAGAGATTTTGCTCCTTATTTAAGTGGTGATTTTTTTAAGATTTGGGACAATATCGCGTTGGGCGGGATAGCAAGGGCTTTTATCCTGAAAGCACAATATGATACAGCCTATACATTACTGTTGCAAAACCTGCGGTCCAGTATTGATCATGGGGAAATGGCAGACGCTTCCTTGGTGCAGAGCGCGCTGGCGCAAATAGACTATATCAGGAAGGATTTTAGCAGCGCTGCAAAAAGATACAGCCAGGCGCGCCAATGGGCTACGAGCAGTAAGAGAGACATTTTATTGAGCGATGCATTAGAAGGTGGGGCAAAGGCATTTGCTGCATTAGAAAGATACGACAGTGCATACTTCTATCAAAAAGAATACCTGCTTTTAAGGGCAAACCTGGAAGCAAGAAAATACGAAAGTAAAATTGAAATGGCGAGAGCCCAGGTCAGAAATGAGGGCATTCAGACATTGGTTGTTCAAACGAGGAATGAGATCGCCCGTCAAAAAATGTGGCGTAATATCATTTTAGGCGGCGTTTTTCTACTGGGGGTGATTGGCGTTTTGGTGTATAATAGTAACCGCCTGAAATATAGCCTGCAGCAGACGGAATTGGAAAAGCAAAAGCAATTGGCTGAAGCGGAAGCGGAGCTGGCCCGCAGGAACATTGTTTATGCGAAAAACCAGTTAGCCGAGGTGATAAACAATATTTCCGAAAAGAACAAGCTGATAGAAGGGCTCGAAAATCGGTTGGCAGAGAACGAAAAAACAGACCTGCAGGAAGTATTGCGCAATTTTACGATCATTACCGGCAATGACTGGCTTAAATTTAAGGATTATTTTGAAAAAGCATACCCGAATTATTGGGAAAGACTGCACCAGAAATTGCCCAAACTTACACAAAGCGATGAACGGCTGCTTTCGCTCATTAAACTTCAACTGGGTAATAAGGAGATCGCCGCTGCAACAGGTATTTCTGCTGAAAGCGTGAGAGTCTCTTTACACCGCCTGCGTAAAAAAATAGAAGCTGTTTATCCAGATATCTCACTAGAAGAATTTACTGCAACCCTTTGATTTTCAATTGTTGTAACGGTTTGTTACACTTGTTGCAACGCTTTACTACGCGTGTTGTAACGCTTTACTACGTTTATTTTTTGCAAAAGGGGTGGGCACTGTAATAAGTTTATGCCCAAATGAAAAAACTTACCAACACAAAGCCTGAAAATGGAAAAGCCAGGCAATTAACATTGGCTATCATCATTGCTATTGTAGTAGTGGTGATGTGTGCCGTGTGGTGGTATTTTGAAGCAAGAATAAAAGCAATTAAATAAATAACAACCCCTGCATTGTTATCATATTATCATAAAAGAAAAAAATGAAACGAATTCTACCGGTGGTTATTTTACTGGGATTTTTTTTATCGGTCGGGGCGCAAACCAACTCATTCCCTTCAAATCTGAAGAGCGGAAATATAACCTATGGTTTAGTGCCATCCATTAATCAAACATGGGGATATCAAATACTGGTAAATCAAAAACCTTTCATCAAACAATTGTCTATTCCTGCCATACAGGGTAACCAGGGTTTTAGGGATACAACTGCTGCGGGTAAAGTAGCGCGATTGATGATACTGAAAATAAAGAATGGAGAAATGCCACCAACGATTACCATCCCGGAAATGAAAAAAATTAAAGCGATTTAATATTATTCTGATCAACTTAAATACATCCATATGAAATCCTTTTTACGAATTTCTGGTTTCCTCCTTTTGCAGTTTTTACTGATACAAATTACGGCAGTTGCCCAAGGTCCGGATAGCTGGACACAAAAAGTTGCTTTTGGCGGTATAGGAAGAAATAGTGCGGTTGGTTTTGCTTTAAATGGCAAAGGGTATATCGGTACAGGTACCGACGGGACAAATATATTTAGTGATTTTTGGGAATATGATCCACAATCAGATACCTGGTCGCAAAAAGCGGATTACGGTGGGGGAGGCAGGCATGGTGGATATAGCTTTGTTATAGGAAATAAAGCCTATGTGGGTGGAGGCGTTGCTACTGGTAGCCAACAAAATATTTTTTATGAATATGATGTTGCTGCTAATATATGGACCCAAAAAGCGAATTGTCCAAATGGTGCTTTTAAAGCAATTGGAATGAGTGCTGGAGGTAAAGGTTATGTAGCTAGCGGTATTTCCAATCCTTATTCATTGACTTCCTTTAATAATATAGGACGAAAGGATAATGCAGCTTTTTCAATGTATGATCCTGCAACAGATACCTGGACTTCATATCCACTATTACCCCAATCTACTATGGGCCCATTTGGATTCAGTCTTAATGGAAAAATTTATGTAGGCGGGGGACAATCTTCTTCCAATTCAATTCAGTATAAAACATTTTCAGAATTTGATCCTTTAACGAATACCTGGACAGCTAAAGCTAATTTCCCGGGAACCAGGAGTTTTGTTTCTCCCACTTTTGTTCTGGGGAATAAGGGATATGTTGCATTAGCAGGATCAGTTGGTAATGCCAGTGAATTATACGAATACGATCCTTCAAATGATAGTTGGTCTTTGAGAGCATCCTATCCGGCTGGAAATACAGTGGGAGGGGTTGGATTTAGTATCAACAATACCGGATATATTGGCACCGGTTCATTTACCAATACATTTTATAAATATTTACCATCAAATGCAGATGTGACCAATCCGGTGATTACCTGTCCATCCAATCTGTCTCTGAACCTGGATGGATCATGCAATGGATTGCTGCCAGATTTCACGAGCCTGGTTATTGCCACTGATAACGTTACCCCCGCTTATTCATTAACCATAACACAAAGTCCGGCTGCCGGAACTGTGGTGAACGGGAAGGGCTCGTTAAACGTAATTTTTACAGTAACCGATGAAGCCAATAACAGAAGTAGCTGTACCATATCGGTGGATAAAAAAGATGTAACCCCACCAGTACTTAATTGTACGGCAAATATTACAGTCAACAATCAAATAAATCCATGTGGTGGTGCCGTAGTTAGTTTTGCAAAACCTACTGCTACGGATAACTGTGGTATGGTTCCCTTTACCTCATTCCGCGGTGGTGAGCCTAACCAGTTCCAGGGAGGTATTCAGGATTATCTGCAGTTATATACCGATGGAACCTGGGATGATTTGCAGAACACAGTACTAAACAAATGGATCGTAGAATTTAATACGATCATTACAACAAACTTCCCCGGTTATACAAGAATCGGAGAGTTTGGTGGACATACCTACTATGTATCTACCGGTACAGCTACCTGGATCAATGCCCGTGCATCGGCCCAATCCATTGGCGGCGATCTGGTATCGATTAATACATCGGCTGAGAACAGTTTTGTTGCCCCTTCTGGTATTGCATGGGTAGGGGGATATCAGGATCTTAGTGATCCGAAATACATTGAACCAGGCAATGCTTCTCAGAACTTTGGAGGATGGAAATGGGTAGATGGAACCAGTATGAGTACCCCTATCATTACTATTACCCAGATCGATGGCTTACTGTCAGGTTCTGTATTCCCTGTTGGAAAGCATACAGTTACCTGGCAGGCCGAGGACGAATCTGGCAATAAATCAACTTGCAGTTTCACCGTAACGGTAAAAGATGTAACGCCACCTGTCATCACCTGTACGGCACCCATTACGGTGAATAATACTGCCAACACCTGCGGTGCAGTGGTAACTTTTACCTCACCTACCGCTACAGATAACTGTGGTATTGTACCTTTTACCTCATTCAACGGTGGTGAGCCTAACCAGTTCCTGGGTGGTTTGCAGGATTATCTGCAACTATATACCAATGGAACCTGGGATGATTTGGAGAACACGGTGCTTAGCAAATGGATCGTAGAATTTAATACGATCATTACTACCAGCTTCCCCGGCTATACAAGAATCGGAGAGTTAGGGGGTCATACCTACTATGTATCTACCAGTACAGCTACCTGGATCAATGCCCGTAAATCTGCCCGATCCATTGGCGGTGATCTGGTTTCGATTAATACATCGGCTGAGAATAGTTTTGTTGCCCCTTCTGGTATTGCATGGGTAGGGGGATACCAGGATCTTAGTGATCCGAAATACATTGAGCCAGGCAATGCTTCGCAGAATTATGGAGGATGGAAATGGGTGGATGGAACAAACATGTCTACACCAAAAATTACGATTACACAAACAGGTGGTTTGTCATCTGGTGCTGTATATCCGGTAGGCGTTACCACTAATACATTCACAGCCACTGATGAATCGGGAAATACAAGTACCTGCAGTTTCACCGTAACTGTGAAAGATGTACAGCCTCCAGTGATCATCTGTCCAGCTAATCAGACTTTGAACCTGGATGCATCCTGTAATGCTACCTTGCCTGATTACAGAAATCTGTTAACGGCTAGTGATAATTGTACTGCTTCCAATAATTTAATAATCACACAAAGCCCTGCTGCGGGAACTGTAGTAAATGGGAAGGGATCCCTGATTGTTACTTTCACAGTAACAGATGCTTCTAATAACAGCAGTACCTGCACAATTACGGTAAACAAAGTGGATGTAACTGCTCCGATAATGGCGTGTACAGCATCAATTACGGTTAACAATGCTGCTAATACTTGTGGTGCGGTAGTCAATTATATCAATCCTACTGCTACCGACAATTGCAGTGGAGCAGCATTTAATTTCTGGAATCCAGGTGAACCCAATAATTATCCCAATGGTTTTAATGTAGGTGAGGATTACGTTCAATTATATAATAACGCAACCTGGAATGATTTACCTGATTATGTTTTAAACAAGTCAATTGTAGAATTTAATTCCATTCTCGCTACCAATTTTGCCAATTACACTTTGATTGGAAATTTTGGAGGACACACTTATTATGTATCCACCGGAACTGCCACATGGTTAAACTCGCGCACGGCAGCCCAGGCTATCGGGGGTGATTTAGCTTCTATCAATACATTGGCAGAAAGCCAGTATCTGGCACCTTATGGAGGAAACACATGGGTGGGTGGATACCAGGATAAAACTGTACCAGGATTCAGTGAACCGGGCAATGCCAGTCAGAATTTCTTAGGATGGAAATGGGTGGATGGTACGCAATTGGGTGGAGGTCAGATTGTGATTTCGCAAACTGCCGGATTGCCATCAGGTTCTGTATTCCCTGTAGGTGTTACCACCAATATCTTCACAGCCACAGATGAATCGGGTAATGCAAGTACCTGTAGTTTCACCGTAACAGTAAATGATGTAACACCACCTGTGATTGCCTGTCCAGCCAATATTTCTGTGAATGCCACCAGTGCTGCTGGTGCATTAGTTACTTATTCAGCACCTGTTGGAACAGACAATTGTTCCGGTGCTACAACTGTTAGAACTTCAGGCTTAGCCAGTGGCGCAACCTTCCCTATTGGTGTAACTACGGTTACCCATGAAGTAACAGACGGATCAGGCAATAAAGCGCAATGTTCTTTTACAGTAACTGTGTCTGGTCTTGCCCCACAAATTAATTGTCCTGCTAACATTTCAGTAAACAATACAGTGGGTCAGTGTGGCGCGAATGTGAGCTTTGCCGCAACTGAAACCATCGGTATACCTGCTTCAACGATTACCTATTCCAAAGCACCGGGTAGTTTCTTCAATGTGGGCACAACTACGGTGACAGCAACAGCTACGAATGCAGTAGGTACGAGTACCTGCAGCTTTACGGTAACAATAGTGGATAATGAGTTACCGGTACTGCTGGGGGTTCCTGCCAATGCAACAGTTGAGTGCAATGCAGTACCTGCCGCAGCAACGGTAACGGCTACTGACAATTGCAGCACTTCTGTTCCGTCTTATACGGAAACCAGAACAAATGGTAATAATGCAAATAATTATACGCTGACCAGGACCTGGTCAACCACCGATGCATCCGGTAATACCAGTACCGCCACACAGACGATTACGGTACAGGATACACAGAACCCGGTGATCAGTTGTCCTTTTGACAAGATTGTAAATGCAGAACCGGGCCAGTGCAGTGCTACCGTGAATTTTACGGTAACGGCAACGGACAATTGCGGTACACCTGTGATAACTTATAGTAAGGCACCAGGCACTGTATTCAATTTAGGATCCACAACGGTTATAGCTACTGCAACTGATGCAGCGGGCAACCAGTCAAGCTGTTCCTTTAAGGTAATCGTAGTTGACAACCAGCCACCGATCGTCATAACCAAACCCATAACGGTTTACTTAAATGCCAGTGGCCAGGCTTCGATTAGTCCTGCTGATGTAGACAATGGCAGTAATGATAATTGCGGACCGGTAACCCTATCCTTCCAGAATTCTGGAACCATTTGTGCCACTGCGAATGAGGGTCAAAACCTAACGCTCTCGGCTCCACAGGGAACTGTCATCACGGGTATTACGTTTGCCAGTTATGGTACGCCCAATGGCGGGTGTGGCAACTTTACCCTCGGTGGATGCCATGCTTCCAATAGTAAAACCATTGTTCAGAATTATGCACTGGGACAAAACAGTGTAACGATACCTGCTACCAATGGTGTATTCGGAGACCCTTGTGGCGGCACTTACAAGCGATTGTATGTGGAAGCCACTTATGCAGGCGGCTCTCCGACCTCCACCAGTTTTGATTGCAGTAAACTGGGCAACAATACGGTTACCTTAAAAGTGGCTGATGCCAATGGCAATGTATCCACAGGATCTGCAGTGGTAACGGTGCGAGACAATATTGCACCGGTGATTACCTGTCCGGGTAACATCAATACAATAGCCACGAGTGCAGCAGGCGCAACAGTAACCTATGCTACTCCGGTAGGTGCGGATAACTGTACAGCTACAACAACGAGAACAGCAGGCTTAGCCAGTGGAGCTACTTTCCCGATAGGAGTAACCACGGTTACTTATCAGGTTACAGATGCATCGGGTAACAGTGCCCAGTGTTCCTTTACAGTAACAGTAACTGGCTTGGCGCCACAGATCAGTTGCCCTGGCACCATTACGGTGAACAATACACCGGGTCAGTGTGGCGCAAATGTTGGCTTTGCCGCAACTGAAACAACGGCCATACCAGCTTCAACCATTACGTATTCAATAGCCCCGGGTAGTTTCTTCAGTGTAGGAACGACAACAGTAACAGCCACAGCCACCAATGCGGTGGGAACGAGCAGTTGCACCTTCACGGTAACTGTTATTGATAATCAATTCCCGGTACTGGTAGGCATACCTGCCAATGCAACGGTAGAATGTGATGCAGTGCCTGCAGCAGCAATAGTAACAGCTACTGACAACTGTAGCACTTCTGCACCAACCTATACTGAAGTAAGAACGGATGGCAACTGTCCCAACAATTACATTTTAACAAGGACATGGTCATCTTCTAATGTATGCATCTAACAATACCAC
>CAVVSL010000019.1:0-57928 GCA_963750825.1 uncultured Bacteroidota bacterium | reverse complement strand
TCGGCCTTGTAAGGTGGATTATACCTTATTTCCAGGCCCGTTGACAAAAATAAATTGGTACTGAAGTTGCCTTCAAAAGCAATCCTGTTTCTGGTTAGCAGAAATGGAATGTTTACCGGTGGCTGACCAGTTGTTTGCTGTACATGTATTTCGGTATACCAGTTCCAGTATTTGCTTAACCTGAATTTTTTCTCTGCTGTCAGGTGTAAAATATTGAACAGGGATGCTTCCTGCCTTGCGGAAAAAAAACTGTCGTAATACATATAATTGTTCACGACAAAATATTCACCCCCCAGTTTCCAGCCACTTTTCGGGTTTTCGAGTACTGCAAATAACCGGATGATGTTCTCCTTGGCAAAATCAGTTCGGTTTTTTATAGGAAAACTGCTCAGCCTGTCCAGCAAGAAAGAGGGTGACCTGTTAACATTCTGAAAGCCTACCTGCAAGGAACCTGCTTTGGTTCCCAATACCCTTCTCATACTAACGTAAGCGGAATAATCCCCCGCGTTTCTGCCATTCAGGTACAATTGACCATTGGCTTCAATATCCCATTTCTGGTTCTTTGTCCTGTTTCTGTATTCTCCCAAACCATACAAATTGTAAAATGATTGAGGACCGTTACCAAAATTACCCTGCAGATTCTGGAGGGCAATTCCGGCTTTTAGAAACTGGCCCTGGTTATTCTTATCAGGGAAAGAAATTATACTGAATTCATTACTCAGGTCTTTCCAACTGTCTTTGTAATTTACTGTATCCGGTGGGTTGGTAAAATTGAAATATTGCTGGTACCTGGCAGAATCAACATAATTATCAAAAAAATTATAGCTGGACGAATTCAAACGGAAAGTATGCTCTACCCTTAATCGTGGAAAAAAGAATTGATACGTTACCGAATCGGTTACCAGTGAATCACGCGATCCAATGTCATAATGGTGCCGATACAGCAGGGTTGATTCCTTGTAGGTATTTCCCGTACTGACATTGGTGTTAAAGGGATTTCGCCCGGCTGCCCCTGCCCTTCCCAGTCTGGTCTCCAATTCATAAGGGTCATTTAACGCCAGGCTCTCCAGTCCCGATTTATCCACCAATCCCCCATTTTCAGAAGAGGCACTTTTATTGGTTAAATAAATAAGGTAGCCTTCATATTTTTTATTCAGTGTTTGGTAATGAGCCGTGAACCTGAAATTGTTCTGGCTAGCATTTTGTGTTTTCAGGTTGCCTGGCGCATTACTGAACCGGTATTCCATAGAAAAATTGAAATTGCTTTTCTTGTTCTGGGTATGAACGAGGTTAATCAATTGCTCTGCTTTGCTTCCCAGCAGATAAGCCAACTCTGTGTAAGGACGGGTGGTTTGGTAAAATTTGGTGTTTTCCAACGAGAATTTATAAATATCATACTGGTGAAATCCCGCATCAAATCCCGCCTTCATTAATGGATTAAAGAGGAATGACTGGGCTGCTGTTCCATAATTGCCCAGGGTATGGTAATAATAAGGCAAAGGAAACCGGGTAGTGAAGTCATTGATGGAGGAATCGAGGGTTCTAAGTTTGGAGGAATCGTAATAATGGTAATAAATGGTAATTGAATCAGCAAACCTGTCTCTTTTTTGGAGTGAATCACTTCCTGCACTCTTTTTGATTATCCGCCCCTGGCTGTCATAGGCTACATTGGCTCCCTGCTGCCTGGTGCCGGTGCGAAGGGTAGGTGGACCGGATTGAGCCATCACCTGTCCAATACCTAATTGTAAAAGGACAAAAAAGACCAGTATTGATTTCCCCAACGGTAAACGCATGATTACAAAAATGCTGTAAAATAACGGTATAGAAATTATAGAAGCAGTTAAAACTTAGTTGTGGGGCGTCAGACGGTTTCATTACCCAGACGTAATGGTAATGATTGTCTGTGGTACCCTTTTTTGGCTAATCCCTTATACCTCAGTCCAATTCCTTAATCAGTTCAGTAAACAATAAGGTCAGTTTGGGTTCAGCATCCCTTGCCGCCTGCAGTACGTCTTCGTGGGTTATGGTATTTTCCTCTTCCCTGATACCGATATCTGTGATTACACTCATGGCAAACACCTGCATGCCGCAGTGAACTGCTGCGATGGTTTCCTGAACCGTACTCATGCCAACGGCATCACCACCCAATAAATGTATCAGTTTATACTCTGCCCTTGTTTCAAAGGTGGGGCCCGTTACGCCGGTATATACCCCATGCTTAAGAGAAATACCATGTTTGCCGGCCAATTCTTCTACCCGGCCTATCAACGCTTTATTGTAGGGTTCGCTCATATCCGGGAAACGGGTACCAAGGGAAGCTTCATTTTTCCCCAGCAAGGGATTTTCAGTAAAAAGGCTGATATGGTCATGGATCACCATCAGGTCTCCGATTTTAAATCCCGGGTTAACACCTCCTGCTGCGTTAGACAATAATAGGGTCTGAACGCCGAGCATTCGCATTACCCTCACCGGATAAGCTACCTGTTGAGGGGTATATCCTTCATAATAATGAAACCGGCCTGCCATTACCCACACTTTTTTCCCACCCAATTCACCAAACAGCAATTTACCCTTATGGCCTTCCACCGTGCTTACAGGGAAATGAGGTATTTCATCATAGGCAATTTCATATTCAGTGGCAATCTCTTTGGAAAGATTACCCAGACCACTGCCCAATATAATACCGATTGTGGCTGTACCGGTAATCCGGTTCATAATGTATTCTGCGGTTTCCTGTAATTCCAGTATGGTTTTGGACATAAAGATTGATTAATCAACAAATATAGAAAGAGGAGAGAAATTTACTGCGTATCAGTTGGCAATAATCAGTAACAGCTGCTCTCAAAAAAAGGCCATCCAGCTGAGCTGGATGGCCTTATAGTAGGTTAAGAAAGTTCAGTGTTATTAACTTAAACGCTTAACGTTAACGGCATTTAAGCCTTTACGTCCTTCTTGTACGTCAAATACAACTTTGTCATTAGCTTCGATCTGGTCAACCAGTCCGTTTGCATGTACAAAAGTTTCTTTGCTGGAATTATCATGCTTGATAAAACCAAAACCTTTTTCTTCGTTAAAGAACTTAACAGTTCCTGTGATTTGTGTGTCCATTTGTAAAATTGTAAAATTTATTAAGGCGCAAAGGTAACGCCAAATAGGTTACCATCCTAATAATATCTACTCTAAAACGGAAGCACACCCTTATATTAAATAATTATATACTTTATACTTGTTTATATAACTATTTATTTACTGTATGAAATGACCACTTATGTAGGTCTGGTGTGAATCCGCAGTAAATCGGAAAGGGTCACCTACCTTAGCGAAAATTCAACTTTGTATAAACCTCTCATGAAAAAAATTTCATTTATCTGCTTGTTTTTTTGCAGTATTACTATACTGCATGCCCAAAAAATTACCTATAAAGTTTCCTTTCCCAATGCAGCACATCACGAAGCACATATAGAGGTAACTGCAAATGGCATCCCACCGCAGGCTGCCATATTTCGAATGAGTCGCTCCTCCCCCGGCCGTTATGCGACCCATGAGTTTGGTAAAAACGTATACGACGTGGTTGCCATGGACGCAACCGGAAAACCCATACCCGTTAAACGGGTGGATGGTGATGTTTATGAAATTCCCAACCATAAAGGAACAGTGAGTATTGCCTATACTTTGTATGGTAATTATGCTGACGGCACTTATGCAGGCATTGATCCCGAAAGCATACACCTGAATATGCCTGCCAGTTTTATGTGGATGGAGGGAATGGAAAATGCACCTATCGCCATCAGTTTTACTTTACCAGAAGAAAACAAAGCTGTGTTTGCCACCCAACTGGTACCCGGGGCAGACAACCATTCTTTTACAGCGCCCAACCTACAGTATTTTATGGATAGCCCTGTTAAAATCGGAGACCTGAAAATCAGTTCCTGGACCATCAGCAACCCAAACGGCAAAAAACAAACCATGCGCATTGCTTTGGAGTCTGATGCCACAGAAGAAGCTTTTGCAGCTTTTACAGAACAGGTAAAAAAAATAACGGAAGAAGCCAGGGCAGTTTATGGAGAATACCCGGACTATGATTACGGGGTTTATACCTTTATTGCCGGCGCGAACCCTTTCGTTAAGGGAGATGGTATGGAGCACCGCAATTCAACCATGATCACAGTTCCCCTCCGCACGTTTAATGCATCTTTTCTTTTAGGCGTTTTCTCTCATGAGTTTTTTCATTGCTGGAATGTGGAACGCATCCGTCCCAAAACACTCGAACCTTTCAATTTCAGGAAAAGCAATATGAGTAATGAACTCTGGTTTGCGGAAGGATTCACCCAATATTATGGAGAATTGATGCTTACCCGAGCGGGATTATCTGCTTCCGGTAGCTTTTTGTCAACAATTGCTTCTCTGGTCAATACCAAATTGAACACTCCGGGCGGAAAATTTTATTCCCCTGTTCAGGCCAGTAACCATGCAGTATTTGTAGACGCCGCTGTTTCAATAGACCGAAACAATTATGCCAATATGTTTACCTCCTATTATACTTATGGGGCGTCTGTAGCTTTGGCACTTGACCTTTCCCAGCAATCCGGTTTTGGTAAAACCCTGGACGCCTATATGCAGGCAATGTGGATGCGATTTGGGAAAACAGGGCTGCCCTATGATTTGGCTACCATGCAGGAAACCCTCGCTACTGTCACCAACAAAACTTTCGCAGCCGATTTTTATGCAAAATACATCAATGGTCATGAAGCACCGGATTATGCCCGGTTACTGTCTAACGCTGGATATACCCTCACCAATAGCGAAGCTGGAAAGGTTTCTTTGGGCATAAACTGGCAATCAAATGGACAGGGAAGGCTGGCCATTACCAATAGTCCCCTGAAAGGGACGCCTGCCTATCTTGCTGGACTTGACATGGGTGATGAAATTACCGAATTGGATAGCCAACCTGTTAAAAACACCAGCGATATCAACACTTACCTGCAATCTAAAAAAACCGGAGAAACGGTGACCCTGTCTTTTTTCCACCGTAATCATCCCAAACAGCGCAAACTGGTTCTGGGTGAGGAAGCGAAATATACTTTGGTTCCTTTTGATCAGTTGGATAAGCAGGTTACTACTAACATGAAAAAAATCAGGGATAGCTGGTTCTCGAGTAAAGTAAACTAATTCCTCCCGGTATTAAACCGCCTTCAACAGAAGCGCAAACTATGGTTGACCTTACTTATTTGGATGTTTCTGCCGGCCTGGGATTGTTTGCCGCCGTTTTGCTTACCCTAAATATTGTACTGGGGATGTTGTTGAGTACTGCCTATAAAAGATCTCCTTTTTGGCAGAAACTTCCTGTACTTATCAAGAAAATCAATCTTGACGAGGTACACAGATGGACGGGATGGTTAGTGATATGCCTGGTTGTTTTGCACCCGGCTACCTTATTAGTAAACCCTGCCTACAAATTTACCCTTACGGATATACTGTTTCCTTTACGCGCACCAACACAAGCAATTTTTGTAGCCATGGGAACAGTTAGCTTTTATGCATTGCTGTTGGTCCTCTTTACTTCATTGGATTCCATTAAGAGAAGCCTGTCTTTCAGGGTCTGGAAAAATATTCACCTCATCTCCTATGGCACAGCACTGTTATTTATTGTTCATGGTTTGCTAATGGATCCCGAATTGAAAAACCGACCGGTGGATTGGCTGGATGGGGAAAAGGTACTGGTAGAAGCTTGTCTGGTAGTTTTGGCCGTTGCCACTTTTCTCAGGTTCAGGTACCATATACAAAATAGAAAAATAAAAAGAGCTAGTTAATGCATTAACGCCTTTGTCAGGCTGGCATTGGTAACTATTGATTTATTTTAATGCGGGAATTTTTTCGGTACGCAATGCATAATAGGCCCAAAAGGCACTAATAATCATAAACAGGGATCCCAGTAAAAAAGATACACCCGGAAAATATACAGGCGCACCTGGCGAAGTAAAATAGGCAAACAAATTAGTCATCAAAGGTGGCCCAACGATGGAAGTGGCACTCATCAGACTGGTAAGGGCTCCTTGCAACTCACCCTGTTCATTGGGAGGCACATGACCGGAGATGATAGATTGCAGGGCCGGGCCGGCAATGCCACCCAAACAATAGGGAATCAGGAAAACAAACATCATCCAGCTTTGGGAAGCAAAGGCAAATAAGAGTAAACCCAGGGAGTAAAACCCTAATCCCAAATAAACACTTTTTTCATTACCAATTCTCGGATTGACAATCCTGACCAGTCCACCCTGCACCGCACCTACCAGTAAACCCACTACCCCTAATGAAATACCTATCATTTTTGGTGACCATTTGAATTTTTCAATGTTAAAAAAGCTCCAGTTGCTCTGAACAGCATGTGCGGCGAGGTATACCAATACCAAAGAAACCACCAGACCACCCACTGCGGGATATTTTTTTAATTGTAACAGGGATCCCAGTGGATTGGCCCTTCTCCATTCAAATTCACGACGATTTTCTTTGTTAAGCGATTCCGGCAATACAAAGTATCCATAGACCCAGTTGGTAAGAGCGAGGCCTGCTGCTGCTAAAAAAGGCACACGGGGACCTAGCTCGCCCAGTAATCCACCAATCATAGGGCCAATGATAAAACCCAGTCCAAACGCGGCGCCTATCATACCAAAGTTCTGGGCCCGGTTTTCAGGGGTACTGATATCGGCAATATAGGCGGAAGCGGTTGTAAAGCTGGCTCCGGTAACACCTGCAATCAATCGGCCTACAAATAACCAGAGGATACTGGGTGCAAAGGAAAGAAACAGGTAATCGATTCCAAATCCGAAAAGAGAAAAAAGTAAAACCGGTCTGCGTCCGTATTTATCGCTGAGGTTCCCCAATACAGGTGCAAATATAAACTGCATGAAAGCATACGCAAATGTTAACCAACCCCCATATCGGGAAGCGAGACTCACATCATTATTTCCAAGCAGGTGTTCAATTAACTGAGGCATTACTGGGATGATGAGCCCAAAACCTGTCACATCAATAAGCAGGGTAACAAAAATAAATCCAATGGCAGCTTTACGGTTAACAGGCATATAGGTGATTACAAAATTTTGAATTCGATTAGCCAGCCTGAAAATTATATACTTTCTCTTTTAACGCCGGGAATTTCTAAAACCAGTTCCTCCCCAAATGCACCGGCCGGTGTTTGGTAACCGGTCAATCCGGTTGCAGAAAGTACTTTTCGGGTTATAATCAGGCTCGCATGAGCAGTAAGGGTATACCCTTCGGGGCATTGCAACCTTACTGCTACTTTGTTGCCTGATGCATTGGTAACTTCACCCCATACCAGGCTTTTCCCTTTTTCGCGCATTTCAGCTGAAGGGCCTGCCGGTTGACGCTTCAACTTTTTTCGGTAATAGTTCCTGAAAAGCGGGGTTCTTAATACCCAATTGAATAACCCCTGCCACTTCAAAAGGTTAAAAGTTTTGGGTGATGCACCTGCATAAGTTTCAATATTGGGAATGCCGGTGGTAGTATAGGCAGTAGATATATCCCCCCATGGAATCGTCATCACAAACATTTTTTTGATGCCAAAATCAGCCCAAAATCCTTTTTGTCCCAGGGGTTTGCGTACAATTTTTCCATTCACTCTTGCAGCCCCTCCCTCGCCCATACCCTCAGTCATGGTAGCGGCAGTGCCATGAGAAAGTTTCCCACCCAGCATGGCAAAAGCCAGTTTGAGGTGGGTGGCATCCGGTAACCTGTTTTTCAGGTAAAGGGCAGTACAATCTGTGGGTACCACATCAAACCCCACTCCGGGCATTAACAGAATGCCTGCCTCCTTTGCCCTGCTATCGTATTTTTTGCCCATTTCAAAAACCCCTATTTCTCCGGTGATATCCAGGTAATGGGTCCGGGTAGCCAAACAAGCTTCAATCATGGGCTTTGCTGTAAACTGGAAGGGTCCGGCAGCATGCAGTACCAAAGGAACCGTTAACAATATCTTTTCAAGTCCTGACTTATCGGAAAGATCAATAACCACAGTGGAAAGTCCCAGTTCTTTTGCAAGGGACTGCAGGGCTTTTTCGTTTCTACCCGCCAATATGGGTTTCAGACCGTATACAGCAGCCATTTTAGCAATGAGTTGCCCGGTATAGCCATTGGCACCGTATAAAAGGAAGGAATCGTTTTCCATTCCGAAATGTACAAATATTGGTGTTCACAGCAATCAGTGACACAAAAAAAGGGAAGTATCGCTACTCCCCTTTTTTTATCCGAAAAGCATTCCCGGTTTATTTGTGAAGGGTAATAACCCCTACTGAAGTTTCTTTGGGTGCTGTTACCGATACATTTTTCAGCGTGGTATCTGCATAACCATTGGAAGCGTTCACGAAAACAGAATAAGTGCCATCTTTCAATCCCCTTAATTTGAAATACCCTTCTTTGTTAGGTAATCCATAAGCCGTATCTGTTGCATTGTATACAGTTATCACTGCTTTTCCATCTGCAGGGCCTACTTTTCCGGCAATACTACCGGTAGTAACCAATGTAAAGAAATGAAATACGGGACGTAAGTAAAATTTATTGTCATTCCCCTGTATAATACTTCTGGCTACATCAAAATCAAGCCATAATTTTTTTCTATTGGGCATAAACTCATGGCATTCGTTTCCTTTCAGCTTAATGAGAATGTAGTTGAGTGCATTAGGTGGCAGATTCAAAGGATAACTAACACTGTCTTTCATTGCTGAGTTTTGTGTTCCAATCTCTATTTTAATCAGTCTGATAGAACCTTTGGCTATACCGGCCGCAGCCAAAAGGGTATCGGCGCCATTCCTGAATTTCAAAATATCATATATCCCTGCTTTGAAATTCAGGTCTTCCCATACGAAGGAGGACTCTTTCTTATTATCATCCTCGCCTTTCTTATCCCAGTCATCGTTATCGTGTTTACGGGTGTCGGAACTGGTATCAACTAATACCTTAACCGACCTTATATCAATCAAAACCTTGTCAAATACCCCGGGTCCATCGGTCAGAAATAATGTTAGTTCTTGCTTCCCATTGGATAAAGGTGATTCAACAGAAGCAGATTTATTACAGGCGGTCATTACCAGAGAGACGGCCAAAACCAAAATGGCGCTAAAGAAGAGATTTTTGTTTTTCATGTGTTTATAGTTTTAAGTAACCTTAGGCCATTTGTAACATTTAGTAAAAAAATATTGCTTTCAGCCAATAGATGCGATAATCATACCAGATGTTTACCAAAGAATTGTTAAAGAGTAAAATTGTATATAAAAAGCCTGGGAAACCCCTCCCATTTGCCTCTCACATTGATTTCCCTTTTCACCACTCCCAATAAGTTATTGAGCATTAAACCAGGCTTGTTTCTCTGGATTGATTTCTTTCCTACCTTGAGAAGCAAATTTGGTCATTCATGAATAAGATACCTGTACTTATTGCTGCGTTGCTTTTGGGAAATCTTTGTTACGCGCAACCCCTATCAGATACTGAACAAAAAATAATCAACCACATCAGGCTTCATTTACCCGAAACCGAAAAATTGTTAAATGATGCAGTCAATATTAACAGTGGAACTTTAAACAAGCGGGGAGTTCAGGAGGTAGGCAGCCTGTTTGCCAAAGCATTTCACCAGGCAGGTTTTGTAACAGAATGGGTATCGCTGCCTGATTCCCTGAATCGGGCAGGGCATTTAGTGGCTACCCGAAAAGGTAAAAAAGGAAAAAAGATTTTTATCATCGGACACCTTGATACGGTTTTTGAACCCGATATGCCCTTCTCCCCTTATACAAAATTGAACGACTCAACAGCCACCGGGCAGGGAGCCAATGACATGAAAGGGGGTGATGTAATTGTTATTGCTGCTTTACAAGCCCTGGAATCATTAGGTTTGATGGATGATACCCAAATCATTGCCTACTTTACAGGTGATGAGGAAAAGGCTGGAAGTCCGGTAGTCGGTTAGCCGGAAGGATTTTATAGAAAGGGCCCAAACCTGTAACATAGCCCTTGGTTTTGAAGGCGCACAGGGATTGAATACCATAGCCACAGCCCGACGGGGTGCCAGTAGTTGGAAACTGCAGGTTACCGCCAAAACAGGCCATTCCTCCGGAATTTTTAAAACAGGATTAGGGTATGGTGCTATTTATGAAGCTGCCAGAATTTTGAATAGCTTCCGTGAAGAACTGAGTACAGAAAAATACCTGACCTTTAACCCCGGATTGATTATTGGGGGTTCTGATATGAGCTATGATGACAAAAATTCGCGGGGAGAAGCCATTGGCAAAACCAATATTATTTCGCCCCAGGTAACGGTGACTGGTGACCTTCGTTTTCTTAGCGAGGCGCAAAAAAATGCTGCCCGGGAAAAGATGAAAACCATTGTTGCCAATAACCTAAACGGTACCAGGGCTGTCATCAGTTTCCAGGACGGTATTCCATCCATGGAACCAACAGCAGGCAATCAACAAATCGTTACTTTACTTAATGGCATCTCCCAATCCATGGGAATCGGACCTACATTAGCAGGGGATCCGGGTTCAAGAGGAGCAGGAGATATTTCCTATATTGCCCAATACCTGGATGCTGTTGATGGCCTCGGCGCTTCAGGTTCGGGTGCTCATGCACCGGGAGAAACCATCAACCTGAAAGAGTTTCCCTTGCTGATAGAAAGGGCGGCATTATTAATTTACAGACTAACCCATACAGAGTAAACAGATACCATGAAAAACCTAATCCATTTCAGATTTACCGCCCTAATGCTTTTGTTGCTATCGTCAATAACTATTGATGTTACCGCAGCACCCAAAAGGGATTATTATAATCTAAAATTATACAAGCTCAGTAGTAATGAGCAGGTTAATCAGGTAGATGCGTATCTGAAAAATGCCTACCTGCCTGCGCTTCACAGGGCGGGTATTGGCAAAATAGGTGTTTACCATCCCATTGCCAATGATACCGCTGCGGAAAAACGTATTTATGTATTTATTCCCCTACAATCCCTCAATCAGATAGATGCATTAGAAGAATTGCTGGTTAAGGATGCTACCCTGCAAAAGGATGGTGATGCTTATTGGAATGCAGCTTATAATAAAGCACCGTTTCTGAGGATAGAATCCATTGTACTAAAGGCATTTCCACTGATGACCTCCTTTCAATCTCCCTCACTGACGGGCAATAAAACGGAAAGAATATATGAACTGAGGAGCTACGAGAGCCCAACCGAAAAATTATACCGTCAAAAAGTAAAGATGTTTAATACGGGAGGAGAAATAGCCCTGTTCAAAAGATTACAATTTAACGCAGTTTTTTATGCAGAAGTAATTGCCGGCAGCCATATGCCGAACCTTATGTATATGACTTCTTTCAATAATCGGGCTGACAGGGATGAACACTGGAAACAATTCGGAGCAGATCCTGAATGGGTAAAACTAAAAGCGATTCCTGAATACCTGAACACTGTTTCGAAGAATGATACCATTCTGATGAACCCTGCAGAATTTTCAGAGTTGTAAAGATTATTCAAGTCTCAACAGTAACCCTGCCAATTCTTTTTCTGTCCGGAACCTGAAAGAGGGAATCCCTGTGAGTTTCCTGATGGCAACCGCTTTTTGTGGAAGCAGGTCTTCGATAGTATGTTTTAATGGGATATTCAGCATACTATCTGTGGTCTTATTATAAATGTAATAGGTTGCTACTAATTGGAATTCCCTGGTAATGGGTGAACCATATTCATAATATTCCCTGAGTACTTTTTCGGGAAACTTCAGCAACTGGTATACGGGGCCATCCGCTAACAGTTCAAAAAAAACTGAGGGATTAACCCTGTAACCGTTTCGAAAAATCAGCTCACTAGAATCCGTTTTGTTATTCACCAACAGGCGAAACTCTTTAATGGGATCTACAAATATAAAATCATGTTCTTCTAACCGGTAATACAACTGGTGATTGACCAGGTTATACTGAAGTAGTGCTTTATGCATTGTTCTTCCGTTACTGAAAATAACAGATCCATTGGCCCAGTCATTCATAAACATAGGCGTACCTTTCAGAGAACCCATATTTTTATTACCCATTTGCCACCCTATTTGGTGGTAAATATCATTTAAAGAGACCTCCTGGCTCTGGTATAATACCTGCGCAGAACCGACCAATGCAAAACCCGAAAAGAAAAATACCGCTATTTTTTTCATCACAATACTGTTTACACCATTAACCATTGCAGGCTAAAAAATGACAGGTTTAAGCAAAAACCCGCTACCGATTAGGGCTGCTTTTGGGCTTTCAAAAAATGTACCATGTTGACAAAATCCATTTTTCGGGCCAATGCATTTATCGCCTGGGCCATTCTTTTGGATATGGCTTCTTCTGTTTTTACGCCTGCCATCCACTTAATAAAGTAATTGCGATGCGCGCGGGTGAGGCTGTTGAAGAATACTTCCGCAGCAGGCTCATCGGCCAGGCATTCCAAAAAAGCAGGTGAGGGCATGAGTTCCTGGTTATCTATGGTAAGCTGAACTTTTAGTTTATCTCCCCTTTTTTTCCTTGTCCCTTTTCGCATGGCAGCGTTAAAAGGGATGATAAATTTTCCCTCCCCCATGGGAATTAAGGCTACGGCCGCAATAGCAAATGCATCCAGTTTACCCTTTACCCGAAAAGATTTCTTATTGTCCGGTTTCAACTGCAAGGCAATTTCGACCGGTACTTCAATGTAGGTCCATCCGGTTTTTTCACCCTTATCTCCGAATTTGGCTATGGTTGCGGTATACGTTACCAATTTATTTTAGTTTTTATTCAAACCTTCCGGCCCCTTTGATTATCCTAAACGGTTTTTGAAAAAAATCATCAACAGTATGGTTGAACTGGTCTTTGTAAAAAACAGGCGTGCTATGTCCCGAATTGGGCAATATCCATAAATAAGCTTTGGGAATTGAATGGTAAATCAGCATGGTATGTTCTTCCCTGATTACATCGTGGTCCCCTCCTATTACGAGTGTTGGGCAGGCGATTTTTGACAGAGAGGCAACCGGAATATGGGGCTGCTCCACTAATAAACGATATAACTTAAAATTATTTTTTTCCTGGGCTGATTTGTTGGTTTTGTTTTTCAGTGCAAAATAATCCGGACTTACCAAATCCCATACTTCGGGAAATACAGCATTGGTATCCGGCGCTAAATTAGCGCCGGTAATGGCCATTTTTTTGACTTTTTCAGGATGCCGTAATGCGAGTAACAAACTATTGATTCCGCCGTCGCTCCAGCCTATCACAAAGGCAGAATCTATTTTCATCTCCGTAAGCAGGGCTGCATAATCATCGGCCATCATTTCATAAGTAAGCGAATCTCCTGAATCTGTTGATTTCCCCTGCGCCCGATTATCCCCAATAATTACTTTGTATTTTTTTGCGAAATAGGGTATGTTTTCAGCGAAATTGGAAATATTTCCTCCATTGCCATGGATGAACAGCAAGGGTGCCCCCTCTCCATAAATTTCTGCGTACATCCTGAATCCACGGATATTGTAATATTTTCCGGCCTGCTGGTTACTACCATAGGGAATTTTCTCCTGCGCAACCAATGGTATGCCCATTGCGAAAAGCATACAGCACTGAAAAATAATTTTAAGCATATTGTTTTTTTACCAAGATAAATCAAAAAATCAAGGATTCAAATCTGCCCTACATACAAAAGGCCGGCTATTTGCCGCCCCCCCTATTGTCCTATTTTACAATCCCTTTATCCTGTCACTTTATCCTCATTCCTGAACACCACTACACCATCAAATACATCCACCAAAACTGGCTTGCTCTTGTCAATCCCGCCGGCCAGTATCTTTTTACTGAGGGCATTGATGATTTGCTTTTGTATCAGTCGTTTTAAAGGCCTGGCACCAAACTGGGGATCATATCCCTGCTCTGCCAGGAATTCCAGCAGGTACTCACTAAACTCTATTTGTATGCCATTTTCCCTGACCAGTTTTGTCAATCCTTCCAACTGGATTTTTACAATACCGATAATCTGCTTTTTGAGTAAGGGACTGAACATAATGATTTCATCCACCCGGTTTAAAAACTCCGGTCGAATGGTTTGACGGAGCAGTCCCATCACTTCTACTTTCGCTTTCTCGGTCACTTCCTCCACATTCTGTTCTGTAACATTTTCAAATGCATCCTGTATCAGGTGGCTACCGATATTGCTGGTCATGATGATGATGGTATTTTTAAAATTCACCACACGTCCTTTGTTATCTGTGAGCCGGCCATCATCGAGTACCTGTAACAATATGTTCCAGACATCCGGATGGGCTTTCTCGATTTCATCCAGCAGTACTACGCTGTAGGGCTTTCTTCTTACAGACTCAGTTAACTGGCCCCCTTCATCGTATCCCACATAACCGGGAGGTGCACCCACGAGTCTTGATACCGTATGCTTTTCCTGGTATTCACTCATATCAATCCTGGTCATCATACTTTCATCATCAAAAAGGTATTCAGCCAGTGCTTTGGCCAGTTCCGTCTTACCCACACCGGTAGTACCCAGAAAAATAAAGGAACCAATAGGTTTCTTGGGATCCTGTAATCCGGCCCGGCTTCTTCTGATGGCATCTGCTACGGCAGTGATGGCTTCCTCCTGTCCCACAACTCTGTTGTGCAAATCATCTTCCAGGTTCAGCAATTTCTCTTTCTCACTCTGCAACATTTTGGATACCGGAATACCCGTTGCTTTCGCTACATTTTCTGCAATATCTTCCGCATCTACTTCTTCTTTCAGTAATCGTTTGTCTGTAGAAGCTATCAATCTGTTCTGTTATTTCGGTAATCAATTCCTCCTGTTCTTTAATCTTACCATACCGGATCTCTGCTACTTTGCCATATTCACCATTACGCTCTGCTTGTTCAGCCTGTTGTTTCAGGTCTTCAATGCTGGCTTTCGCATGTCTGCACTTTTTCCACCAGTTCTTTTTCCTGTTTCCATTTAGCTTTCAGGGTATCCCTTTCTACCGAAAGATTACTGATCTCTATATTCAATTCTTTCAGCTTTGACTCATCATTTTCTCTTTTGATGGCTTCCCTTTCAATTTCCAGTTGACGGATCTGTCTTTCCAGTTTATCCAGTTCTTCGGGCATGGAATTCATTTCCAGCCGAAGTTTGGCAGCACTTTCATCAATCAGGTCAATGGCTTTATCCGGCAGAAACCGATCGGTCATATAACGGCTGGATAATTCAACTGCAGCAATAATGGCTTCGTCTTTTATTCGTACATGGTGGTGCGTTTCATAGCGGTCTTTCAATCCACGTAAAATAGAAATAGCATCTTCAATATCCGGTTCATCAATCATCACTTTCTGGAACCGACGTTCCAGTGCTTTGTCTTTTTCAAAATATTTCTGGTATTCATTTAATGTAGTGGCACCAATGGCCCTGAGTTCACCTCTGTGCCAGATGCGGGTTTCAGAATATTGGCAGCATCCATCGCACCTTCGCCACCACCTGCACCAATCAGGGTATGTATTTCATCAATAAACAGGATGATTTCACCATCACTGGTGGCTACTTCTTTTACCACACCTTTTAACCTTTCTTCAAATTCGCCCTTGTATTTGGCACCGGCAATCAACTGGCCCATATCCAAGGCAAAGATGATTTTGGATTTCAGGTTTTCCGGTACATCCCCATTAATAATTCGCATGGCAAGGCCTTCGACAATGGCCGTTTTACCCACTCCGGGTTCACCCACCAGTATCGGATTGTTCTTGGTACGGCGGGTTAAAATGTGCAGCGTGCGTCTGATTTCTTCATCACGTCCAATAACCGGGTCCAGTTTACCCTGGCGGGCCAGTTCATTAAGATTCTTGGCAAATTTGTTTAAGGCATTCAACTGGGTTTCCTGTGTTTGCGAATTAATGGTATCTCCTTTGCGAAGGTCTTTGATAGCAGTGATCAGCCCTTTTTCTGTGAGGCCTGCAGCCTTTAGCGCTTTTCCGGCATCATCGTTTACCTGAAGAAGCGCCAGTAATAAATGCTCATTACTAATGAATTCATCCCCGAATTCTTTAAGGGTTCCATTGGCTTTCAGGAATACATTATTCAGGTCCCTGCTGATATTTTGAGCAGGTTCTCCATTCTGTATTTTAGGCAACTTGCCAATGCTTTCATCCACTTTAGATTCTGTAAAAGAAATATTTACATTGTTCCTTTTCAATAAGAATTCTACGGGACTGTCCTTATCCGCCAAAAGTGCTTTTAACAGGTGGTTGGTTTCAATAGACGGATTCCCGTTATTGAATGCCTGTTGCTGCGCATTTTGAATAGCTTCCTGGGCTTTAATGGTATAATTGTTAAGGTTCATAATGTGTTTTAAAAAAGTTGAAAAATACCAGCAGTGTAAGCTTTTACGTACCTGCTTTATAAAAAGTTAAAATATAGCCCCAAAATGTAAGCACGGGAATTATCTGACAGGCTTATGGATTTATAAATAACTTTAACGATAAGTGCAAATCTCAATCCAATACGTAAAAACGGAATTTATGTCTGAAAAAACCCTTTCTCACTGCTTAAAAGGCAGTATACTGCTGGGTTTCCTGCTATTCTTACAGGTATCAAAAGCGCAATATACCTTTACGGTAATTGATCAGAAAATGGAGGCAGCCAAAAAAGAATTGGGTGGGGATGCCATGGCATTGGTGATGAAAGATGGAAAAATCATTTACCAGAAAACAGTGGGTGATTTTACACCTAAACTTCAGGCGCCTATTGGCAGTTCCAGTAAATGGTTAACGGCCGCACTGGTCATGAGTTTTGTTGACCAGGGTAAAATATCCCTGGAAGACAAAGTCAGTACATACCTGCCCATTTTTTCCAAATATTCTAAAGGCTTCATCACCATCCGGCATTGTATTTCCCATTTAACGGGCATTGAGGCAGATGCGCTGAACAAATCCGATTTCAGTAGTAAAAGAAAATACGCCAGTTTGGAGGAAGAGGTAAATGAATTTGCTTCCAAAAGGGAGATCCAGTCCAACCCCGGGCTGGCATTCCGGTACAGTAATATCGGTTTCAATATCGCCGGCAGAATTCTGGAAGTAGTCACACGCCGAAGTTTTGAACAATTGATGCAGGAGAAAATTACCCGACCATTAATGATGCGGAATACCAGCTTCTCCAGTTTTTCTGCGGTCAATCCATCAGGCGGTGCTGTTTCTTCGGGACTTGATCTGATGAATTTCCTTTCTATGCTTTTGAACAAAGGCATGTTCAATGGCAAAAGAATTTTAAGTGAAAACGCTATTACGGAAATGATGAAACCTCAAACCACTCCTGCCATGATTCAATACGCACCGCCTGCCCTGGCAGGTGCTAATTATGGTTTAGGTGCCTGGATCCTGGAAACGAATATTGAGGGCAGGGCAACGGTAGTAAGCAGTCCGGGATTATATGGATGCTGGCCACAAATCGATTATTGCCGTGGGATGGCAAGTGTTTTCCTGACCAAGGGGTTGGAAAAGGATGACAAAAAGAAAATTTACCAGGATATAATTGCCTCACTGGATGAAATGATTCCCTCCTCCTGTAAATAAGTATCCTTTATTTTGGCTGCAATTGAAAAAAATACCACCCTTACCAAACAGTTAGCCCATGAACTGGGCTTTTCTTATTGTGGTATAGCCAAAGCGGAGCAATTGGATGAGGATGCCCGAAGGCTCGAATCCTGGCTGAACCAGAACAGACAGGGCAGCATGCAATACATGGAAAACCATTTTGACCTGCGGATAGACCCGCGCAAACTGGTACCCGGTGCGCAATCAGTGATTACCCTATTACAAAATTATTTTCCGGAACAACAGCAGTCGGCCGAAAGTCCAAAAATTGCCAAATACGCTTTTGGAAAAGACTACCACGAAGTAATCAGGGGCAAACTGAAAACCTTTCTTTCCAGGTTAACTGAAAAAATAGGAGAGATACAGGGACGGGGATTTGTGGATTCCGCTCCGGTATTGGAAAGAAGTTGGGCGGTAAAAAGCGGAGCAGGCTGGGTGGGTAAAAACGGGAACCTGATTACCAAGGGAAGTGGTTCTTATTATTTTATCGCGACGCTCATAGTAGATATTCCGCTGGTGTATGATGACCCCTTTGCCAGGGACTATTGCGGTAGTTGCCGGAAATGCATTGACGCCTGTCCCACCGACGCCATTCTCGATAACAAAGTGGTGGATGGAAGTAAATGTATCAGTTATTTTACCATAGAATTAAAAGACGCATTGATTCCGGAAAACATGAAAGGCAGGTTTGACAACTGGTTGTTTGGCTGTGATGTTTGCCAGGACGTTTGTCCCTGGAACCGTTTCAGTTCACCCCATAGTGAAGTAGCTTTTACGCCCCTGCCGGAAATTCTGAATCTAAGCACCCGGCAATGGGAAGACCTCTCTGAAGAAGCCTTCCGTACTATTTTTAAACACTCCCCTTTACAAAGGGCCAAATATTCCGGCATTCGCCGAAACCTGCAATTCATACAACCAGCATAATGGAAACCCCTTTTGTAAATAAAAAATATTTATTGGAAAAATTTCCGGGAAAGGGTGGCTGGACATTTGCGCGTATACCGGAAATCCCCCCTGACCGAAAAAATCATTTTGGCTGGGTAAAAGTGAAAGGCAGTATTGATGGATATCTGATCAGCCAATATAACCTGGCTCCCATGGGCGATGGCAGTTTGTTCCTGCCGGTAAAAGCCTCCATCAGGAAAGCCATTGGTAAAAAAGCAGGGGACTGGATAGAGGTAATCCTGTATCCAGACAATGACCCCCTACCCATACCCGAAGACTTTCTTAGCTGCTTGCGGGATGAACCGGCTGCGCACGATTATTTCTTTGAGCTCCCTGAGGGAGAACAGAAAAAATACCTTACCTGGATACAGGATACCCGTAAAGAAAACACCAGGATAGAACGTATGGCTAAATCCATCGATTTACTGGCCAACAGAAAACAACTCACATAGCTGCTATTGGGCCAATGGGTTTTGCCTCAAACTTTCTTTTACCAGTTTTTGTTCATCAACCATACGCCTTGCTTATAAGCATTGACACAACCTCTTGCCTTACCATTGTATCGGTGTTAAATAATCCAATTAAAGTGCTTCTGCAATAACTTTGCCCAATGAACTTAGCAGAAAGAGACCACCGGGTAATCTGGCATCCGTTTACCAAACAAAAGGACCGTTTGCCACCCATTCCGATTGTAAATGCAAAAGGAACATTGCTTATAGCCGATGATGGCAAAACCTATATTGATGCCATCAGCAGCTGGTGGGTAACCCTGCATGGCCATTCCCATCCCTATATTGCCGAAAAAATATATGCACAGGCGCTTACCCTCGAGCAGGTAATATTTGCCGGATTTACGCATGAACCGGCCGTATCGCTTGCCGAAAGGTTGTTACCCAAATTACCCGGTAATTTTTCCAGGATATTTTACAGTGACAATGGCTCCACTTCCACGGAAGTGGCGTTGAAAATGTCTATACAGTATTGGTGGAACAAAGGTGAAAAGAAAAGGAAAAAAATCCTTGCCTTTCATCAATCTTATCATGGGGATACCTTCGGTGCCATGAGCGTAAGCGACAGGAGTGTATTTACCCTGGCCTTCCAGGATCACCTCTTCGAAGTCATTTTTCTTGAAAAACCCGATACAGCTAATACTTACAAGCTTAAGAATATCCTTACGGAACAGGGGACTGAAATAGCCGCATTCATCTATGAGCCCCTGGTGCAGGGTGCCGGAGGTATGAACCTGTATGATGCCGGTTTAATGGATGCATGGCTGGGGATGGTAAAAAAGGAGGGCATTATTTGTATAGCGGATGAAGTGATGACAGGTTTTGGCCGAACCGGCAAACTATTTGCCAGCGAATACCTTGCTGTACAACCGGATATCATCTGCCTGAGTAAAGGATTGACCGGAGGCACCATGGCATTGGGCGTAACCGCCTGCAGTGACAGGATTTACCAGGCCTATCTGGAAGAGGATAACCTGAAAACTTTTTTTCATGGCCATTCCTTTACCGCCAATCCACTGGCATGTACGGCAGCATTGGCCAGTCTCGACTTACTGGAAAAAGAGGATTGTTGGGTAAAAATTAACTGGATTGGGGAAAGGAACGAATCCTTTGCATCAGAATTGGTGAGGGGAAATTTCCCCATCAAAAAAGTGAGGACTTTGGGTACCATTCTGGCATTTGAAATTGAGGAAGGGGAAGACGGGTACAGTAACCAAATCAGCACAGTCATTACACAGATGGCTTTGGAGTTGGGTGTGTACCTGCGTCCACTGGGTAATACTGTTTACATTATGCCTCCTTATTGTATTGCTGAGCCGGAACTGGAAACCATTTATGCATGTATCAGGAAGATATTGTTATACTTAATCCGGGAAAAATAGGGTCTTACCTGGATTCAAGGAGTACTTTCAGGTTCTGGAGGTTTCTCTCCATCATGGTTCCGATAATTTTATCGTTCATCATAGAACCGAATTTTTCCCAGGGGTACCACCTGATCTTTTGAACGAATTGCCATTGTACAATGGTCAGTTTTTGGGTGGGCTCTGCTATCAGGCGTATGGTAGCGATCTGTGGCTGGCTGTTACGGGTTGTCCATATGGCAGTTACTGTACTATCCGTTATGCCGGTTATTTCCACCCTTGTCTCCCCCATACCTGCGTTGAGTGAATCAGTAATCATGACCTGTGGTTTATCCATCCCTTCCATCCATAATTGCCAATGCGGTAAATCCCGAATAACGGCAAGTACCGAATCACCGGGTGTTTGTATGTTGATGGCCCGCGATACCAGTACAGTTGATGGCAGTAAAGCAGACATCAGGGTAATAATGCCAAATAACACCAAAACACTTATCAATCCAAGCTTAATCAATTTCATGACTTATTCCCACTTAAAGGTTTTGAATGCAACCGCATACACTACGAGGGTCCAAATGCCCAGGATACCCAACTCTTTGTAACAACTGGCAAGACTGGCTCCTTCAAAGGCAATATTACGCATAGCATTGTTGAAATGGGTAAGGGGTAATATCCGGCAAATGGGTTGTAGCCAGGAAGGAAATGCCTCAATGGAAAAAAATGTGCCTGCCAGTAAAAACTGTGGCAGGGTTATCAGGTTGGCAAAGGGAGGTATGGAACTTTCATTTTTTGATACACTGCTTACGATAAAGCCGAAACCCATAAACAATATCAGTGCCAAAAAACTGAGTAACATGATGTCTAAAAAAGTAGTAATGCCATTGACCAATGTAAAATTGAAAAAGAAATGCCCGACTCCGATAATTATGATAGCCGTAAGCATCTGAAAGGTTACCCTACTAAGGGCTTCAGCCATTACGATGTAACCCCTTTTGATGGGAGTGGCATAAAACCTTTTCAATACCAGTTGCTGCCTGAGGTTGAAGAACAGGAAAGCCACGCCAAAAACTCCCGAGCTTAACAATGAAAAACCGAGCTGCCCCGGAAGGATAAAATCTATGGTTCTGTAAATACGACCAGGTATTTTTTTTACAGTATTGCTAACGATAGCAATCGTAGGTGCCTCAGCAAATTGTTTTTGATTAATGCCTGCAATCACTGCATTTAATATGGATTGCAATACCTGTATATTTTGCGGATTAACCGCTTCGGAACTGATCAGTGATACTTTATAAGGCGGATTCTTTAAACCGGATTTCTGTATATCAATGATAGCCGTAATTCTTCCCTTTTCGAGGTCTTCCTTTAGTTCAATATCGGGTTTGTCTATTACTTTAATACCTGCCATCCCCTTAATAACAGCGTACATAGGGTTGGAGGTATCTGCGCTCTTTTCAAAGGCTACATTGATAGAAACCCTGCTTCCATTTCCGATAAACCCAAAAACAAGTATGAATATCAGGGGAAACGCAATGCTGAAGACAACAGCAGAAGGGCTTCTGAAAATAGCGTGCAAACTTCCCTTGGTTATGGCCAGCATTGCCCTGATCTGACTGTATTCTCCTTTCATATTGTTTACATTAGGGAAACAAAGCTATCTTATATTTTGGGATGACAAAAAACGAACCTGAACACTGTATAAATACATTTTCAACATTCGCTTTTACATTTCCAGCACCGGGCTTTAATGAATTTCTGCCATAAAAGGTAACCGGGCCTGGGGTATACCCATCATTTGTTTCACCTGTTTCAGCTGCTTCATCACCCTTACCTGGTCCACGCCTATTTCCTCTTTCATGATTTCCGTTCGGATGGATTTTTTATAACTGTTCATGATCTGGTCAAGCAGGTTCTTTTTTTCCGGATACTCCTTAATGCGGTAATCTTTCAATTTGGCCATCCGGGCTGCGCATTCCACTGCATTTTGTAAAGTACCGATCCTGTCTACCAGTCCGATGCCCAGTGCCCTGCCTCCGGTCCAAACACGTCCTTGTGCAATACTATCAATAAACAGCATATCCTTTTTTCTTCCATTCGCTACACGGGTTTTGAAAGTATGGTAAATCGTATCCACCATTGCCTGGAAAAATCGCTTTTCAGTTTCTGTAAGGGGCCTGTCGCTGCTGCCCATATCTGCAAAGGGTGCTGTCTTCACCCCGTCAAATGTGATCCCCAGTTTATTTTTGAAAAAGGATTGAAAATTAGGCACCACGCTAAATACACCAATCGAGCCTGTAATGGTACCCGCATTGGCAAAAACCGAATCTGCATTACAGGCAATATAATAACCACCTGATGCTGCCACATCGCCCATGCTAACCACAACGGGTTTTTCTTTTCTGGCCAGACTGATTTCCCGCCAGATCACTTCACTGGCCAATGAACTTCCGCCAGGAGAATTTACCCTGAATACAATGGCTTTTACTTCCTTGTCTAGACGTGCTTTTCTGATCAGGCTCCGGAATGCATCGCTACCTACCTGTTCATTGTCGCCGTCACCGGAAACAATGTCACCATCCGCATAAATGACCGATATTTTTCCACCATAACCATCCTGCTTGTAGTCAGTGGCTTTGGCATAATCCGAAAATGATACAAAATTGATTTTGCTGTTTTCTTCCTGGCGTAGCTTGTCGGTAATAATTGTCTTTACTTCATCATCGTACCGCAACCCATCCACCAGGCCATTCGACAATGCATCATGGGCGGTTTGAATGGTTCCCTGTATGGCTAAATTTCTTAACTGTGCAGTATCCATATGCCTGCTTTCAGCAGCGGCCATTAGCATCCGGTTGTACAAGTCTCCCAGCCATACCCCAGTCTGTATGCGATTGGCTTCCGTCATTTTGGTCTCCCGCAGGGGTTCTGTGGCACTTTTGAATTTGCCAGCATAAAATATCTGGGGCTGAATCTCCAGTTTGTCAAGCATTCCCTTCAGATAAAGCATATCGGAAGAAAGACCTGTCCAGTCTACCCCACCCTGGGGATGGCAGAAAAACCTATCCGCAATATTCCCTACATAATAGCCTTTCTGAGAAATGGTTTCACCGTAGGCAATGATAAACTTGTTGCTTTTTTTAAAGTCCTGTAAGGCTGCCCTGATTTCTTCGCTGGCGGCAAAACCATTGGCATTGTTGTTGCAAATGATATATATGCCTTTAACAGTCGAATCCGATTGGGCAAAATGAATCATTCTGACCATATCATACAGGGAAGGATTATCCAGTTCCTTACCATTAATGAGGCTATTGAATGGATTGGACTGGGCACGTTCTTTGAATCCTGTAGACAAATCAAGCACCAGCACCGCATTTTTCCCGATTACCGGCTTATCAGCACTGGCAAAACCGGCGATGACCCCAATCAACAATAAAACACCAATAACAGAAAAAACCACCAATGCAAGAAAGGAGGCAAAAAAGGTTTTCAAAAATGCTCTCATAATATTTGAGGAATTGGTAACGAATTTAAAGATATTTGAACCTAATTACACTTTCAATTTATGTATACGGCTTATTTGCTGATGGGTGGCAATTTGGGTGACCGAATGGGTTATTTGCAAAAGGCAAGTGAATTTATTGAACAATCCTGCGGCAAGATCGTTCAAAATTCTTCAGTTTACGAAACGGAAGCCTGGGGCTTCTCAGACCAGCCTTCCTTTTACAACCAGGCCATTGCGCTGCAAACGGAACTTGCCCCTGAAGAACTGATGGAACAATTACTTACCATTGAGGAGTATATGGGGCGGAAAAGAATCCTGAAACTGGGCCCCCGCATCATTGACCTTGACATTTTATTAATTGACGAACTGGTTATTAGTTCCAACTTATTAACATTGCCCCATCCGGCACTACCCGAAAGGCGCTTTGCCCTTTTACCCCTTGCGGAGATCGCACCAGCATTAATGCATCCGGTTCTGCACAAAAACATTAGCCAATTGCTGGCAGAATGCAGCGATGTATTGGATGTGCAAAAAAAAACCATTCCCGCTGACTGATGGCGGTTATTTTTGTCAGGTACCGGCGAGCAAACACATGAAGCATCATTTTATTACAGTAGAAGGGAATATAGGCGTGGGCAAGACCACATTGACGAATTTATTAGCGAAGCATTACAATGCCAGGCTGATACTGGAGGAGTTTGCAGATAACCCTTTCCTTCCCAAATTTTATGAAAACCCCGGCCAGTATGCTTTTCCGCTGGAACTTTTCTTTATGGCGGAAAGGTATAAGCAGTTAAAGGACATGATAACCAAAGACCTTTTTCAAAGTATTACCATATCCGACTACCTGTTTACCAAATGCCTGTTATTTGCCAAGGTAAACCTACCGGAAGAGGAATTCAGGCTCTACCAGAAATTATTTGAAATCATCCACCATCAACTTGCCTCTCCCGATATCCTTATTTATTTGCATGCCCCGGTAAATAAATTGCAATCGAACATCAAAAAAAGGAACCGGAGTTACGAATTGGGTATCCCGGATGAATACCTGTTTAATATTCAGGAGACTTATACCAGTTATATCAAACAGCACAACATTAAAACCATCTTCATAGATGCCAGTAATGCCGATTTTTTAGGTAATGAAAAACATCTAAAAGTGGTACTGGATGCGTTGGAAAAGGATTTTGAGGATGGGCAGCACTATTTCAGCCTTCCTTAAAACCCAACAAATGGTTGATTACTGCGTTGTATGTAATTTTGAAAGTATATTACAAAACAACGGATACCTTAAACCTGTCTATTGAAAGTTCCCAGTCCCGCTAATGACCCTTTTGCATCCATGCGTATACCGGAATACCGGAATATGATGATGGGTCGTTTCCTTTTTATTATGGGCTTGCGAATGATGGGTACACTGGTAGGCTGGTGGATATATGAACTTACCAACGACCCATTTGCCATTGGACTGATAGGCTTGTCGGAAGTAATACCTGCCGTATCCCTTTCCCTCTATGCAGGGCATATTATTGATATTAGTGAAAAAAGAAAATTATTGCTCCGCGGCGTAGCCTTATACCTTTCCTGTGCCCTCCTGTTATTGGGGCTATCCACCAATTATACGGCAACACAGATCAGTAATCACTGGATTGCCTTCAGTATTTATGTATTGATATTTTTTACAGGCATATTCCGGGCTTTTACAGGACCGACGTTCAGTACCATGGTAGCCTCCATTGTACCCATTGAAACCCTGCAGAATGCCATTACCTGGAACCAGGGTATTTGGCTTTCGGCATCAGTTACCGGCCATGCTACAGTTGGCTTTCTGATTGCCGGATTTGGCAATACCACCTCCCTCGGTATTATTTCAATCCTGGTTGCCATCGGATTCGGTTTTATTTACCAGATTCAGCCCAAGCCACCCCTGAATGAACGGGGTGAGAAGAAAACGATGGATAGTGTAAAAGAAGGATTGCAGTTTGTTTTCAAAACCAAAGAATTGCTGGGTGCTCTATCCCTGGATCTTTTCGCTGTTTTGTTTGGGGGCGCTGTAGCCATGATTCCTGTCTTTGCCAAAGACATTTTACAAGTAGGGCCCATAGGATTCGGATGGCTGAATGCGGCCTCAGATATCGGTTCCATCATCATCATTGTTATACTAACCCTATTCCCTATGAGAAAGGGGCAGGGAAGAAAATTATTAATCAGTGTAGGTGGCTTTGGTATTTGCATCATCATTTTTGCACTCTCAAAACTTTTTTGGTTATCCTTCGTCGTATTGCTCATCAGTGGCTTATTGGATGGTGTGAGCGTAGTAATCAGGGGAACCATACTCCAGCTCAAAACACCTGCCAATATGCGGGGCAGGGTAATGAGTGTGAATTCCATGTTCATCAACAGCAGTAATGAACTGGGCCAGTTTGAAAGTGGGGTGGCTGCCAAATTACTGGGCGTAATTCCATCGGTGATATTTGGAGGCTGTATGACGCTACTGGTAGTAACTTCCACCTGGTTCAAAGCCCCCAGTCTTCGAAAAATGGAATACTAAACTTACATTAGCTAATCATTCTAAAATACCCGTTATGCAAAGACGTCAGTTTATCCGGAATACCGGCTTAGGTACCGGCCTGCTTGCCTTGTCTTCCAAAAGCCTGTTAGCTAACCTTTTCCAACAGCCGGCTTTTGCATTGAGAAGCCTGCGCAAGGGAGTAGGTATTTTTACAGAAAGGGGTGGAACCATTGCGTATTATCCCTCAAAAGAGGGCTATATCATTGTGGACTCGCAGTTTCCGGATCCTTCCAAACACCTGATAGCGGAGTTGCAAAAATCAAAAGAAATGCCTTTCAGGTTACTGATCAATACACACCACCATGGCGACCACACGGGTGGGAATATATCCTTTAAAGGCATTGTACAAAATGTAGCGGGACATGAGAACTGTCTTTCGAATTACAAACGGGTTTCGGAACAAAGTAAATCGACAGATAAGCAATTGTTTCAGGACATTACTTTTGGAGATACCTGGCATTTCAAAGCCGGAAAAGAAAAAATCAGGACCCATTATTTCGGTGCCGCTCATACCAATGGGGATGCTATTATTCATTTTGAGCAGGCGAATATTGCCCATATGGGGGATTTGTTATTTAACCAGATCCATCCCTTTATTGACAGGAGTGCCGGAGCGAATATCAAAAACTGGATTATAGTTATGGAGAAGACGAGGAAGACTTTTGACAAAGATACTTTATTCGTTTTTGGACACGGCGCTACGCCAGAAAAAATTACGGGAACCCTGGATGATGTTGCCGCCTTTGAAAACTATTTACAAATACTACTGGCATTTGTAGCAGGAGAAATAAAATCCGGAAAAACCCGTGATGAAATCATTAAGCTAAAGGAAATTCCGGGCCTATCCTGGCAGGCCAATGGTGCGGAAAGAAGCCTTACCGCGGCCTATGATGAACTTACTTCTTCGTAGCCAGTAAATTTTCCATCACATAATAAACGATTGGACAAAAACTGGCATTTTTCAGGGTGATGGCGGGTCTTTTCAGGAGTACATCTTCGTCAGTATAGGGAAACCGGTGACAGTCAGAAGGTCTTGCTTCATAAATACCGCAATAATTATCCGCACCCAAAAAAGGACAGGGTTTGCTGCGGGTTACATAGTCACCTTCCTGATCCAAATCCAGATAGGTTTCAATAAAATCGCCTTCTTTCATTCCTAAAAACTTACTGATACGCTTGATATCGGGCGTTTTGAAACGGGGGGAATAACTTTTACAACAGTTGGCACATTGTAAGCAATCAATTTTCGAAAAGGCTTCCTCATTCAGGTCAGGTAATTGTTTCAGGACTTTGTTTTTATCAGCCCTTTGCAAAAACTGTTTATACAATTTCTGGTGCTCTGCACTTCTTTTCTCCCAATTGTCTAATTTCACTTCCATAGTAATACTTTACCATTTTACCCTTCAATAAGGTAAACAAGATGTACAAGATTAGTGGGAATTGGCGGACTTTCCGCATAATATTGGATAAATAACCTTTATGGTAACCCTGATTGAACAATGGCTGATTTTTATTTCTACCCCTGCCTTTGTTATCATCATCGGGTTGGAAATCAGCTTAAGTCACTGGCAACTGTACAAGAACTATTCTTTGCATGATTCAGTGGCAAATATTTACCTGATGTTGTTAAATACGGCCATTGACCTTGGTTTTCGCATCATATATCTGGGCATTCTCCAATATTTTTACCTGCAGTCAATATTCCATATTCACAATGCTTTTGGGTACTGGCTGCTGTTATTGCTGGCAGAGGATATGCTTTACTATTGGCTGCATCGTTTCGACCATCAGATCCGTTTTTTCTGGGCCGTACACGTAACCCACCACAGCAGCCGGAAAATGAATATGACCGTAGGTTTCCGGTCATCCGTATTTCAGCCGTTATACCGGTTCTTCTATTTTATACCACTGGCATTATTGGGTTTCCGGCCCCTGGATATTGCGTTAATCTATTCTGTCACACAAATCTGGGGCATTTTTGTGCATACCGAATTGATTCAGAAAATGGGCTGGCTGGAATATTTTATGGTAACCCCTTCGCACCACCGGGTACACCATGGCAGCAATCCTAAGTATTTGGATAAAAATATGGGGATGTTTCTGATTATCTGGGATAAGTTATTCGGAACCTTTCAACCGGAATTGTCCGCAACGGAATACCAACCCATCAGCTATGGATTAACCAAAAATATTGAAAACCCCGGGGCGGTTACGCTGGTTTTCCACGAATGGAAACAATTATGGAGAGACGCCACCCAAAAAGGGATTCCCCTAAAAACAAGGCTCCTGTATGTTTTCGGCCCTCCCGGCTGGAGCCACGATGGGAGCCGGTTAACCAGCAAGGAATTATTAGAGATAGAGAATAGGCTCACTTCTTCACATATGCGCACAGAATCGGGGAAAAATAGCGCCGAAATCCTCTGAAACGGCTTCAACAAAAGCCTCAGAATAATCTTTTAGCAACTTACCTTTGCGGCGGCTTATTCATGATAAGCCATAACCCTAATTTCTTAGTCTTTTATGAACCTATTTCACCAGCAATCCACAGAATTCGAACAAAGACATATCGGACCCAGCGCAGCCGACACGGCATCCATGTTACAAACCATTGGTGCTCCATCTGTGGAGGACCTTATCAGTAAAACCATCCCTGCTTCTATCCGTTTGTCAAAGGAACTGGATACCCCTCCTGCCATCAGTGAATTTGCCTACCTCGGAGCGTTAAAACAGGTAGCCGCTAAGAATAAAGTATTTAAAAACTATATTGGCCAGGGTTATTACGGTACTATCACCCCCAGCGTTATACTTAGAAATATTTTCGAAAATCCGGGATGGTACACACAGTATACTCCCTACCAGGCTGAAATATCCCAGGGCCGTTTAGAGAGCCTGCTGAATTTCCAGACCATGGTTACTGATTTAACCGGATTACCTATTGCCAACGCCTCATTGCTGGACGAAGCAACAGCCGCTGCAGAAGCCATGGCCATGGTATTTCACCATGTGAACAAAACGGATGTCATCAATAAGCCAAAACTGTTTGTAGACAATTACCTGTTTCCACAAACCAAAGATGTGCTGGTTACCCGTGCCGAACCCATTGGCATTGAACTGGTATATGGAGATTATGCAACTGCCCAATTAGATGATACCTATTTTGGTGCCATCCTCCAATACCCAAATGAGAAAGGCGCCGCAGAAGACTACCGTAGTTTTATCGAAAAAGTACACGCTGCCGGAGGATTGGTTATCATGGCTACCGATTTGCTGGCACTGACCCTGCTTACGCCTCCCGGAGAATTGGGAGCAGATGTGGCGGTAGGTTCAGCACAACGTTTTGGTGTACCCATGGGTTTTGGCGGACCACACGCTGCCTTTTTTGCTACACAGGATGATTTCAAAAGGGGCATGCCCGGAAGACTGATAGGCGTGAGTATTGATGCCCAGGGCAACCGCGCACTGCGTATGGCCTTGCAGACCAGAGAGCAGCACATAAAACGTGAAAAAGCCACTTCCAATATCTGTACCGCCCAGGCCTTACTGGCCAATATGGCGGCCATGTATGCCGTTTACCATGGTCCTGCAGGATTAAAAGCCATTGCCAGCCGCATCCATTTACTGGCCCAGACCGTAGCAGGGGCATTGGAAAAACTGGGTATACAGCAAAACAATAAGGCTTATTTTGATACTTTGAACCTTAGCGGAATTGGGGCTGATAAAATCAAAACGATTGCAGAAAAATACCATAGTAATTTTCATTTCAGAAATGATGGCAGTATGGGTATCAGCATAGATGAAACTACTACTGTTGAAGATGCCAATACCCTACTAAAGATATTCGAAGTGGCAACAGAAAAAAGTACGGGGCATCTTTTAGCAGCTGAAACACTTAGCAGCACGTCCCTTTCCATTCCCAGGGAATTACAACGCAATTCTGCTTACCTGACCCATCCCGTATTCAATACACACCACAGTGAAAGCCAGATGATGCGTTACATCAAACAACTGGAAAACAAAGATCTGTCACTGAATACCAGCATGATCAGTCTGGGTAGCTGCACCATGAAGTTGAATGCAGCTACTGAGATGATGCCGGTAAGCTGGCCGGAGTTTGGGGGATTACATCCCTTTGCACCCGAAAACCAAACAGAGGGTTATCAGCAGATTATAGAAGAACTGAATCAATTCCTTTGCGAGATAACCGGATTCACTGCCTGCAGCCTGCAACCTAATAGCGGCGCCCAGGGTGAGTATGCGGGACTACTCACCATCCGTGCTTACCACAAGGCACGCAAGGAGGAACACCGGAATATTGTACTGATTCCAATCAGTGCCCACGGAACCAACCCCGCAAGTGCGGTGATGGCAGGCTTTAAAGTAGTGGTGGTTAAATGTGATGATGCCGGTAATATTGATATGGCGGATATGCAAGCCAAAGCATTGCAATACAAGGATACCCTGGGTGGATTGATGGTTACCTACCCTTCTACCCATGGGGTGTTTGAAGAAACCATTCGTGAAATATGTGCCACCATTCATGAAAACGGAGGACTGGTTTACATGGACGGTGCCAACATGAATGCCCAGGTAGGACTCACCAGCCCGGGTATGATTGGAGCAGATGTTTGTCACCTGAACCTGCACAAAACATTCTCCATCCCCCATGGTGGTGGCGGACCTGGTATGGGACCCATTTGTGTGAATGATAAATTAGCTCCCTTTCTGCCAGGCCATCCTGCTAAAAATGGCACGGGATCAGTAAGTGCGGCTCCTTATGGATCAGCGAGCATCCTGCTCATCAGCTATGCGTATATCAAAATGCTGGGAGCGGTGGGAATTCGGAAAGCCACTGAATTTGCAATACTGAATGCCAATTACATGAAAGCCAGACTGGAGAAATATTATAAGATATTGTATGCCGGCAACAATGGTACCTGTGCCCATGAATTTATAGTGGACCTCAGGCCCTTCAAACAAACAGCGGGTATTGAAGCTGAGGATATCGCCAAGCGTTTAATTGACTACGGTTTCCATGCACCCACCATGAGTTTCCCTGTTCCGGGTACCATCATGATAGAGCCTACAGAGAGCGAAGACAAACCGGAACTTGACCGTTTCTGTGATGCTTTGATTGCCATCTATGATGAAATAAAAGCCATCGAGAGCGGTAAATTTGATAAAACAGACAACCCATTGAAAAATGCTCCGCATACTCAGGCAGTGATATGTGCAGATGACTGGCAACATGCTTATACCAGAAAGGAAGCTGCTTTCCCATTATATTATGTAACGCAGCATAAATTCTGGCCCAGTGTGGCAAGGGTAAACAATACCCATGGCGACAGAAACCTGGTATGTACCTGTGAGCCTACTTCCGCGTATGCAGAAGCCTAACACTTAAAATAATGAAAAGAAAAGGGTGATCCCTGGGTCATCCTTTTCTTTTATCGAACCCGCTTGTAGGACTGCTGACTAGGTTGGTATACTTTATTTTCTAAAAGGGAAATGATTTTATCCTTGTCAGCCAATATAGCCTGAAGCCTTTCGATCTCCCGGTTCATTACTTTGATTACCTCTTCTTTGGAAGTGAAATACAATTGCTGTTCTTCATTCAGTATGGGCGGCAATTTTACGGAAGGGCTATTTTCAGCACTAAGCAACATCGAACCCTTTCCGGTTAACAACCAGATGATGCTTACATCAGGATAATGATGTTTGATTTTTTCCAGAATATCAGAACCCACCGTACCTTTTCCTTTTATTTGTTTGCCCAAATACCCATTGGACAACTGGCACTGGTGCTCAAAAGCATAGGCAGAAATCCGGTTGTATTGCAAATATTCCTGTAATCGCTCAATCAGTCTCATTAGGTATAAATACTTTAGAAAATAGGGTCATAATTACTTAGGAAAAAGTCGATTAAAGTGTACTATTGTCAGGCAAATAGCCAATACGAAATAAGGAAAAGTTAACCAACCCGGTTAGCGGCAAATACGCGGATTTGTACGGTATTATTAACGGAGTCATTCTAGCAACTACGGCAAATCCAGTCAAAAAAGTATATCGTATGGTAATCCGGCTCCGAAAGTCAACTATATATGCCACACCCTGCTCAACCTATCTTAAAAAGCAAAAATTCTTTTGCTCCCGAAGAAGTGATCCAAGATTTTTTTGATTTTGCCCATTTACCGGAATGGGAGGAGATGTTATGGGACTGGTTGAAAGCTACGGTGACGGGTGGTTTTCCCAAAAAACTGACTTACCGGGAGAGGGAATCGGTTTTAATCATGTATGAAAAAATGAGGGCATTGCTGGATGCGGTATATACCCTTCAACAAAATAATAAACGCAAAAAAAAGAGCTAGTCTGTTAGCATGAAGGGGATTAAATCGAGCTGTTAAGGCGACAGGTCTGAAGGTTTTGAAAAATTACGGGTATATTTAATTCAAATTTTGATATATGGACCAACGCATTATTAACCTTTATGATGAATACACACATAAGCCACTGACAAGAGAGGTTTTCCTGAAAAAGCTGGCCATGTTAACGGGAAGTATGGCAATGGCCCTAACAGTTGTGCCACTTCTGGAAGGGAATTATGCAAAAGCAGCAACGGTGAGTGTACAAAATCCGGATCTGGATACAGAGGACATTTATTTTGAAGCCGGTGGGGTGAGTATGATGGGTTATATGGCCAAACCCAAAAATGGGATAAACCTGCCAGGAATGATGGTCATCCATGAAAACAGGGGACTCAATGAACATATAAAGGATGTTACCCGAAGGGCAGCCCTGGCAGGTTTTTTGGCCGTGGCACCTGATGCGCTTTCAGAATTTGGAGGCACTCCGCTGGATGAGGACGAAGCCAGGCAATTGTTCACCAAACTGGTACCTGCCAATAACCTGAAAAATTTTATCAAATCAGCCGATTACCTGAGAACCCGGAGGGATTGTAATGGCCATACGGGCTGTGTGGGATTTTGCTGGGGCGGGGGTATGGCCAACCAGTTAGCGGTGAATGTGCCTAAATTACAAGCTGCAGTGGCGTTTTATGGATCTCAGCCACAGGCTGCGGAAGTGCCAAAAATAAAAGCAGCTGTTCAATTACACTATGCCAGCCTGGATGAACGGATTGATGCCGGTATTCCAGCTTATGAGGAGGCCCTGAAAAAAGCCAGTGTCAATTATGAGCTTTATATGTATGAAGGCGTAAACCATGCATTTCACAATGATACCTCCAAAGCAAGGTATAACGAAGCCGCCGCCATACTGGCCTGGCAACGAACGCTTGCCTTTTTTAAAGCGCATCTAAAATAAGCATCAAGGAAAGTATAAAAAGAGAAAGGGCCATCCATTGATGGCCCTTTCTCTTTACTTACTAATTTGCCTATTAATAATATTTCAATTTCATTTCAACCCTGCGGTTCAGTGCTCTTCCCTTGAGGGTTTTATTATCCGCAATAGGTCTGGTAGAACCAAAGCCTTCTGAGGTAACCCTTGATGGATCAATACCACCTTTCTGGGTTATATAATCATATACTGCTTTTGCACGATTAACACTCAAAGGATTGTTAATCGCATCAGTACCCGTACTGGAAGTATGCCCCTCTATATCCAGTTTTAACGCCTTGTCTTCTTTCAAAATAGCTATTACATTATCAAGTGATTTGAATGATTTGGGCAATAATTTATTGCTGTTAATCTGGAATAAGACATCCTTAGCACTGGTATTTACCTTGTTAACGATTTCGACCTTGATTACAGGACAACCATTGTTTTCCCTAACACCGGGAACGTCCGGACATTTGTCTTCCTCATCATTGATACCATCCTTATCCCTGTCTGGAACCGGGCATCCCTGGTAACGGGCAACGCCGGGAACATCAGGACATTTGTCTTCCTCGTCATTAATGCCATCCTTATCCCTGTCTGGAACCGGACATCCATCATATTTGGCAAGACCTTTTACAGTAGGGCATTTGTCGTTTTCGTCATTGATACCATCGCCATCTGTATCAGGAACAGGGCAACCGTCATATTTGGCTACTCCGGGCACTGTTGGACATTTGTCATTCTTATCCAGGATACCATCACCATCTGTATCTTTTTCAACAGGTGGAGGTGGCGGAGGTGGAACAACCACTACCGGCTCAGGTTTTTTATCTTTCAATGGAGAGGCAAATCCAATGGAATAATTTAAATGGTTAACAGACAAACCTGAAACCATGGCATTGTAAATAAAATTGGTGTGCAGGGTAGTACCCTCACCCAAATTAAGCTGTAGCCCTGCTCCCATGGGAGCAAAAGCTGCAAAATAGGTACCCTGGTACATAGAAGCACCTACCCCAAAAGAAAGGTAAGGGACCAATGTATACTTATCTGAAAGGAGTTTAACGTTTACATTGGCACTGGATTCCAGTAGGAATTTATCGTCCAACGGCCGGCCAATTCCCGAATTATAAGAGAAAGGGTATTTTACATACACCCCACCCAAACTACCCATAAAATCAATGTGCTCAGATAGTCCCTCAAAATAAGTAATACTCAACCCAGGGGACATATCTTTTGGTTGGGTCCATTGATGACTGCCCAAAACACTGGACAGGGAAGTTTTATCAATTAAGATAGCCGTCTGCATATCTTTCAAAAAAAAGTTAATCCCCAGTGAGGGTCTTTTTTTGTAACTAACCGGGGTTTGGGCAAAAGATGCAGCTGCCAAACCAACAGCTATCAAAGAAAAAAGGAATTTCTTCATAAACAGGTTTTTATTAATTAAAACAAAAATACAGGCAGAATCTGATTTATGAAAATTAAGATAAGTTTATATTATACCCAATTTATTCTCTATCAAACAAAAAAAGTGTAAAACTCCCTTTTATTTCTGTTTCAAGCATTTACATAGCACTTTGGAAACTGTTTTGGGTTGCAGGCACCATTTAAGTATTATGCAAAGTCTGCAAACAAATCAACCCTATAAAAGAAAAGATTGCCTGGTTATTTTACCCCCTACGCGTAAGTTTTCTTCCTAATATGTTTTCTTTTGGATAGACAGCAGAAACTGGCTTATTCACACCAGAATACAGCCTATTCTTTGATGGGTTAATCCCGTAAGGGAGAATATCTCCAAAACTTAGGTGGGCCTGTTCTTTAACAATACACAAACTATCGGAATCATAAGGGGTGGGCGAAACAACTGCGTCTTTGATAATAATGGGGGTAACCATAACCTTTGTCAAACCAGCGCTTTTGTAATCCAGTATCCTGGCTCCTTCCCCGCTCATATCCACCACCCTTCCTTTCTTTTTCATCCTGGGATGCATTCTGTCGTTGATCCTTACAATGACCGCTTTATTATTTACGAGATTGGTCACCAACACCCACGTATTCAATTTGAAGTGATTACTGGCAGCAGTTAATAGCTTATTGCGGTAGATTTCACCTGTAGCCGTAAGGGTGCCATCCAGGTTACGACTGTAAAAACTGGCAATTCCTTTTACTGCTTTTCCCATTGCAGTAATATTCCTGAGCGTAGAATCATTTAACCAAAATGAGGAATCCCACAAGGTTATTTCAGCTATTTTTTCGACAGAATCAATTGATTTCAGGTCAATTGCAACTATTTTTTGAACTTTAATTTTACTATTAAATTTTTTCAATAACCCTAATTTTAAAGCTACGGCCTTCGAAACCATAAGTAACCTTCCCCTGGAAGCAAGGTTAGCAGGCAGGGTGTCAATGATTCTGGCAAACTGAAACTTTTTCGTCTCCTGATTGGTAATTTTAACCCAGCTCTGCAATGGAAATAGATTGCTGGCAGCCACTAATCCGGTTTGCAGGAAAGTTTCACCCGAAGCAGCAATCACACTATCCTGCATTTTATTATATATGCCAGCTGTTCCCAAAACAGGCTTTCCATCGAATTTATAAGGGCTGGGGCGAAGGGTATCCGGGACAACCTGTTCGGGACGATCAGGGAAAACCTGAACGGCATTACCCGAAAGCAGTGAGATGAGCAGGGAAACCAGAAAAATCATTTTTTTCATGATACTATTGTATTGAACCTTTCCTATACCACAACCTCAATGGCAAAATAGACAAACCACGGGATAAGAACGGCTTTTGGTATTTTAATTTGTAAACATTTCCCCCTTTGTGCAAACTGTATGCCAGAAACCATTAAATACTAATTTTTATTACTCATTAAAACTGATAATTGATTGTAAATCATTTAATATAAAATATATTATACTTATGTTAATTAGCATTGTAAAATGCTTTCCCAAAACTGGCTTACAAAATCGTGTAAATCAGAAAACAGGCAATATTGGCTTAAAAGGGTTCTAACCCCGGGTTAGCGAACATCCAGGAAGGAACCAATTAACCTTATTTAAATAAAGAGGTATATTCAATTAAATTATTGTTATTCAGTTATTTAACTAAATTATTATGAATTGTCGGCAGATGTTCCCCATCTCCCTATATACGCTGGTAATAAGGGCTTGTGGATAAGAAAGGAAATTAGCGAGACTATTTTAGACGGTCCGGGTTCAACGGAAAAACTTGGCAGTTTTCTCCTCCCCCGTTATATCCGCATTACTCCTGATTTGGATTTGAATGCTGGTAATCCATTCAGGGCACTCCCTTTGCAGAAGGTGTTCATTGATGCTATTAATCAAATCCATAACAGCAGCATACCTTCCTTCAACCACCGTTGCAAATGGGCCCACTTCAAAAGGAAGTCCCGATTGCTGAATTACTTCAATTACCTCATCTACCCATTCATATGGGTGCTTGTCATTAGCAAGGGGAACTAACTGGATGGAGGCGTTTACAATAAAACCGTGCATTTTTTGACTTACATTTCAGTTATCTCCACCACGGCATCCAGGTTCAGGGCACCGTGTATATGGGGGAATACTTCGTTAATAGATCCTGCTAACTCAAAAACCAGGGGTCGTTCTACTTTGGTTTTTTCTATTTTCAGTTTGATAAGATCCATTTTGCCCTGGTAATACCTTTGTAATACGCCTGGTACCTGGTCCTCCGTACTGCAGTGAATAAACCCTTCAGAAGCAAGGGTTTCGGAGTCATAATGACCCATTTTTTGCGCCTCAGTCCATTGTTGCCGGGTTGTAATATGGTATATGTAATCTGATTCCATAAATAGTATTCTGTGTTGAAAGATAGGAAAACGAAATGAGGCGGGTGATTATTTACCAGAGATTTCAACAAATTCTATCCCAATACCGGCTTTATTTTCTGACTGATCATCATTAAATCGGTTAGCACTATGGCAGTTACGGCTTCCAGTATAACCGGAACCCGGAGGGCTATACAGAGGTCATGTCTGCCTTTTACTGAAAACTGCTCAACTGAATCTGTTTCACTATTCCAGGTGAGTTGTTCTTTGGGTGTGGAAGAAGTGGGTTTTATGGCTATCCGGTATACCAGTTCGTTCCCATTGGTAATTCCCCCAACTATACCCCCTGCATGATTGGTGCGAGTTTTTCCGGTGGCATCTTCAATGGCATCATTGTGGTCTACCCCAAACATGCGGGCAGCAGCAAAACCGGCTCCGAATTCAAGGCCTTTTACCGCCGGTATGGCAAAAACAAGGTGCCCTATCAGTGATTCTACAGAATCGAAAAAATGTTCTCCCAAACCCACCGGTAAACCGGATACCCTGCATTCTACCATTCCCCCGATACTGTCTTTGGCAGCAATGGCCTTGTCAAGCCCTTTTTCCAGGTCAGTTTCTCCCCCAATTTCCAGTATACTGGATTGTACAGCAATTCCCTTTGAAGCAACCTGGGGTTGGCTGAGCAGCTTTTTGGCAATCACTCCGGCCGCAACCAGACAAACGGTTAGCCTTCCACTAAAATGCCCTCCACCCCTGAAATCTTCGAATCCCCCATATTTAACATGGGCAGTAAAGTCGGCGTGTCCGGGTCGTGGAACAGCCCGCTGTTTCGCATAATCTTCGCTACGGGTATTCTTATTTTCAAAAAGAATGGTCAGGGGCGCCCCGGTGGTCATCCCATTAAATAGCCCGGATTTGAATATGGGGATATCGTCCTCCTTTCTGGGAGTGGTACCTTTTTGTACCCCACCTTTTCTTCTTTCTATATCTGTAAGGAAATCATCCGGGGATAAGGGAAGTCCGGCGGGACATCCATCAATGGTTATTCCTACACAATCCCCATGGGATTCTCCAAAAATATGCAAGCGGAAAAGGCGACCGAAACTATTCAAAACAATTGATTTATAATGATTTACAAAGTAATATGTGCACCCAATTTTTGAAGGTGCTGGTAAAAATCGGGATAAGATTTATTAATTGCTTCTGCCTCCAGTATCCTTACCTCACCTTTGCATTGCAACCCAGCCACCGCAGTAGCCATGGCTATCCGGTGATCATGGTGAGAATGGGTATCCGCACCCCTCAGACCCTCTCCCCCTTTTACCAGCATGGTATCATTACTGAAGGATATTTCAACACCCAATTTAGCAAACTCCTGTTGTAAAGTAAGCGCCCGGTTACTTTCTTTGTGGGTCAGCCGGTTAACCCCTTCTATTTCTGATGTTCCCTTGCAATAAGCCGCAAGTGCCACAAGGGGCGGAAAAAGGTCAGGACAATCATTGGCATTGAATGAGAAAGCCTTTAATGCACCGGGGCCAATCCTAATACCCTTTTCACTCAGTTCTACCATTGCGCCACAATCCTTCAGGGCCTTCATAACTGCTTTATCTGCCTGGGTAGAGTGGATATCCAGTCCATTAACGGTCAAAGGACCTGCAATGGCCCCTGCCACCAGTAGAAAAGCGCCCCCACTCCAATCACCTTCTACGGTATATTGGCGGGGTAAGGATTTGTCTTTCCCGGTTTCTGTGCTTTCGGTTGTATGCCGACCACTGAAATGAAAGGACTGGTAATGGTTATTACTTACCTCCCAGCCAAAGGATTGCATTACCTGCAATGTGAGGTCTATATACGGTTTGCTTGCCAGGTCCTTTACCCGAATGGTAACATCTTTTGCTCCTGATGCACCATAGGCCATCAGTAATCCTGTAAGGAATTGAGAACTGAGAGAACCATCGATGGTGATATCTGCGGGCACCAGTGGGCCTTTTATTTGTATGGGTAATTTTCCTTTATTAGATTGTATGGCTATTCCTAACCGGGGAAATATTTCGTCAAAGAAATCCATGGGCCGGGTTAACAGGCTTCCGGTTCCATTTAGGGTAATGGCCTGGTTACTCAGGGCCGCAATAGGGGTAAACATACGGATACCCAATCCACTTTCCCCACAATTCACTTCTGTATTTACCGGATTAACGCCCCGGGAACTGATCAGGATATGACCATTTTCTTCATGTACCACTTTAGCACCCAATTTTTGAATCACTTCCAGGGCTGCTATGTCATCGTTGCTTTTTCCGGGATTAACCAGGATGGTTTCTCCCATGGTTAACAGGGCTGCAGCACAGGCCCGCTGCATGCTGCTTTTACTGGTGGGAGCAATAATTTCTCCGGTTAATCGGGAAGGATGTACGGTTACAATCATACTTTGTCAAATACCTATTTATCAATGCAATCGGAAAAGTTTACCTGTTTTGCCGAAGTTTTTAAAACTGTTTGAAAATCTCCTGTAATTGAACCAGCAGTAATGGCTGTATGACTCCTTTACCTGTTTTCTCCAGTAAGATGTAATGGATACTTACATTTTCCTTTTTTTTATCCTTCATGAGCACTTTAAACGCTTTTTTAGCATCAAAAGCTGCATAGGTGGGTAACCCGTACTTTTTTAATAATGCCACAAGTTCCTCCGTTTGTTGAAACCCTTTTAATTGCTGGGAAATGACCGCAGCATAGGTCATACCAATGCTGATCGCCTGCCCATGACTTAGTTCATACATATTCTCTATGGCATGACCCAGGGTATGACCAAAGTTTAAGAGTTTTCTTTCTCCCTGTTCAAATTCATCCCCGATAACGACTTTTGTCTTTAGCATTGCATTGCCGGTCACCAAATCCGTGAGGAGTTTTCCGCCTTTTTTGAAATCTGTGATGGAGTGTTGCTGGAGCAACCGAAACATGGTTGCATCTTTGATACTGGCATGCTTAATAATTTCCGCAAAACCATTTTGCCATTCTGTATGGGGTAGCGTTTTTAAAAAGGAAGTATCGTACAATAAAAAAGATGGCTGGCGAATGAGTCCCACCATGTTTTTATACACCCCCACATCTATTCCATTTTTACCGCCAATAGCCGCATCAACCATGGCCAGTAAAGTAGTAGGTACAAAACCAAAAGGTATTCCACGCATATAAATCCCCGCCAGATACCCTGTGATATCTGTTATCACACCCCCACCTACTCCTACCAGTGTTGTTTTCCGGTCAGCACCCATGGCAACCAACTGGTTAACGAGGGTATCCACTGTATGCTGGACCTTATAGGCTTCTCCGGGTTTTAATACCAGGGTATTCCAACCGGTGAACTTCTTTTTGTGTTTGGCAAAGACATGCTCATCTGTAATGATTATAGCATTATCCTTTGCAACCAGCTTTTCCAGATAGGCAAATTCTGCGTCAAAGAAATAGCTGACCTTACTATGTGAGAACGTAAAGCTTCTTTTTTTCATTGATTTCAGTTATCGGGCAAGCCCAAAAATCAGGGAATCAGGCATTCATAATCCTGTTCTGGTGATTGATGCTTTCCATATGTACTGCATCAAAATATTTAGTGATAAACTCTTTGCTTAACCCCATTTTTTCGCCATTGATAAATGCCCTTTCCAGAATAGCATTCCAGCGGTTGGTTTGCAAAATGGTGACATTATTTTCTTTCTTATAAGTACCAATTTTATCAGCCACTTTCATTCGCTGACCCAGCAACTGCAACAATTCGTCATCTAACTGGTTGATTTGTGCACGCATTTTTTCCATGGCAGCATGCAGTTCTTCTGAATTGATGTCTTCTTTTCTCCAGATAATGGAACCAATTAAGTCACCCAGTACTTCCGGGGTAATCTGCTGTTTGGCATCGCTCCAGGCATTGTCAGGGTCAATATGGCTTTCAATGATTAAACCATCGAAGTCAAGGTCAATGGCTTTTTGGGCAACGTCCAGCAGTATATCTCTTCTTCCACAAATATGGGAAGGGTCATTGATTAAGAGCATCCCGGGGTTTCTGCGTTTCATTTCAATGGCAAGGTGCCACATAGGTGCATTCCGGTATTCCGTATTTCCATAAGAACTAAAGCCACGGTGGATGAGTCCGATATTTTTAATCCCCGCCTTGGCCACTCTTTCTACGGCGCCAATCCATAATTCCAGGTCAGGATTGATGGGGTTTTTAATCAGCACCGGCACATCCACCCCTCGCAGTGCGTCTGCTATTTCCTGTACACTGAACGGATTAACCGTAGTGCGGGCACCAATCCATAAAACGTCTACATCAAAATGCAAGGCATCTTCTACCTGTTTTCCGGTAGCCACTTCAATAGCAACGGGCAGTCCCGACGCCTTTCTGGCTTGCTGCAACCAGGGTAATCCTTTGGTGCCAATCCCTTCAAAACTTCCAGGGCGAGTGCGGGGTTTCCAGATACCGGCACGGAGAATATCCACTTTACCGGTTTGGGCGAGACGAACAGCAGTTTGCACTACCTGTTCTTCGGTCTCGGCACTGCAGGGACCGGAAATAATCAATGGACGCTTTTGTAATAATGTTTCCACTGATGCTGCTTTTTCGATTGCTTGCTCCATATTGTCAATAAACGTTTGTCAGGTTATCGGAATATTAATAAGACTTTTTTGACTTTTTTTGAAAACCCGCCGGACCTCCACTGTCTGCATCGTTCATACGTATGCGCCTTCCTTTATAACTTTTTCCATCCAGTGAACGAATCATCTGCTGTGCGGAAGATTTATCAATTTCAATCCAGCTGGTCATGTCCTTCATATCAATTTTTCCCAGTACTTCTTTCTTGAGGTCGCTCATGTCAAGGATAAACTGCAGGAAACTGGCTTTGAAGAAGCCGTCTTTGGTTCCCAGGTTAACAAACAAGCGGCTATAGCCACCGCCCCGGCTATATTCTTTGCGACTATCTCCCCTACCTTCCGGTTGGCTATCCCTTCTTCTGGAATCGCCGCGATCTGAGGGATCTTTTCTGCTTCGCTCCCTAAGGTTCAGGTCTTCTGCATTTTCATAGTATTTGAGGAAACGGTCAAATTCCATGGCAGCCACCCTTTTCAATACATCTTCCTTGCTTACTTCTGCAAACTTTTCTGCCAGCATGGGTACATAGGTTTCGTAATCGCCATGACTGATATCCGCAGACAATAATTTGTCCATAAAATGGAAAAATTGCTTCCGGCAAACATCCTTTCCGCTGGGTATATCTAATTTATGAAACTGCGAATTGTTGATTCTTTCAATTTGTTTGAATTTGTACATTTCTTTGGCATGTACAATGGAAATACAGATACCCAGGTTACCTGCCCGGCCGGTTCGGCCGCTACGGTGGGTGTAGATTTCCACATCATCGGGCAATTCGTAATTGATCACATGGGTGATGCCCACAATATCAATCCCCCTTGCAGCCACATCTGTAGCAATGAGTAACTGAAGACTCCTGTCCCTAAACTGTCCCATTACCCTGTCGCGCTGCTGCTGGGTAAGGTCACCATGAAGGGCATCAATGTCATAGCCTTCCCTGGTCAGTCGTTCAGATATTTCCTGAGCATCCAGTTTGGTCCGCGTAAAAATGATTCCATAGATTCCGGGATTAAAGTCAATAATCCTTTTCAGGGTTTCATACCTGTGCTGTGCAGTGGTTACATAATACTGGTGATCAATACTTTTGTTGGCAGTATTCACTTTACCTACCGTTACTTCTTTGGGTTCCTTCATGTACTTTCTGCTCACCTTTCTGATTTCGGGTGGCATGGTGGCACTGAATAACCAGGTACTTTCTCTGGCAGGCGTATTTTTCAGGATGAATTCAATGTCATCCTGAAAACCCATATTCAGCATTTCATCTGCCTCATCCAGCACTACATATTTAATCTGTTCCAGGTTAATGGCTTTCCTTTCTATGAGGTCAATCAAACGGCCCGGTGTGGCTACTACAATTTGTACGCCCCTTTTCAGGTCACGAATCTGCAGTCCAATGGAAGCTCCTCCATAAACGGCCACTACTGAAACACCGGTCATGAATTTTTTAAAAAGCTCAATTTCTTTTACAATTTGCAGGCAAAGTTCCCGGGTAGGACATACTACCAGCGCCTGGGGATACTTAGCAGCCGCATCTATTATGTGTAGCAGGGGTAATCCGAAAGCTGCTGTTTTTCCGGTTCCTGTCTGTGCCAGACCAATAAAATCCTGTGTGCCGCTTAATAATATCGGTATAGCCTGTTCCTGTATGGCAGTTGGGTTCACGTACCCCAACTCATTGGTTGCCTGAACCAGTCTGGCATCCACTCCCAACGCTTCAAATGTCGTCATGTATTTATTCAATTTTGCCGCAAAGGTACTTTTAATATGCCTCTTTGGCTGTTTTTTGTTTGAAAGCCGCTACCGCATTGCCTTTTACACTTCTCAGGCGGTAAAAATGCCCATTTTTCTTCTGTCCAATTCATTTACACACCCAAGTGTCATACCTTTACCAGCTTTATTTCAATATCCGTTTAATCCCATTTGCTTTACTGATCAATTCCTCCAGGTAGGTATAATTCTCCTTTTCCAGAGAGGCTTTAAACTTTCTTAACTGGCTGATATGTTCATTCAGTACATCTAGTATATTTTCCCGGTTTTGCATGAATATGGGCACCCACATGGCCGAATTACTTTTTGCCAGCCTTACGGTACTTTCAAAACCACCGCTGGCCAATTCAAAAATGGCATCTTCTTCTCGTTCTTTTTCCAGAACCGTGTTGGCCAGCGCAAAAGAAGTGATATGGGATATGTGGCTCACATAGGCTACGTGGACATCGTGGTCTTTGGCATTCATATACACGAGGTGCATCCCCAGTTTTTGGTACAATTCCTCCACCATTGCCAGGGCATCAGCATCATTTTCTTCTCTGTTGCAAATTACCGTGGCTTTGTCTGTAAAGGCATCATTTACGGCTGCAAGGGGGCCGCTGTTTTCTGTACCCCACATGGGGTGTGTTGCCACCATCCGGCCTCTTTTGGGATGGTGCTCAATTACTTTCAATATTCCTTCTTTGGTAGAGCCTACTTCCATTACCACCTGGCTATCCAATTGTTCCATTATTCCGGGTAATAATTTTTCTGCCACATTTACCGGTACGGCCAGGATGATGAGTTGCGAACGGTCTACCGCCTCTTCCAGATTCACCATTTCATCCACCAGTTTTCTATCCAGTGCCTGGGCGGCATGGTTGGCATCTGCATCAACACCTAAAATATGGCTGGCCATACCATTTTGTTTTAAAGCAAGGGCCATTGACCCTCCGATAAGCCCCACACCAATTATAGCAACCACCATTTGATTCTGTTTTTAGCTATTGATTTGTCAGATTTCCGATTCTTTTGATGGCTTCATCAAACCTTTCCACACTGCCACAAAGACTGATACGAATATAATCATCCCCTGCCTTGCCAAATATACCTCCCGGGGTTAGAAACACAGCTGCGTTGTATAAAACATGATCGCTTACCGCAAAACCGGAGGAGAATCCTTCCGGAATTTTTGCCCAGACAAACATGCCCGTCTGGTTTTGGGAATACCGGCAGTTAAGCAGGTCCAGTAATTCAAAAACTTTTTGCCTTCTGGTGGCATAAATCTCATTGATCCCTTCATACCATTCCTTACCCAATGAAAGGGCTTTGGCTGCGGCTAACTGAACAGGTAAAAACATACCACTATCCATATTGCTCTTAAAACGGAGGACTTCCCCAATCCTGTCACCGGAGGCACAAAGCATGCCCACCCGCCAACCGGCCATATTCTGGCTTTTACTCAGGGAATTCAGTTCCAATACCACCTCTTTTGCACCAGGTACCTGAAGCAGGCTCATAGGTTTATCATTGAGAATAAAACTATAGGGGTTATCATGACAAATCAGGATACCATTCTTGCGGGCAAACGCCACCAGTTTTTCAAATAATGCCATGGAAGGTGCCTGGCCGGTAGGCATATGGGGATAGTTCAGCCAAAGTAGTTTTACCCTGCTCAGGTCAAGTTTCTCTAATGCTGCCAGATCAGGTTGCCAGTCATTTGCTTCTGCCAGTTCATAAGTAATTACTTTACCACCTGCCAGTTTAATGGCACTGGTATACGTGGGATAACCCGGATCCGGAATGAGGGCCTCATCACCTTCATTCAAATAGGTCATGCATATATGCATGATACCCTCTTTACTGCCAATAAGCGGCAATATCTCTGTATCAGGGTCCAGGGCTACTGAATACCATGTGGCATACCATTCTGCAATGGCTTTCCGAAGTATAGGAGAACCCTTGTAGTTTTGATAAGCATGTGTATTGGGTTTGGCAGCTTCTTCCTGCAGAACCCGGATAACTTCCGGATGAGGAGGCAGGTCCGGACTGCCTATACCCAGGTTGATAATGGCTTTCCCCTGCTGGTTCAGTTCATCTATCTCACGTAATTTCTGAGAGAAATAATATTCTCCGATTCCTTCCAGTCGTTTGGCAGTAGTTACTTTCATTTTTATCCTTTTACTACTTTTCCTTTTTTATAAATGCCGAAAATTTTTACACTATTGGTTAATGCCTCGATGGAGGATAACACTTTTTCTACCTGTTTCAGGGAGCTGAATTCCATATCCGCATAAAATCCATATTTAAAATTACTACCCGGTATCGGCATGCTCTGCAATTTGCTGAGGTTGATATTACCGGCAGCAATCTTTGTCAAAACCCTAGCCAGGCTTCCCCGGGAATGGTTTACCTGAAAATAAAGGGACATTTTATCGGCCCCTTCAACAGGCACGCAATCCTTTTCCCTTTTTAACACCAGAAAACGTGTAACATTATTGGTAAGGGTATGGATATTCGGAACCAGTATATCAAGTTGATAAAGTTCTGCTGCCAGTTTACTGGCAATGGCTGCAGCATGCTTGTGGTGGTGTTGGTGGATATGCCGGGCACTTAGCGCTGTATCATCAGATTCCATAATTTTCCATGGCTGCTTTTCCAGGTAATCCAGACATTGTAAAATGGCCATGGGGTGACTATGCACTTCGCGGATATCTTCCAGTCCCACACCGGGGTTGACAAGCAGGTGCTGGCTGATGGAAAGGTAAACTTCTCCAATTACCCTGAGCTGGCTTTTTTGTAACAGGTTATAATTGGGCAGGATGCTACCGGCTATGGAATTTTCTATGGCCATAATCCCTCCGGCAGATTCCTTTTTATCAGAAGCCACCCTGATGAGTTGCCGGAAAGTAGCACAGGGTAGCACTTCCACCTGTTTACCAAAAAAATGCCTGGCAGCCACCTGGTGAAAACTACCTTCATATCCCTGAATAGCTATCCCTTCCCCATTGAGGTATTCCATTGTAACCGGTTGAACTGATTTGGGAACTGAAGTCATTTTAGTTTACGGTTATGAGAAAAGATTTTTGGTAAAAAAAAACCCGGCTTAAGGGCCGGGACAGTTGTTTTATTTGTTTCGCTTTTATGCTTTGGCAAATACCACCCGGCTTCTTTTTTCAAAGAAGTAGTAAAAGAAAAAATAAAAAGTATTTACCAGGGTTATTTTCATTTCATGTCAAATATAATCAGGAAATAGATTCAAATTCTATATTAAAAAAAAATATTTAGCTAACAAACCTTAGTTAATATAGTGATTGGTCAGTATGATCGGTTCAGGTTATACACAAAAAAAAAGCCCCTCCGTGGAAACGGAGCGGCCTCTAACGATTGCTTGCCATATGAAAAATTTTCAAAAGCTATACTTAGACCGGCAAGCTAAGTCAACATCACTGTTTCCTTCGCACGATAGCCAGTTTAATTACATTTTTGCATGGGTAGTATCTGCATGGGTAGTATCAGCAGCAGCTTTTGCAGCACTATCAGCAGCAGCGGCAGCAGCAGTACTATCAGCGATTCTTGCGCTGTCAGCAGCAGCAGCTTCTTTGTTTTCTCCTGAGTTACATGAAGCCATAAAGCCGGCTACAGCTAAGATTGCAAGTACTTTTTTCATTTTTTTTCTTTTTGTGTGTGAGTGAATTTAAGGTTAATACCGGGAGGAGCTAAAAGGTAACCCCCCAGGCGAAAAAAAATCCAAATAAATAAATCAGGGAATATTTTGGGTTACTTTTGCCCTCCTCAGCGTATTAAAAGAACAGACCGTGAAAGCCGATACGAACGAACAAGCATTATTAATTGGATTGGCAAATAATGACTCCAGGGCCATCGAAACCCTTTACAAGGACAATTTCAATATGGTTCAGGCTTTTATTCTGCAGAACAATGGCACTTATGACGATGCAAGGGATATTTTTCAGGAGGCCATGATTGCGCTCTATGAAAAAGCACAACAGGACTCATTTGTACTAACCTGTCAGATAAAAACCTACTTGTATTCGATTTGTAGAAGATTGTGGCTCAAGCGTTTACAACAAATGGGCCGGTATTCAGGGAAGGTAGACAGTCTGGAAGAAACGGTTCCGGTGGAAGAGGATCTTGACATCCATGAAAAGCGAAATGCAGAATTTGCCATCATGGACCGTGCGATGAACAGTTTGGGAGAACCCTGCAAGAGTTTGCTGGAGGGGTATTACCTGAAAAAAATGGGTATGCAGGACCTGGCAGATGAATTCGGATATACCAATGCCGATAATGCCAAAAACCAGAAATACAAATGTTTGATGCGACTGAAGAAATTATTCTTCTCGCAATATAATATCGGAGACTAATACCATGGACGACATTTTATTATTAGAAGCCATCGAAAGATACCTCAACGGAGACATGAATGCTTCCGAGAGGGATTATTTTGAAACACTCAGGAAAAATACCCCTGAAATTGACCAGATGGTGGTAGAGCACAGCATGTTCCTTCACCAGATGGACATATATGCACTCCACCGGAACCTGGGCCAGAGCCTGCAAAATTCCCACGCCAAACTCCTTGCCCGTGGCGATATTAATGAAGGTGGGGAATTAACCACCAGGGGTAAAGTAGTGCAATTGTGGACCAAGTACAAAAGGGTTACAGCCATTGCCGCTTCTGTTGGCGGTGTTATTGCCCTTATTATAAGCGGATTAACGGTTTATTTTTCACCCTCGGTTAAAAACAGCCAGTTACAACAACTTAGCAAAGCCATTGAAGTAATCCAACGTAACCAGCAATACCAGGGTAATTTAATTGATGAGGTTAAAAGCAAAATTCCCGAAAATGCCCGTTTAATCAGCGGTGGAACCGGTTTCCTGATTGACCCTAAGGGGTATATAATTACCAATGCCCACGTTTTAAAAGGATCAGGTGCTGTGGTTGTCAACAGCAAGGGACAGGAGTTCAAAGCTACTATTGCCAATATAGATAATGAGAAAGACCTGGCGATACTTAAAATTAATGACCAGGATTTTACGCCCCTTAAATCCCTTCCATACAGTATCCGGAAGTCCAATACTGATTTAGGAGAACAGATATTCACACTGGGTTATCCCCGGAACGACATTGTGTATGGTGAAGGATATTTAAGTGCCAGAACCGGTTACAACAATGATTCCCTCAGTTACCAGTTGCAGATCAGTGCCAACCCCGGAAACTCAGGAGGCCCTGTATTCAATAATAACGGCGAAGTAATTGGTATTTTAAGCACCCGCCAGTCACAGGCTGATGGAATCGCATTTGCAGTGAAATCCAGGAATATATACCGTATGGTAAATGAACTGAAGAAAAGTGACACTTCCCTTGAAAGGATTAAATTACCCAATTCTTCCGCATTGAAAGGCATGGAGCGGAAGCAACAGATTTCCAGACTCGAAGACTGTGTGTACTATGTAAAAGCCTTCACCAAATAATTGTACAGTTGATTTTTGGTTCTATAAAAAAGCAATCCTGCCTATTAGGTGGGATTGCTTTTTAGGGATATACCCTTCTAACTGAAAAAAGATAAAATTTCTTAACTGGCGTAATTATCTCCAAAGTGCAGCGGGATACTCCCCTTCGGCTACCAAAGCATTGATACTCGCAAGTACCCCGGGAGCATCCTCTTTATACGTAACGCCAAACCATTTGGCGGCGGTAGGGATTACTTTCACCACTCCTTTACCCGATTGCAAAAAATAACGGGTTGCATCAGGAATGAAAAACTCTGATTTAGGTGTTGATAGGTGTTTGTCGAGAAAAACACCAAACTGCTCTTCGCATATATTAATGAAGCCGGGAGCAAAACAGAGATAGTTCATACTCACCAGACTGTTTTCAGATACTTCATGCAATCCCGTTGCATCCTGGTAAGTAATCTGTCCGTTTTCTCCTCTGAAAATACTGGTCCTTTCGTTGATATCGGTAAGGTTATTATCGCTGTCAACATTACATACCCCCCTGCTTACGCTGCCATTATCACTGAGTGTATTTTTTAATTCATATCCGATAATACAATACGTCTCTTCATTGCATTGGGTAGTTAAGAAGGTGAAGGCTTTGGTAAAAGCGTCCCGTCCGTAATAATCATCCGCATTGATGACCGCAAAGGGTTCGTTTACTTTTCCCTTGCAGCAAAGTACCGCATGGGCGGTTCCCCAGGGTTTGGTTCTTTCTTCGGGAATGGACCTTCCACCTGTGTAAGCGGCTAAAGATTGGAACACATAGTCTGTTTCAATACGTCCCTTCAGTTTGGGTTCAAAAATAGCCCTGAAATTAGCTGCGAACTCTTCGCGGATAATGAATACTACTTTCCCAAATCCGGCCTTTATCGCATCATAAATAGAATAATCCATAATGGTTTCTCCATCGGGACCAAAGGACTGGATTTGTTTCATACTGCCATACCTGCTGGCCATGCCTGCTGCTAATATCACGAGAGTTGGTTTCATGCTGTATATTTATCAGACACGAAACTAAAGGATTCAGCTTTAGTAACAAGGGAATACTATGGATGTTAACCTGCATAACCTACCGGTACAACCACTAAACTTTTTGTCATCGCCAGAAGTAAAGACCCATGTATTGAGGTTAGACAAAGTGCACGAAGTAGTTTCCGGAAATAAATGGTTCAAATTAAAATACTATTTGCAGGAAGCCATCCAACAACAAAAAGACACTATCGCCACTTTTGGCGGGGCTTATTCCAATCATATTGTGGCAACTGCTTTTACCGCCCGGGCATATGGACTGCAAAGCAGGGGATTTATCAGAGGGGATGCTTCGGTTAACCTGTCTCCTACCCTTGTACAGGCAAGGTTGTATGGAATGGAATTGGTATTTATCGACCGGGCTACCTATCAAAATAAAGCTGCCATCATAGCAGCCCATCAAAGACCGAACTTTTATTGGATTGCCGAAGGAGGATACGGAAAACCCGGCGCAGCAGGCACAGCTGAAATTTGGGATCTACCCGTCCTTGCTGCCAATGATTATACAGATGTAATTTGTGCTACCGGTACGGGAACCATGATGGCAGGATTGGTTAACAAAGCCGGACCCGGACAAAAGGTAACCGGTATCAGCGTATTAAAAAATAACCTGACCATAGAAGCAGAAATCAGGGCACTGTTACTCCCGTCTGCCATTGAAAAAGGATTTAGCGTAATACAGGGGTACCATTTTGGGGGATATGGCAAGCATCCGCCGGAGTTGCTGGCATTCATGAAAATGTTATGGGAAAAAGAAAAACTCCCTACGGACATTGTCTATACTGCTAAATTATTATTTGGGGTAAAAGACCTTATTGAAAAAAAATATTTTCCGGAAAACAGCAGGCTGCTGGTTATTCACAGCGGTGGCTTACAGGGTAACCAATCTCTTCCGGAAGGCAGTTTACCTTTTTCATAAACTTACTCGGATTATATTTGTGGAGATGCGTCATTCAACAATAATTTTTATCCTTTGCTGCTGCCTTCTTGGCTTTTTGCCGGGTAAGTCACAGCAGTCACTGCCCGATTTCAGCATCAGAGAATTGGGCAGGGGCAAAATACAGGTTAGCTGGAACAACCCTTTTCCCAATTGTATCCAGTTAGCGGTGCAAAGGTCAACAGACAGTTTACGCGATTTCCGTACCATCTTTTCTTCCCTGTCACCGGAATTGCCCTCCAATGGCTATGTAGATACCAAACAGCTCCCTAACCCCAAAAGGTATTACCGCATTTTTTATGTGTTAGCAGGAGGCGCCTTTTATTTTTCAGGTGTTAAAGGAATAGTACCAATGCCTATAAATCTGCCAACCATAGATAACTCCACTAAAAAAAATGAATTTGATAGCCGAAAACCACAAACAACTATTTATTTAAAGGATAAACCACTATTCACCATCAGCAATGAAGCCTATAGCGGTTTTCGAGATTCCATTAACCAAAAAACAAAGGACAGGCTGCGCAGAATCAATACCCAGGCAGTGGAATGGATACCCATTCATGCTGATGCCAATACCCAATCCATCATCAGTATTTACCGGAATAACCAATTGGTGGCCAAACTCCCTGCTGTCAGCTATTCCGCTTTCAGTGACTCTGTTTCGGCTAATACCAAAGACACCCTTTTTGTCATCAACCGCTGGCGTGTGCAACTTCACCCATATATCCCCGATGAAAAAAAATACATATTCGTATACAGGAATGATAGCCTGGTAGCCAAACTGGACCTATACCGGAACAAAGCATTCAGGGACTCGTTATCCCTGAAAACAAAAGACAGCTTGTTTTTCATTGACAATAACAATTGGACCATACATCCCTATGTTCCGAAATATGTTTGGTCCCCGTCACCCTATATTTTTACCAACCGCAAAGGATATGTAACGATCAGACTTCCCTTATTTAAACAACATAAATACAGGATTGTCTTTTTTGACAGGGATGGTTCTGAATTATTCCACCTCAAAGCCATTAAAGAACCGGAACTGGTATTGGACAAAACCAATTTTGTTCACGCCGGCTGGTTCACATTTGAATTGTATGAGGATGATAAACTAAAGGAGAAAAGTAAGTTCCTGTTACAAAAAGAATAATCGGGGTTTCTTTCACATAACATGGTGTTGCCCGGCATTGACCAGTTTAGCGCCGAATACTTTTTCGAAATTATTTTTGAGTTCCTGCTTTACTTCCTCCAGAGGCACTTCCCTGCCCAGTTCCTTTTGTAAGGAGGTCACCTGCTTATCCTGGATGCCACAGGGAACTATGTGCGAGAAATAAGTGAGGTCCGTATTGATATTAAACGCGAACCCATGTATCGTTACCCAGCGACTGCATTTAATACCCATGGCGCAGATTTTACGTTCCTTTCCTGCGATAGCCGGGTCAACCCAGACACCGGTTTCACCTGCACTTCTTTCTCCCTTTATGCCATAAGCCGCGAGTGTTAAAATAATGACTTCTTCCAGGCTGCGCAGGTACCAGCCAAGGTCGGGTCTAAACTTCTCAAGATCCAGAACGGGATAACCCACCACCTGTCCGGGACCGTGAAAGGTAATATCACCACCCCGGTTAATATGAAAGAAGTCAATTCCTTTTTCCTTCAATTCCGTTTCACTGATCAGTAAATGATCCGGCTTCCCGTTTTTACCCAGGGTATATACAGGATCGTGTTCAACAAACAAGAGGTGATGGATAGTTGCTAATGCCGTGTTACCGGGATCTGAACGCAAGGCAGCTTTGCAGTCGGTATTGCGTTTTAACAGCAGTTCCTGAAAATCCCAAATGGTTTTATAGCGTTTTCGTCCCAAATCAGAAAAAAATACGGTTTGCTGCATGCTGCAAAAATAAGCAAACAGTGTTACCCGAACAGGGTATCCCCTGCCTCTCACCACAAACCTTTATTTTTGCCGGATGCAGGATGAACTGGAAAACCTTTCAGAAGAAAGTACGGAAGCCCTTTACGAACGAAAGTCTTTTACGATTGATAAGGGTCAGGAACCTTTGAGGATTGATAAATGGATACAAATGCACCTGGAAGGGGCTACCCGCAATAAGGTACAGAAAGGCATTGAAGCGGGTTTTGTTACGGTAAACGGCAAAATGGTTAAAAGCAACTATAAAATCAAACCGGGAGATGAATTGTTGCTCATGAGCCTAATCAACCCGGAACATACGGTATTAAAAAGGGAAAATATTCCACTGAATATCGTGTATGAAGATGATACCCTAATGATCATCAACAAACCGGCCAACATGGTAGTGCATCCGGGAGTGGGAAATTTCTCAGGAACCCTGCTCAATGGCATTGCCTATTACCTTGAACAGCAGCATCCGGGTTTAGACGAAGATATATTACCCAGGTTCGGACTGGTTCACAGGATTGATAAAAATACCACAGGCTTACTGGTACTCGCCAAAACACCCGTAGCTGCGGCACACCTGGCCAAACAGTTTTTTAACCATACCGTTAAACGGAATTATGTGGCCCTGGTATGGGGAGATATGGAGAAGGAGGAAGATACCATTACCGGTCATATTGCCCGTCACAGGCAACATCGCAAAATGTTTGACGTTTATCCCGAAGGGGAACTGGGCAAACATGCCATCACGCATTATAAAGTACTGGAAAGATTCAATTATGTAACCCTGGTGGAATGCGTGCTGGAAACAGGACGTACACACCAGATCCGGGTGCATATGCAACACATTGGCCATACCCTTTTCAACGATTGGGAATATGGTGGTGATAAAATATTGAAGGGTACTATTTATACCAAATACAAACAGTTTGTGGACAATTGTTTTACCATTTGTCCCCGCTGTGCCCTGCATGCAAAAACCCTGGGATTTATCCATCCGGTAACCGGAAAAGAAATGATGTTTGAAGCCCCCTTACCAGAGGATATGAATGGGGTGATTGACAAATGGCGGAATTACCTGCAAAGCAGGAAGGACTGATATATTTTTTTGACAACGACGAGGCAATCTGTCTTGCCAAATCGCACTTATATTTGCTTTCAAAACCCCTGTGTATGAACATGGATATTCGCAATAACTGGCAACTGGAAGAAATCAAGGAATTATATAATTCACCTTTACTGGAACTGGTTTTTAAAGCCGCTTCCCTGCACAGGCAATACAATGATACGGCAGAGGTTCAGGTGTGTACGCTTTTAAGCATCAAGACGGGAGGTTGTAGTGAGGATTGTGCCTACTGCCCACAGGCAGCCAGGTATTCAACCGGTGTGGAAGTACAGGCATTGATGAAAAAAGAAGAAGTGTTAACCTATGCCCAAAAAGCCAAAGAAGCGGGCAGCACCCGTTTTTGCATGGGCGCTGCCTGGCGCGAGGTAAGGGATAACCGGGATTTTGACCGGGTATTGGATATGGTAAAAGGCGTGAATGAAATGGGGATGGAGGTCTGCTGTACCCTGGGAATGTTAACGGAAGAGCAAGCCCATAAACTGTCAGATGCCGGCTTATATGCTTACAACCATAACCTTGACACCAGTAAAGAACACTATGGGGAAATCATCACCACCCGTACTTATGAAGACCGGTTACAAACGCTGAACAATGTGAGAAAATCAGGCATTTCGGTTTGCTGCGGAGGAATTATTGGTCTGGGGGAAACCCATGAAGACAGAATAGGCATGCTGCATACACTGGCCACCATGCCGGAGCATCCCGAAAGTGTGCCCATCAACTCGCTGGTACCCATTAGCGGAACCCCATTAGAACACAACACCCAGGTGGATATATGGGACATGGTACGCATGATTGCCACTGCCCGTATTCTGATGCCCAAAACAATGGTCAGACTTAGTGCCGGCAGAACAGCAATGAGCATTGCAGAACAGGCTTTGTGTTTTATGGCCGGGGCCAATTCCATATTTGCGGGTGATAAATTATTAACCACACCCAATCCCTCCTTTGACGAGGATAATGTGATGTTCGAACTGCTGGGGCTTACGCCCAGAAAGGCTTTTAAGGAAGAGAAGGTTTACCTGAGGGAAACTTTAGTATCCTAACCATATATCAGGAAGTATTGTCAGATACCACTTTTTTACTTAATAGCAATATAACCGGATGAATTCCCTGGTTTGGCATTGAAATTGCCCTACGGTAATGATTGCTTATTTTTGCTTCTCAAACCAAAGTGCTTCTGAACCGTTTCTTTAAAATATTACGTCGATCCATCCTGATATTACTGGCTATCATCCTGTTAGCTTTTATAGCGATACAAACATCGTTTGTTCAAAATTGGTTATTGCACATGGCTACCAAACGACTTTCAAAGAGTTTGGGTACAGAAGTAAGGGTAGAAAAAGTCAGTTATACCCTTTTTAACAAATTGAATCTGGAAAATGTGCTGGTCAGGGATAAGCAAAGCGATACCCTGGTGTATGCCCGGCAAATGCGGGTAAGGTTAACGGATTGGTTTTTTCTGCTGAAAAAAATTGAACTCAAATATATCGGGCTGGAAGATGCCATTGTAAGGATGCATCGGAAGGATTCTGTATGGAACTACCAGTTTATCGTAGATTATTTTGCGTCTTCTGATACTGCAAAGAAAAAGGGAGGGCTCGCCCTCAACCTGAAAAAGATTGACCTTAAGAATATCCGCTTTTCGAAAAATGACCTATGGGCTGGTGAATATATGTATATCAGTGCAAACAGTCTTTTGGTGGATGCTGAAAATATTGATTTTACCAAAAGCCTGTTTTATATTAGCAACATATCCCTGGATAGACCCCTTATCCGAATACAGGGACTAACGCCTTTGCGGCCCGATTCGCTACGGAATAAGAAATCTACTTTACCGAATTCAGGCTACTATTTAAACGAGGGTAACATTACAGCAAAAGTTGACAGTATCATCATCCGGAATGGAAGTCTTTTCATGGACAACAATCTTGAAAAACCACTCCCCTATTTTGATGGCAGTCATATTCAACTCTCCAAACTCAATGGCAGGATTGGCGAACTGGCATTTATTAAGGATACCATTCGGGCCAAACTTAATTTTTCGGTAAAAGATCGATGTGGCCTTGAGTTGAAAAAATTAAAAACCAATTTCAGGTTCACACCCCAAATCATGGAACTGGCTAACCTGGATTTGGAGACGAATAAAAGTCACCTGACCAACTACTATGCCATGCGCTACAAGGATTTCAACAAAGACTTTGGCGACTATGAAAACAAGGTTACGATGGATGCCTTTTTCAAAGAGGCCAGGGTTAATAGTGATGATATAGCCTATTTCGCACCTGATGTACGTAGCTGGAAAAAAGTGGTTTCTCTGAATGGCCAATTCAAAGGAACTGTTGCAGACTTTACCGTAAAAAACCTGACAGCCAGGATTGGGGCCACTACCAATATCAACGGGCAACTTAGCATGAAAGGATTGCCCAATATTGACCGGACCAAAATTACCCTCACCAATGGTGGATTACAAACGAATTATTATGACCTGGGGATATTCATTCCGGGCTTAAAAGATGTAAAGTCACCCAATCTAGCAGCCCTGGGTACCATCATTTACAGGGGTAATTTCAAAGGAACCATTCACGATTTTGTGACCGAAGGAAATTTCAGTACACAGTTGGGCGGCGTAAAAACCAATGTGAGTTTGCAACTACCTACCAAAGGCGATCCCACTTATACGGGTGCTATAGAAACCATCCGTTTCAATATGGGTAAATTTCTGAATGATACTGCATTGGGGCTCGTTGATTTCAAAGGAAAAATAACGGGTAGCAGTTTTGAGATTGAAAACCTCAAAACCACTCTTGAGGGAAAGATATCTTCACTGTTCTATAATAATTACAATTATACCAATATCACAACCAATGGTACTTTCCAGAAAAAATATTTCAATGGCGAAGTAAAAATCAATGACCCCAATCTGGATTTCACCAGCAATGTGGAGATTGATCTTACCAAAGAACTTCCCAGTTTTAACATGGTGGGAGACCTTACCCATTCAAACCTTGCGGCCCTCAAGTTGTTTAAGGATTCAGTTGAACTGACCGGATTATTAGATGTAAACTTTACGGGTACTACTATTGACAACTTTTTAGGTTCTGCAAAATTTCTAAATGCCACTATCCGGAAAGGAGATTTTGTACAAAGTTTCGATTCCTTAAACATTACCTCTAGTTACCAAAATTCCGTAAAAACACTTAGGTTAGGCAGCAATGATTTTATGGCTACTATAACCGGCAACTATAGTATTCTGGATTTGCCGGCCGGCTTTCAGGGATTTCTGCACAATTATTATCCAACCTATATCAGTCCCCCTGCTTCTATCCCTAAAAACCAACACTTCACTTTCTCTATTGCTACCAACTATT
>CAVVSL010000018.1:0-43262 GCA_963750825.1 uncultured Bacteroidota bacterium | reverse complement strand
AGGCTTTCAGACCGCGGTCGAGGGCAGCATCCAGGTCATCTTTGGTATGCACAAAACCACCACCTGATCCGCCGAGGGTGAAGGAGGGACGAATAACCAGTGGAAACCCGATTTCCTGCGCAAATTCTTTTCCTTCGAGGAAGCTGTTGGCTACCCTGCTCGGAGCAACAGCTATGCCGATATCCACCATCAGTTGCCGGAACTTTTCCCTGTCTTCTGCCATTTTAATGGCAGCCACGTCTACCCCAATCAACCGGGTATTGTATTTTTCCCAAACACCCAGTTCATCGGCTTCAATACAAAGATTCAGTGCTGTTTGGCCACCCATGGTAGGTAAAACAGCATCAATCTGGTTTTCTTCCAAAATTTTTTCAATACTTTCTACCGTAAGCGGAAGCAGGTAAACCTTATCTGCCATCATCGGGTCCGTCATGATGGTGGCAGGGTTACTATTGATGAGGATTACTTTGATACCCTCTTCCCGAAGGCTTCGGGCTGCCTGTGATCCGGAATAGTCAAATTCGCAGGCCTGTCCAATAATAATTGGGCCGGAGCCAATAATCAGTACTGATGTAAGGGAGTTGTCTTTTGGCATAATTGCTGAAAAATAAATTGTGCAAATGTAAGGCTGAAGAGGCAAAACGGGGTTATTTTTTTAAGCAGAAGCGGGAATGTCCGAACAAATGCGTATTATTAAGGTTATCATAAAGTATTCATCATATAAAATAGCAATATGGCAGTTTTAAAAGAGGGAAGTAAAGCCCCTGTTTTCAAAGGGGTTGACCAGAACGGCAAACCCATTTCCCTGGCAGATTTTAAAGGCAAGAAAGTAGTCCTATATTTTTATCCCAAGGATGATACACCTACCTGTACTATACAGGCCTGTAACCTTAGGGACAATTATGCAGTCTTACAGAAAAAAGGGTTCCAGGTGATTGGCATAAGTACAGATGATGTGAAAAGCCACAAAAAATTTGAAGAGAAGCACAAACTGCCATTTCCTTTGGTGGCTGATGAGGATAAAAAAATAGTAGATAAATACAACTTATGGGGCGAAAAGACGATGATGGGCAGGACCTATATGGGCACTACCCGTACCACTTTTTTAATAGATGAGGCCGGAAAAATCGTGAAGATTATTGACAAGCCCCAGTCTAAAAACCATACTGAAGAAATTCTGGCTGCCTGGGCCGAAGTTTCCTAAACCCGGCAGGTTGGCCATAAAAAAACCCGGAAAATTTTTTCCGGGTTTTTTATTTTAGGACTATTCAGTGTATTATTTTTTGGTTTCCAGCAGTTTGAAGAACTGGTCGAGTTGCGGAAGTATCACTATTCTGGTGCGCCTGTTGGCAGCCCTGCCTTCGGGAGTGTCGTTATCAGAAAGTGGCAGGTATTCACTTCTTCCAGCGGCAGTCATGCGCTTGGGATCCAGTCCATAGGTATTTTGTAAAATCCTTATTACTGCAGTAGACCTCTTCACACTCAGGTCCCAGTTGTCCTGGATACCCGCGCTGCGAATGGGTACGGAATCCGTATGGCCTTCCACCATGAATTCAATTTCAGGTTGAGCGTTCAATACTTTGGCCACTTTGCCCAAAACCTCTTTGGCACGCTCATTTACTTCATAGCTGGCACTCTTGAATAACAATTTATCGGATATGTCCACATACACCACTCCTTTTTCTACTTTGATATTAATGTCTTTATCGTCCAGGTTGCCGATTGCTCCTTTCAGGTTCATAACCAGGGCCATATTCAAAGAGTCTTTGCGGGCGATAGATCCGCGAAGGTCATTGATGTATATATCCTTGGCACCTATATTATCAAGTGATTTGCGAATGCTTTCTGCCTGTGAACCGGTTACCACCGATAAATCTTTCAATTGGTTAAGTACGGTATTGTTATTTTTTTTCAGGTAATCGACCTGGTTGTTTAGGTCGCTCACCTGCCCTTCCAGTGCGTCTTTCCGGGCAGTAAGGTCAGTGATTTTTAGTTTGGATTCATTCTGGCACTTTTTTAATTCATCCTGCAGATCACGGTATTTGCCCTGCATATCGAGGTAGTTGCCACTCAGCTCTGCGTATTTAGCTTTCTCCGTTTCCAGTTTTTTCGAACTCACACAGGATAACATAGTCATAGATGCTGCGACAATGAACAGGTAAATTTTTGCTTTCATAGGGGTAGTTTAATGATATGAATCAGCATCCTTCCAACGCAGAAAGGTGCTAATAAATTGTGTTATGGTAGTGTGAAAGCAAAATAAATGCCAACTTATTTTTCGCTTTCAAGGGTAAACAGGTGCTGCAATATTAGTGCGGGTATTAGCGGGCGAAACCGTTAATAACAGCGCTAAGTTCGGTCTGTGAAATTAAAATCAGATTAGAGATTTATTAAAGTAGTGTTAATGCTTTTTTGAGGATTTGTAAAAACACGATGACATCATTACATATTATCCTTAGCCAATTATAAAATGTGTCATATATAACGAGGAATGAACCCGTGAAGCAGTATGAGAAAGTGTATTGACATTTATAAGAATAAATGGTTATTTTCAAATTTAACTGCCATTAATCCATCCCGGCCCGATAATGATCATGAGAATACTATGGCGCTTTTGTTTGCTATTCACTGGGATTTTTTCGTGTATTTCCGGGGTTGCCCAAACGGATACTTCTTTCTGGTTTGCTGCACCGGCCATAACGGCCAGCCATGAAAACCGACCGGTAATCATTCGGATGGCCAGTTATTCCCAACCGGCAGATATCATCATCACCCAGCCCGCCAATCCTGCCTTTGCATCGGTTACACTTCACCTGAACAGTAATTCGGCAGGCTCGGTAGACCTTACCAGTCAATTAAATTTGCTGGAAAATAAACCCGGGAATACGATACTTAATTATGGCATCAAAATACAATCGACTAACAATATCTCAGCTTATTATGAAGTAGGCAGATCCCTGAATCCTGAAATCTTTCCGCTAAAGGGCCAGATTGCAGCGGGACTAAGTTTTATCATTCCCATGCAAACCAGATTTGATAACCATGCCGGCCATGTGCCTCCTGCCCATAATGGATTTGTTATGGTAGCTACCGAAGACGATACACAGATACAGATAAGGCTAACCCAACCGGATTCCATTGGGCATCCTGTCAATTTTCCCATTACCATTAACCTGCAAAAGGGACAAACGTATGCGGTGATAGCAGGGAGTAACCTTGTGGCTGCACACCTGGGCGGGTCTTCCATTCTTTCCAGTAAACCCATTTGTGTTACGATGTATGATGACTCTATATTTCTGAGTCCTAATTATGACCTGATTGGTGACCAGATTGTACCGGAGATAAATACCGGAAGCGAATTTATTCTGGTAAGAGGGGCACTGAATTATACTGCCATTCCTAACCAGGACTTTTATTATGTATGGGCAACCGTTAACAACACTGAAATATTTGTAAACGGAATTTTAACGGCTACGATCAACCGGGGCCAGAGTTATGAGGGGCGGTTATCGGCTGCCAGTGTATACATAACTACCGGTCAGCCTGTTTATGTGTTACAATTTACCGGAGTGGGGCAGGAAGTGGCTGCTACTTCCCTTCCCGGTATCAAGTGTACGGGTTCGCAACAGGTATCATTTGTACGTTCTACCACGGAAACCTTTTACCTGAATATTTTATGCAAAGCATCAGATATAGGTGGGTTTTCACTGAATGGGAATACGGGAATTATTACTCCCTCCCTTTTTCAGAATGTCCCCGGAACCAATGGTGTTTGGATGGCGGCCCGGCTGGATGCCATAAACCTTCCTGCTATAAACAGCCAGGTAATTGCAGGGGCTGTTACCTCTGTTACCAACAGCAACGGATTGTTCCACCTGGGATTTTTAAACGGAGGCTCAGGCACAGGAACCCGATTGGGTTATTTTTCCAATTATAGTAAAGTACAGCTATCACCGGTAATTACTTCCACTACCTGTGCCGGAACGGATATACAGTTGTACGCAACGCCTTATTCCAATGTAACCTATCAATGGACGGGACCCAATAATTTCAGCAGTACCCTTTATAATCCAGTAATTTCCCAGGCTGGTCTGAATAATTCGGGCACTTATTTTATTACCGCCAATATCGGAGGTTGTGGTATCACAAGGGATAGCCTGCAAGTAGCGGTTCACCCTCTTCCTGAAATCCGCTTTGTGAAATCACTGGATACGGTTTGTGCAGGAACTTCTAAAAATGTGGCTTTTACCCTTACCGGAAAAGCTCCCTGGAAACTGGTGTATACAGATGGTTCGTTAAATGACAGTATCAATGCCATCAATCAACCGACAGCCACTTTTATAGCATCCCCTGCCGGTAATACCATTTACCGCGTAAAACAACTTTTAGATGCCAATACCTGTGTGGCAGCATCAAGTGTGGTGTATCCACAGGATACTATGATGGTAAATCCTTTGCCGGTAGCAGATCTGGGTTATTCAACACTTACCTGCGAAAAATCTGCCATCACTTTTATAGATAAGTCAAAAGCCGGTCTGGATACCCTGGTGAAATGGTATTGGAAATTCGGGGATGGTTCCATAAGAGAAGCCAACCGGCCAACGGCCTTTGACAGAACTTATGCGCAATGGGGGAATGACACTATCCGAATTTCGGTGCTATCGAGTCTGGGTTGTAATAGTGATACCATCCAAAAAATAATCACCATACACCCCTTACCCACCGTGGGTTTCAGGATGCCATCAGTATGTTTGAATGATGCGGTGGCACAGTTTACTGATACCACACGTATGGCTGATGGAAACAAACCCCAGACTTTTCAATGGTATTTTTATGGTGCAGGTTCGTCTCCAGTGGTGCCCGTTAATAAGTACCCTGTTCCGGCTGTTTCTTCCCTGCAAAATCCATCGGTGCAATATTCCTTCGCCAGTAATTACCAGGTAAAAGAAGTGGTCACCTCCACTTTTGGTTGTACAGACAGCCTCAGTAAAACCTTTACGGTAAATGGTGCCAGACCAAAAGCCAGTTTTGTAATACTGGATTCAACCCGTTTGTGCGGTAACCGTTTGGTACAGTTGCAAAATTTTTCAACCGTAGATTTCGGAACGGTAAGCCGCCTTGAAATATTTTGGAAACCCGCTGTTGATAGTATGGATACCGACCCGGTTTCAGGAAAAAAATACAGTTACCAATACCCCGCTTTTCAATCTCCTGCCACCCAACAATATGTTGTAAAACTCATTGCCCGGTCAGGTAATGCATCCGTATGTGCGGACTCTGTAACCAGCATCATTACCCTCAGACAAAGCCCTAAAGTGATTTTCAGTACCCTGCCCGGCATTTGTAAGGATACAACAGCCCGGCAAATCATAGAAGCCAGAGAAACAGGAGCGGTACCCGGAACCTTTACTTATATCGGTACGGGCATATCGCCTACGGGAGTAATTAGTCCGCAGGTTCTTACTCCCGCAACCTATCCGGTTACCTATCTGTACAGCACAGCACTTGGTTGCAGCGATTCTGCAACACAAAATCTTACCGTATGGCCATCCCCGGTTGCCAAATGGCGTGTTGGATTACCGCTTTGCGAAAAATCACCACTGCTATTCATAGATTCTTCTTCAACCGGATTCGGAAAACTGGTGAACTGGTTCTGGAATTTTGGAGATACAACCCTTTCGGTAAAAAACACGGCCAATCCTTTTACCAAATTTTATTCAGGAGCAAATCGCTATATAGCCAGTCTCCGGGTAATTACTGATAGTGGTTGCAGAAGTCCCTATACCCTACAAACATTTACTGTGCACCCAAAGCCTGTTCCCCATTTTGGGATACCCATTATCTGCCTTCCGGATGGAAGCGGATTGTTTACCGATTCTTCAACTATTGCAGACCAGTCGGAGACCTTGTTTACTTATCGGTGGAAATTTGGGGACCCTGCAGATGCCTCCATAGCACTATTAAAAAATCCTATTCATCGTTATTCGGGTACCGGACCTTATGCAGTAACCCTCCAGGTAACCTCTAAAGATGGTTGTACAGACTCATTGGTACAATCCATTGCCACCATTTATCCTCAGACCCAAAGCCGCTTTTACTTTGCAGAAGAATGAGGTTTGTGTGGGAGATACTCTCCAGTTTTTTGATGCCACTGCACAATACACCGGCTCTATAATTTCCAGAACCTGGGACCTTTCACAGGGATTCAGTTCAACGCTGCAAAATCCTTTTCGAAAATTTGCTGATTCGGGAAATTATGTCATCAGTTTATTCATTACGGATGCAAAAGGATGTGTTAGTGACACCGCTTTACAAAAAGTTACCATCAACCCTTATCCACACTTAACGATGCCCGGAAAACAAGTGGTGCTGGAGGGCGGCAGTATTCCCTTACTACCCTTGTGGTTTGCGAATAATCCCGCCTTCAACTGGACGCCTGCAGACTACCTGGATAATGCAGTTGTTGCTTATCCGGTTACTTCGCCCAAACAGGATATCACCTATCGGCTGACAGTAACGGGAAAAGGCAACTGTGTTGTTTATGGGGATGTTTTTGTAAAAGTGTTGTTAGGTCCTGTAATACCGAATATATTTTCACCCAACGGGGATGGCATCAATGATGCGTGGGTGATTGAGTACCTGGACAGTTATCCGGGTTGTGAGGTAGAAGTTTACAACAGGGGCGGACAAATAGTGTACAGGTCTGTTGGGTATGATAAGCCCTGGGATGGTCTTTACCGGGGGAAACCCTTACCGGTTGGCACTTATTATTACTTCATCAATCCTAAAAACGGAAGGGCATTGATGAGCGGATCCATAACCCTTATCAGATAATTTATTTACACAAACAGCACAGATTCCTTTGCCCTGCTCCAGTTGTCATACTGTGGCCCGAAATTCGCATCAATCATTTTCCTTTTTATTTTCATCGTAGGGGTCAACAAACCGTTGGCGATGGTCCATTCCTCGGGAAGGATGATCATGCGTGACAGTTGCTCATGGTGTTCCAGTTCCTTATTCACGTTTTTCAATAAATCTTTCAGGTCGTTAATGAGCTTCTCTGTACGTATGCTTTTGGCCGATACGGATAGGTTACAAAGTACCATGGCACTGGGCATTCCAGATCCAACAATACAGGCCTGTGCAATGTGCGGACTCTCCAGAATCCGGCTTTCCACCGGAGCGGGCATGATGTATTTGCCCTTACTGGTTTTGAACTGGTCTTTGATGCGGCCGGTAATGGTAAGAAAGCCATTAGCGTCAATCTCCCCTTCATCACCCGTACGAAGGTATCCGTCTTCAAACACTTCGGCAGTCAGACCCGGTTCTTTGTAATAACCCAGCATATTGGCATCACTTTTCAATTGTATCTCGTTATCCTTACCCAGTCGCACTTCCACTCCATCATAGGATTGCCCCACTGTACCAAACTTTACGGCATCTTTTCGGTTTGAATGGGAGAGGGCCAGGTTCTCTGTCATGCCATAGGCTTCCTGTATAATGATATCCAGTTTGGCAAACCAATATAAAAGGGAAGGATTAATGGGAGAGGCACCGGTAAAAACATATTTTCTTTTCGAAAGACCCAGTTTTTTGGCAATCGCTTTTTTTATAACGGATGAAACAATGGGTATGGACAGGAGCAGGTTCAGTTTTTTTTGCGGCATTTTTGTCAATATGCCTTCCTGCAACTTTTCCCAGATACGGGGCACTGCGAGGAATACGGTAGGTTGCGTATCCATCAGGTTTTTGGCAAAAGTATCCATCGACTCTACAAAATAAATGGTGCTTCCTGTAAAGATGGCACCGCATTCCACCAGCATACGTTCTGCTACATGGCAAAGTGGGAGATAAGAAAAGAACACTTCACTTTCAAAACCGGGATAACTTTTCAGAAAAGACTTTACGGCAAAACCCACGGCATGGAAAGAATGCATTACGCCCTTGGGTTGACCGGTTGTACCAGAAGTATATACGATGGAGGAAAGTGAATAAGGATCCTGAACAGGAATGCCTTCTCTGGCAGGGCTTTTGGCTATCAGGTCATCCCATAACAGGCATCCCGCATTGGGATAAAACGGAAAACTGATTTCAATCAAACCTTCGGGTATACCGGTCCTTAGTTCTTCCGGATTATCGAGTTTGCCAATAAAGATTGCTTTGCTTTCACTGTGCACTATGATTTCCCTGAGTGCATCAGGGGTTATATTGGGATACAGCGGAACGCAGATACAACCCGCCATGGATATGGCCAGATCAGTTAATACCCAGTGGGCACAGTTTTTACTTAAGATAGCAACTTTATCTCCCTGCCCCAATCCCATCTGTTGCAAAGCCGTTGCCATTTTTCTCACATGACTTCCTGCTTCACCCCAGGTAAACTTTTGGTACACACTTTTGACCGGCTCAGCCAGGAACAGGTGGTCAGGTTGTGCGGCCTCATATTTACAGAAGGTTTCTAATAAGGTAGGTGTGTTTTCCATCTGGGTATTTTTATTGGGTATTTTCAAGTAAATGTGACATGCCCTGTTCCGGAATTTTCCCCTCAATGGGGGCATAGAATTGGTGAATATGTTTAAAATCAGCGGCCTCATCCTCGCCGGGATAAAAGGGTTCTGCTATAATGGCTTGCTTGTTGGTAAAGTCAAAGCCTGTCATGACAATCGGCACACCCGCATCTTTGGCAATATGGTAAAACCCTGTTTTAAGACGCGCTACTTTTTTACGGGTACCTTCGGGAGAGAGCGCTAAGATAAAATGTTCATGCGCATGAAACTGCGCCACTACCTGTTCCACTAAATTTTGTTGCGAGAAACGGTCAACAGGAACTCCACCCAGGCTGCGGAAAATAAAACCAAAGGGACCCTTAAACAATTCTGCCTTACCCAGGAACCGTGAGTTGGTTAGCCTGAGTTTACTCCTCAAAGCCAGCCCCATAATAAAATCCCAACTGCTGGTATGCGGGCCCACTATCACAACCGCCTTAGGCAGGTGATTGGGGAAGGACCCCTTAATGGTCCATCCTTTTACCCATAAAAAGAAACTCCATAATAATCGCATGGCAGGCAATTGAAGTATGGAACAAGATAATAATTTATTGAATATCAGACTGATTCGATTAAGATCTGCCCCAATTTATTTTTCTATTAAGCAATTTTCTATTTCGGTTCAGCGTTAATCAGCAAACAAACTGCATGGCCCCCACTTTCAGAAGTTTCGTAGCATCCGAACTGATGTCTATCAAGCAAAATATTGCTGCAGTAAGAAATATGATTCCCAGTAATGTGAAACTGAAACCCAGTGAAAGGCGCAGTATGTTTAAGCTGAATACCAAACGGCATATGTTTGTGGAGAAGGCTGTTCAGTATATGCGTAAAAACCCAAACACGGTTCCCACTTTTATTGACGTAACGGATTGTAATAACAAAGTAAACCTCTATGGCCAGTATGCAGAACTGCTCAATGAACTGGAACAGGTAAAGATCAAACTGGAAGACGCCAAACTCGTAATCGGCAATGATATTATGAAGCAGACCCGGGCTTATTTCCAGAATTCAAAGAACGCTTCTGAGTCGGGTAATGAATTGCTGGCCAAGATTTATGCAGAACTGAAACCACACTATGCGGTGGGGAGGAATAGTAAAAGGGAAGAAGTGAGCTGATATTAGTTTGGTGTTTGGGGTTTGGTGTTTGGGGTTGTTTTGGGGGTTGGATTGCTTTATTGTTTGGCATATAAAAGCCACGCACTCTTTGGGGAGGCGTGGCTTGGTTTTTTTCCTGGTTCGTATTATTTGATTTCTTTCATGAGTGCATTTACAGCGGCTTCGAGTTGCTGGTCTTTGCCTTTACTCACTACTTCATAATCGTTCCTTAATTGTATATCGGGCAGGGTCTGGTGGTTTTCGAGGTATTTGCCGTCATTCGATTTAACACCCAATGGAGGTACCCCCCAGCGTATACTGTTGTCCTGTAAAGCTTCCCATCCGGCAAAAGTACAGGTACCGGGTACGGGCATGCCCACCAGTTTACCGAGCTTGAGTTCCTGATAAGCATAGGCATAACAATGGCCATCACTATAATTGGCTTCATTGGCGAGAGAGATACTGGGCTTGGTCCAGCGAAAATTGGGTTCATAGCCATTGCTCCGGTTATCGGTGGTATAGTCCATGAATTTTTTACCACTGAGGAACATGGCCAGATCAGCCACCAAATCTCCGCCACCATTAAAACGGGTGTCTATCACGATGCCTTTCCGACCGGCATATTTACCCATCACCTCTTCATAGGTAGTTCGGTAAGCACCATCATTCATACCCGGTATGTGTACATACCCTAACTGTCCGTTGCTCAGCCTGTCTACTTCCTCCTGGTTTCTGCGTACCCATCTTTTGTACAGAAGTCCGTTCTCTTCGCCCTGGCTGATGGGCTTAATGCTTACCTCTTTTTTAGCCCCATTGTCAGTAAACACAAGCAAAGTGTTTTTTCCTGATTTCCGGTTCAGGTATTGAGCCAGGTCTTTATCAGGGGCGATGGTTTCACCATCAACTGATTCCAATACCATACCTGCTTTGATATTTAGTCCTGCCTTATCCAGTGGACCGTCTTTGATCAGTTCTGCTATTTTGTAACCATTCCCTGTATATGCCTGGTCGTACAAAACGCCCAGTGAGGCAGTGGCATCTCCATCCGGCATTGTATTGTTGTAAGAAGCACCGCTATGGCTCACATTCAACTCACCCAATAGTTCGCTGAGCATTTCTGCAAAATCGTAATTGTCGCCAATATGTGGCAGGTATTTTTCGTAGTCCGGTTTGTAACTGTCCCAGTCAACCCCATGCATGGTTCGGGTATAAAAGGTCTCTTTCGTTCTGCGCCAAACATGTTCAAACATGAAACGCCTTTCGGCTGCTGTATTCAGTACCATCTCACCATTAATGCTGATCATATCCCTCTTGCCCGAAGTGGGATCTATTTTGGAGATACTGCCATCTGCTGCCAGAAAAATGGTTTTCTGTTCCTTATCCCAGGTCATACTACCGCCGCCTGCATTCAGGGGCACCAGCATTTTGGTTTCTTTGGTACGCAGGTTGGTGCTCCATAAGTTGCTGCCTTTTTCAAAGCGGGCGAGGTAATAAAGTGTCTCACCATCTTTGCTCACCAGGGCATCACTCAGAGAGGAAGAGTGTATGGTGAGTTTGGCCTTACGTATGGTTAATCCATCCCAGTCAATTACCACACTGTCTTTTTTGGTTTCTTTTTTCTTGCTCGTATCAGCCTTGGCTTTGTTGTCTTCTTCTTCTTTCAGCAGGGCGGCATCTGCCTTACTCAGTTTGAACTTATCGAAAGCATCCTGGGTAAAGAAGAGGGCATACACATCACTCTGTGATCCGCCACTCTGGGCCACACTTTTCAATCCATCACGGTTACTGAACCAGAGCATGCCTTTGCCACCCATGATCCATTTGGCGCGACTGTCATTAAAACCATTCTCAGTGAGGTTGGTAACTTTGCCCTTACCATCAGCAGCAATAATGCCCACTTCACCCGGTGCTATTCCCGGAACAGCATAATCAAATAAGATCCACTTACTGTCTGGACTCCACTGGAAATACTGGTCATTATCACCCATCGAAAAAAGTTCCTTATCTGAAAGCAGGGTGCGTGCTTGTTTCGAGGCAATGTTATAAATGCGCAGGGTCATCCTGTTTTCGATATAGGCTATTTCCTTTCCATCGGGAGAATACACCGGCTGGTAATTTTCTTTTTCGTTCACCACCAGCGGAGTTTCTTTCAATACCGTGGATGCATAGAAATAAGGTTCTTCATCCCGCTGTTTGCGTGTTTCAAAAATTTTCCAGCTATTGCCCCTTTCAGAAGCATAGAGCAATGCCTTTCCATCGGGTGAAAAACTAACGAGGCGCTCCTGTTCGGGCGTATTGGTGATGCGCTTGGTAACGCCCCCCTCTACACTGGTTACAAAAACCTCACCCCTGTAAATGAATGCCACTTCTTTTCCATTGGGAGATACGGATACATCTCTGGCACCACCGGTAACAGAAAGAGGTTTCTCATTGTTGCCGCGTGTGTCGGACGTAATGCGGATATTCACTTTTTGTGCGGCACTATTCCCTTTCTGTGTATACAGTGCCCCGTCATAACTGTAACACAACAACCCATCATTGGAAGCACTTAAGAAACGTACGGGATGTTTTTTGAAGGAGCTTAGCTGTTGTGGTTTGCCACCATTCAATACTTTCTTATATACATTGAAGGAACCGGATTCCTCACTCAGGTAATAAAAAGCCTGGTCCTTATCCGTAAAAACGGGCGACCTGTCTTCTCCCGCAAAATCGGTTATTTTGGTATGGGTTCCCGACTTGGTATCGTATAACCAGATATCCCGGGCTATCGCCGAAGTATGGTGTTTCCGCCAGGCGTTCTCACCACCCTTCTTATCCTGGTAAAGCATAAACTGCCCGTTACTGCTCAGTTTCACTTCTTCAGCGGGTGTGGTAAATACCTGTGTTACTTTTCCGCCCTTTATGGAAACAGAATAGAGTTCGGGTTGTGAACCGGTAGGAAAATTCCTGTTGGAAGCCATGTCCATGCGGGTGGCACCGAAAAGAATTTCCGAATCGTTGTTGGAAAAACTATACGGGTATTCGGATGCGGAATGATAGGTAACCCTTTTGGCTTCCCCACCTTCTGCGGGCATTACAAAAATGTCGAAGTTGCCAAATCGGTCACTGGCAAAAGCAATGGTTTTACCATCATGGCTCCATACGGGCATATAATCATGCGCTTCGTGTACGGTTAGGGCAATCGCTGTTCCCCCTGCAGTGGCTACGCGGTATAAATCACCTTTGTAGGCGAACACTATTGTTTTTCCATCGGGAGATATGGCCGAATAACGCAACCAGGAAGGGCTTTCCTGGGCCATAGTTTGCCAGCCAGTGATGGCAGCCAGTAAAAACAAACCAATTTTTTTCATAGTAATAGTATTGAATTCGGAAGTTAGGAAAGAAGTCTTTATTTTATACACAATGATGGTTGAATGTTGCCACCTATCCGGAACCCGGTAAAACAGCGGATACCGGTAACCATCATCCATTCACACTTTGGCGTTGAAAACACCAGGTATTTTTCAGCGTAAGAGGCAGAAGGCCCGCCAAAAGAAAAGCTTATTCCTATCTTGCAATAAGATAACCAATCTCAACATTGAACGAACAAATCTGTTACCTCAATAGCCAATGGGTATCTTTTTCAGATGCTGTATTACCTGCCAATGACCTGGGCCTGCAAAGGGGCTATGCCATTTTCGATTTTTTGCGGGTGACTGAAAATGTTCCCCTGTATATCGATGACCATATGGATCGCTTTTTTGGTTCTGCAACAGCCATGCGATTACCGGTGCATTTGAATAAAACAGCATTGAAAAATGTCATTCGGGAAATGATTCAAAAAAACCAATTACATTCCTCGGGTATCCGGTTATTGCTAACCGGGGGTGTATCTCCCGATGGTTACAGTATTCTCTCACCAAACCTGCTCATTATACAACAAACCCTTGCTCCGCCACCGGAAACGTTACCCGTAAATGGGTATACCCTGTACACGCATGAATATGTGCGGGAGATGCCCCAAATAAAAACCACAAATTATGCTATGGCCATCCGCCTGCAGCCCTGGTTGCAGGAAAAGGGTGGAGATGATATATTTTACCATAAAAACGGATGGATAAGTGAATGCCCCCGGTCTAATTTTTTCATAGTTACCCAACAGGATGAACTGGTAACCCCTAACGAAAATATTCTGGAGGGCGTTACCCGTAAACAGATCCTGCAACTTGCCAAGAACCACGGCTTTGCTGTTGCTGAACGGCCCATAAACCTTGCTGATATCAGTGAAGCGAAAGAGGCATTCATCAGCAGTTCAACCAAAAGAATCTTACCTGTGAAACAGGTTGATGGGGTACATTTTCAACCCCTTTCTCCGCAATCTTTAACCGGCAGGCTCTTCTCTCTTTTCCTGCAAAAAGAAAAACAAGCCATTACCCTCGTCTGAATAGACCATTTATCCTAAATCCCTTGTCTGTAAGATTTTCCTGAGATATTTTTACAGAATGAAACAGGCAAAGTGCATGAGAATGGCATCGTATTCTATTAACTGAATAGTCGATTATGGATTTGAAAGTACAGGCAGGTATTTTTATGACAACACTTTCCTTTGCCACTTTACTGCTGGTATTAACGGGAGTATGGAAGGGTATGCAAAAAACAGCATGGACAACCGGTACCCGAAAAAGCCTTTTCGGCAAAACAATATTAATTATGGTTGGTTGGATAGGCATCATAAGCCTGCTGGGCTATGTGGGTTTCTTTGAAGACCTTAGCCTCCTACCTCCGCGGCCCCTTTTTCTGATTATTTTACCCCTGCCCTTGTTACTGGGAATTGCATTTTCTGATAGAGGCAGTGAACTATTGATGGCCATACCCCCACAATGGCTCATTGGCATGCAAGCATTTCGTATGCTGGTGGAAATACTCTTGTGGCGGGCATTTCTGTCGGGACTGTTGCCCATTCAAATGACATTTGAAGGATACAATTTTGACGGGTTGAGTGGCATACTGGCCATTCCCTTTGCGCTCATGATAAGGGTAAAATGGTCGGGCTATTTGACGTTGTTGTATAACATTACTGGTTTGGGATTGTTACTGAACATACTGGTGATAGCCATTCTGTCCATGCCCACACCCCTTCGATATTTTATGAATGAACCTCCCAACACACTGGTGGGGGAGTATCCCTTCATCTATCTTCCCGGCATACTGGTAGTGGTTGCGTATGGCTTGCACATTTTCTCCCTGCGCCAGTGGTGGCTGATAAGGAAAGCGAATAAGGCAGAAACGGGGGTTTCTTATTGATTCATCGCTGTTAACTTTTGTATTCACATAGGAAGCAGTAATTTGGTCGGATGCCCGATACCCCCTCCTTTCATATCTATCCCTGTGGCGACCACGCACTCACTATTGAGTGGGAAGATAGTGCCGACCTCCGCAACCACCAGCGGGTACTGGCATTGTATGGGCTGCTGAAAGAAAAAAATATCTACGGCATACGAGACGTCATTCCTGCTTATTCAACCGTAACAGTTGTGTATGATACGGTAATGTTGTTACGTGATTCCCTTAAATATTCTGTGTATGAGCGGATGTGCGAAAACATTTTAGCTGCAGTGACTGATTTGGAAATCAGTGAGACAATTAGTTCCAAAGTGGTAGACATCCCGGTTTGTTATGATTTGTCTCTTGCGCCTGATTTGTTATCGCTGGCCCAGGGGCATGGTATCAGTCCCGAAGAAGTGGTGCAATTGCATACCGGGAAAAAGTACCGCGTGTACATGATTGGTTTCCTGCCCGGCTTTGCCTATATGGGTTCGGTAGATGCGAAAATTGTAACGCCCCGCAGGGACACACCGAGGACCAAAGTGCCTTCTGGAAGTGTGGGCATTGCAGGTATACAAACCGGCATCTATCCTTTTGAGTCGCCCGGTGGCTGGCAACTCATTGGCCGAACACCACTGGTAATGTTTGATGCCAATCGTGCGCAACCTTGTTTGCTGCAACCCGGTGAAGAAGTACAGTTCCATGCCATCAGTCTTTCTGAATACCTACAAATGCAGCCTTCATGAGTATTCTAATACAAAAAAGTGGGTTATTAGACACCATTCAGGATGCTGGCCGTTACGGACACCAGCACCTGGGAATCAATACTGGTGGGGTAATGGATACGGTTGCCATGCAGGTTGCGAATGCTTTGGTGGGTAACGTTCCGGGAGAAGCGGTATTGGAAATGCATTTTCCTGCAGCAGAAATAATGTTTACCCGGGCCAATTACATAGCATTGGCCGGAGCCGATTTTGCCGCAAAAGTGGATGGCCGCATCCTGCCCTTATGGCAACCCATTCTGGTGAATAAGGGAACGGTACTTCGCTTCACCAAAAAACATAAAGGGGAGCGTGTGTACCTCGCCATCCGTGGCGGATTCGAGGCTGATGCATGGCTCAACAGTTACAGCACCCACCTGAAAGTGAAAGCCGGTGGTTATAAGGGCCGGGCATTGCAAAAAAATGACCGAATTATCCAGCAATCTGTTGCGGATTATCATTTGCAGGATCCATTACAGCCCTTTCAGATAGTACACTGGGGGGTAAATGTTTCGGATCTGTACCGCACAGGAAATGTGTTATATGGTATACCCGGTGCGGAATATGGTTTATTGGATGCCGCGTCCAAAAAGCAATTGGAGGAAGGCGGCTTTACCATTACTGCCCAGACTGACCGCATGGGTTATCGCATAGAGGGTAATCCTTTGCAGTTGGAAGTAGTTAAGGAAATGATTTCTTCCGGTGTCACACGCGGAACCGTGCAGTTGTTACCCAACGGACAAATGATTATACTGATGGCCGACCACCAGACTACCGGTGGGTATCCCCGCATTGTACATATCATCAATGCAGATTTACCCACCCTTGCCCAGCTCCGGCCCGGCGAAAGTTTCCAGCTTCGGGTAACCGATATACAGGATGCCGAAAAAAAGCTGGCTAGCCAGGAACGCTACCTCACGCAAATCCGCAATGCCTGCAGTCTGCAATGGAAAGCTATGTGCTAAATAAAAAGTGTAACCTTTTCAATAAGGCAAAAAATTCCACTACTACCGGAAAATCCATCTTCTCAAAAAAAGCGTTAAGAAATGAATAGTGCCGTGATAATTTTCTCACAGGGTACCTGTTAGCTTTTGTTCGGCAGCCTTAATTTTTTTGATTCTTTTTGTGTCAGGACAAAAAAAATAAAAGGGCTGCATTCAATAGGGGAATAATGAATTAGAGAAAAAGGAATTCACTATATTACCCAACAAAAACCCACCATCAAAGATGGTAACCATTGACCTCAATTGCGACATGGGTGAGGGCATGCCCAACGATGCTTTGCTGATGCCCCTCATCAGTAGTGCGAACATTGCCTGCGGATTTCATGCAGGGGATGAAGACACTATGCGGCAAACTGTAGAACTGGCCATGCAGCATGGCGTAGCCATCGGTGCCCATCCTGGTTTTGCGGATAAGGAAAATTTTGGGCGTAAGGAAATGCAGTTATCACAAGCCGCCCTGACCGGTATGGTTCAGCAACAAATATGGATTCTGCAAAAAATAGTGGCCGCCGCGGGGGGAAGGGTGAAGCACGTAAAACCCCATGGGGCATTGTACAATATGTCGGCCAGAGATGCTATGCTGGCCAGGGTTCTGGCCGAAGCAGTATATGCGGTTGATCGGGAGCTCTTGTTATTTGGGCTCAGCGGCAGTGCTTCTATTGCTGAAGCGAAACGGGTGGGACTGATTACTGCCAGTGAAGTATTTGCAGACAGAACTTACCAAAGTGATGGCAGCCTCACACCCCGTTCACATCCTGCGGCATTGATAACAGACACAGAGCTGTCTGTGGCGCAGGTTTTACATATGATCGGGCAACAAAGTGTAAAAAGTGTTGAGGGGGAAACGATATCCCTTTCAGCAGAAACCGTTTGCCTGCATGGCGATGGTGCTCAGGCAGTAACATTTGCCTCAGCCATCCGATCGGCACTGATACAGGAACGGGTACACATCAAAACAATAGGGTAATGAAAAAAACGGCTCGCTCAACGGCCATTACGGGTGCGGCTTTCCTCATGGCTACTTCGGCTATTGGACCGGGCTTCCTAACACAGACCACAGTGTTCACCAAACAGTTACTGGCCAGTTTTGGTTTTGTGATACTGGTGTCCATACTGCTCGACATTGGTGCCCAGCTCAATATATGGCGCATACTGGCGGTGAAGGAAAAGCGCGCGCAGGACATAGCCAATGAATTATTGCCCGGACTCGGTTATTTTCTGGCAGCACTAATCATGCTGGGCGGACTGGCTTTCAACATTGGCAATATTGGCGGATGCGGTCTGGGATTGAAGGTATTAACGGGAATGGATACTGTATACGGTGCCATCATCAGTTGTGTAGTTGCCCTGTTGATCTTCTGGATGAAGGAAGCGGGTAAGATGATGGATACATTTACCAAACTGCTCGGGTTGCTGATGATATTGCTTACCATTTATGTGGCTATCAGCTCGCAGCCCCCGTTAGGTGAGGCTTTGCAACGTACTTTTTTCCCCGAACAGATCAGCGTAACAGCCATTGTAACACTCGTGGGAGGTACAGTAGGTGGGTACATCAGTTTTGCCGGTGGGCACCGTTTGCTCGATGCGGGTATTAAAGGACAGCAAGCTTTGCCCGAAGTAAACCGGAGTGCCGTAACCGGTATTTTGATAACGGCCACCATGCGTTTTGTGTTGTTTCTGGCAGTACTGGGTGTGGTAACCGGAGGTGGGATACTGGATAGCGGTAACCCGCCTGCCTCTGTGTTCCGGCTGGCGGCGGGGGAGTTGGGCTACCGTTTCTTTGGGATAGTAATGTGGTGTGCGGCCATTACTTCGGTGGTGGGTGCGGCCTATACCTCGGTGTCTTTCATCCGCAGTTTTCATCCCTGGATAGAAAGAAATTACCGCTGGCTCATTTCGGGTTTTATTGTTTTTTCTACGCTGGTGTTTGCGCTTTTGGGCAACCCTGTTAAGATACTGGTAACCGTGGGTGCCCTCAATGGCCTGATTCTGCCCGTAGCCCTGGCCGTGATGCTCCTGGCCATCAACCGCGTGGCCCATCAGGGAACCTACCGGCATCCCCGTTTATTGCAGCTGGCCGGCTGGCTGGTAGTGGTCATTATGAGCTGGATGGGTTACCTCACTATTGCAGGATGGTTACAAGGGTAGGAAAGAAAGGCGAGGTATGCCTACTCTTTTTTTGTTTACAAAACGATTATTGAATTTCACACCCCTTAATAATGACAACCCTTTTTAAATCCTGAATACGATTACTTTATCCCTCCTATTATTTTTGAAAAAGATCGTCAACTTATTCAATAAACCGGAATGTAATATTTCCTTAAACAGCCTTGTTATAAAATGTTAGCAATTGTATTGCATTTTCGGTGGCTGATACCCCGGGCAGATCCAGTTTGTTGAAGAGCTGGTTAAAATCATCACGGCGTTGAAGTCCTTTGAGGTATTGCTTATCGTAGTAGTGTAATAAAATGGAGAAACAGCCACGGATATCTTTGTCGAGCAGGCAAACCATGGCCGTTTTGGCCTCCAGTCCGCCCAGCCGTTTCTGTATACGCATGATGCCGTCACTGAGTTGTTCTTTGGGAAAACTGCCATACGCTTTTACCAGAAAATCAAGCCGCTCTTCAAAAGGTATTTGCAGAAAATACAGTTTTTGCTTCCGCATCTGTGTATAGAAGACGGTGGGAATATTCACATCACCTATTCGCTGGCTTTCATCTTCGAGCCAGATTCGCTTACCTTTATGGTTATCACAATAGGCTGCGGCCTTCACGAGCGCTTCTGCCAGTAGGTTTTCAAACATTTCCTGGGAGGGTTGTGTGGGCTGGCCCAATTTGCCAAAAGCAGATCCTCTGTGACAGGCAAGGCCTTCCAGATCGATGATGCATTCCTGGTGCTTGGCTAACTGTAATAATAATTCCGTTTTACCGCTGCCCGTATACCCACCCAGCACCTGCATGGGGTATTCTTTTTCAAACTGATTGAGCACCCAGGTTCGGTAGGTTTTGTAACCCCCTGCAAGGGTATACACTTTAAATCCATATAAGTCAAGTAGCCAGGCAACACCGGCACTGCGCATACCACCCCGCCAGCAATGAACCAATACAGTTTTAGGATGAGAGGGCTCGGGATCCTTTTGCTTAGTGGTAAAAAGAGACTCTGCAATGTCTACCATCTTCACCATTTTTCCTCCAAAATAACCCAGTCCCAGTTTGATGGCATTTTCCCTGCTCTCCTGTTTGTAGGCGGTACCTACTACCTTTCTTTCGGCATCTGTAAATAAGGGCATACTGATGGCACCGGGTATATGGGCATTGCTGTATTCGCCGGGACTTCTTACATCCAATACTGGATGTTTTTTTGCCAGTGCCAGGAATGTTTCGATGGTTACTTTATCGATGGCCATAGCGCAAAAGTAGGGTTATGCAGCATTTTTTGTAACTTTTCATGGTGAAACAGTTATTGGTGATAAGACATGCCAAAAGCAGTTGGGACTTTTCGGGACAACCTGATTTTGAAAGAGCCCTCAACGAACGTGGCCTCCGTGATGCACCCGAAATGGCATCAAGACTCCTGAAAAAACAGGTACGGATAGAGGCATTTCTCTCCAGTACAGCCAACAGGGCCTTTACCACGGCTGCATTCTTTGCCAAAGCGTATGGACTTCCCGAATCAGCCATCCGGGGCTACCGCCAGCTCTACCATGCCCAGCCGGCCGTTTATTATGCGCTAATTAAGGAACTGGAAGACAATGTAACCACAGCAGCTTTTTTTGCGCACAATCCCGGTATAACTTCTTTTGTGAATGAACTGACGAACGCCCGGATCGACAATATGCCCACCTGCAGCATTTTTGCTGTAAAAGCGAATTGTGATAACTGGAAGGATTTCAGAAAAGCAGAAAAACGGCTTTGGTTTTTTGATTATCCGAAGGCCACTCAGGAATAATTTTTTTTACAACGATATTGTTTATCTCCCAATCGTTCGCGCAAGTAATTCCTCCAGATGTTCCGAATGGAAGAAATCAAATGACGGTTTCGTAAAGTTTACAGCGCGTAACAAAGGAAGGTGTAATGGGGTATCCAATACATCCTGCCGAATATGTAAACTATACCCCTCTTCAGTATATTTTTTGGCCAGGTACTCCTGTTCCGTTTGTCCGGGTGTGGGTATGAGTAGCATTTTCTTTTGCAGTGCAAACAATTCCATCAAGGAGCTATAGCCGCTACGGCAAATAATACTTTCACTTTGCAGCAGTGCCTGCTGTAATGCATTTCCAGGCAGGTGATTTTTTACGGTAACATGGGCTGGTACGGTCAAAATATCATCGCTACCCGGCTTACCCCTTACAAGTAAAACTGTGCCATTTAGCTGTTCGATATTTTGTAAAATTTTTGTTTCCAATATAGTCCGCTGCGGTTCGGGTCCGGATAAGAGAAAACAATAATCATACACTTTGGGTTCGGGTTGCATCTTGAACCGGGATAAAAGGCCGATATACTGAACGGGCAAATCCGGCAAATCGGTGGGATGGGAGAGTCTGCCTGCAGCATTGGGTTCGCCGGCCATATCTGGTACCCAACAACTGTGGAACTTATTGATAAATTGAAAGTGTATTTTCTGAACAAGGTCTTCCAGCCATGCAATGGGTACTTGTATCCGCAATTGGTGAGTGATGAAAATACAAGGGACTTTTGGGGAATATAATCCATAACGGTTATCCGAAATAACGAGGTCAATACCCAGGTCGGTGATGGTTTTGCTAAGCCATTGGTTTTCCCTTTTTATAACCCTTAGTAAACGGGGTGTCTGTATCAGTAGCCGGAGAGCCAGTGTTAGTGGACGCTTGCCGTAGCGTATCTGGTATCCGGGGAGGGGTAAAATGGTCAGTCGGGGAAACTCGGTTTGAAGCAGAATGGCCTGTGCACCACTGGCGGCCAGCACCACTTCCCGGCCAGAGAGCAACAGCGCCCTGATCAGGGGAATGTCCCTTGTTGCGTGGCCAAGCCCCCAGTCGAGCGGCGCTACCAGCACTTTCCGTATGTTAAATTTCCCGGGGCTATTCATTTATTTATCTGCCGTTAAGCGTAATGTAGTATTTTGGTAGCAGTAATATGAAATTGAAAATAAACCAAATAATCTTTTTGTTGTTATTCATTTGCATGGCGGGTGTTTCCTGTTCTGTTTTTCAGAAAAGCAATAAAACCCCGTTCTGTGGTTGTCCCAATCATAAGTAATAAAATTTATCTGGTATGAAACCGGCAAACAGGGATTTACTGGTACTGTCTAATGCTAACCACCTGAGCCCCGAGCAACAGGAAAGACAACTGGCACTGCTGCATACTATTCTATACCATACCGAAAATTGGCAGACATTCTGCTCCGCCAATGAAATCCTCGATGTCAATCGATTAAAAATCATCAGCAAACCCCACCTGATGCAAAGAATCCTCAGTGAGCGTGTAAGAAAGCCCTTTGTATTTATCTGTAACAAAAACTGATTTTCTTCAGCCTTACCAAAGCTGGAGCAATATATCAACAAGCTTGTTACAAGCGAAGCAGCGCCTGAATGGTACTGGCATTTATTTTATTTTTACCATGGTGAGTATGGTAGCGATACCCACCAGTTCCTCCGTTTCATCAATCATTTCCACCAGCCATTTTACAATTCCTTTGGCAAAGTCCTCATCTTCCCTTTTCTCCTGCCTTATTTTTTCTTTACAGGTAAAGCGGATATGGATTTCAGCACCCGGATATACTGGTTTCGTAAACCGAAGTTCATCAATACCATAGTTCAGCAAAACCGGATTCTTTTCATAACTGTCTACAAACAATCCCGCAGCAGCGCTCATGATAAAATAACCATGTGCCACCTGTTGGTTAAACATGGTACCTGTAAAATCAGTACTGGTAAGGTGTGCATAGAAATGATCCCCGCTCAGGTCGGCAAAACAGTTGATGTCTTCGGAGGTAATAAGCCTTTTTTCAGTGATGATCTGGTCACTTATTTGCAATTCGTCAAAATACTTTTTAAACGGATGTATGCCTCCTGTAATACCGGAAGCCCCGGGTTGGTAAACGTTACTGATGGCGGTAAGCATATCTGGTGAGCCCTGTACGGCTACCCTTTGCATATAATGTTTTACACCCCTGATGCCCCCCATTTCTTCGCCTCCTCCTGCGCGTCCGGGCCCGCCATGCACCAGCAACGGAAGCGGAGATCCGTGGCCAGTATTCTCTTTTCCACAAGCTTCATTCAACACCAGTATCCGTCCATGATACATGCCTGCTCCCAGTACATAGGCTTTTGCAATGTTTTTATCTGCCGTTACAATACTGCTTACCAGTGAACCCTTTCCCATTTTAGAGAGCATAATAGCCTCCTCCTGGGAATGGTAAGGCATCAGTGTGGAAACAGGTCCAAAGGCTTCTACCTCATGTACTTCAGCAGAATTAAGCGGGCTTTGGTTTAACAACAATAGGGGACTCATGAAGGCGCCCTTATGCATATCAGCATCTACCAGTTCTACGCTGTCTAATGAGCCATATATGATTTGAGAAGAGGCGAGTAATTTCTGTACCTGGGCCCTCACTTCCTTTCGCTGTGTTTCTCCGGCTAGAGAGCCCATGCGTACTTTTTCGTTCAGGGGATTACCAATCACAGTTTGCGACAGGGCTTTGCTTAATGCCATTTGTACGTCTTCCAGTTTATTGTCAGGAACAAATATCCTCCGGATGGCGGTACATTTCTGTCCGCACTTGGTGGTCATCTCCCTTCGTACTTCCTTGATAAAAAGATCCCATTCGGGCATGCCGGGCTGAACATCTTCTCCCAATACAATACAGTTGAGTGAGTCTGCTTCCATGGTAAAGGGTACATTTTCTTCCAGGATTCTTTTACCCGACTTCAATAACAAACCGGTAGTAGCAGAACCCGTAAACGTAACGATATCCTGCGACCCCACATGATCCAGTAAGTCTCCTGCACTGCCACATATTAATTGAAGGGAGCCCTCTGGTAAAATACCGGATGCTACTATTTCCTTCATCACTGCTTCGGTGAGGTAGGAAGTAACGGTTGCCGGCTTTACCACTGCGGGAACACCTGCAAGCAGGTTTACCGCAATTTTTTCCAACATGCCCCAAACCGGAAAATTAAAGGCATTGATGTGCACAGCCACGCCTTCTTTGGGTATTAGCAGGTGGTGACCCATAAAAGTATTGGCCTTCCCCAGGGGGTGGTGTTCTCCATCCAAACAAAAAGGGGTATCCGGAAATTTACGGCGCAGTGATGCATAAGAAAACAGGTTGCCAATACCACCCTCAATATCCACCCAACTATCCGCCTTGGTGGCGCCGGTCTGGTAACTCACCTGGTAAAATTTGGCAAGGTGCTCGCGCAGGTGAAGTGCCAGGGCTTTCAACATCAGGCCCCGTTCATGAAAACTCATTTTGCGAAGAGCGGGATTCCCTTTTTTTCGTGCATGGTCAAGAATGGCACCAAAATCAAGACCGCTGGTGGTAGCGCTGGCAATAGGGTCACCGGTTACAGCATTGTACAATAATTGTCCCTCTCCATCACCCTTTACCCAACTGCCGTGAATATAATTTTCTAAAATAACCATAAAAGTTGCTTTTCTGCCAGCAAAGCTAACGATTGGTAGGTTTATAAATGCGGGCGGGACTGTTAATCTACCATACCAAACTGGCGGAGGTGGTGCATAGCATGTTTGTACAATAAATGGACCTGTTGTTCATAGGACAAAGGACCAAACATAGGATTAAAGGTTGTATGCCCGGGATTATTTGCATACACAGTAAAAACAGCCTTCAGTTCCGGTTCCATTTTTTGGATGGCTTCTTCCAGACTGGTGTATTTATGCGGCCGGGGCTCTTCCGGCATAACAGGCACTTTTGTATTTTCTCTGAAAGGCAGGTCAGACAGGATAAAGGCCCTTGCTTTCTCCAACTTATCAGGATCAGTATTCATGAGGGGTAATATAATCTTACCATTGGCCACTTTGAAAACATCCCGCATGTGTTCCACCATTTGCTGACCGTCCATTTTACCCCAGACTGCTTTATGGCCGGGTGTCAGTTTTTGCAAGAGAGGAACATAATCGTTCTGTAAAAAACTTTCCTTTTCGGTGAGCATGGAGATTAATTTAGAGATTAAAGATAACAGAAACCCAAGGTACAGAATGGATAAGATGTGAATGGCAGGTGGGGGAATAAAAAAATCCCGTCATGCAAAGAAGACGGGATCACAGTTGGTTGTTGGTTGTAAAAGAGTTTACTTAACTAAAGAGGACAGCCTTTTATCTATTTCGCTGCAAAGAAGCATAAATATTTCATCCACACTACCCTCGCCCTTCACAGTCACTACCTTATTGAATTGCCGGTAATAGTCTGCCACCACGGAAGTTTTGGCATGGTATTCATGAATCCTGGCTTTGATCACGGATTCATTGTTGTCATCGCTTCTGCCACTGGTCAATCCCCGTGTCAATAAACGGGATACCAGTTCTTCCTCACTAACTACCAGTGCCAGCACAACCCCTATTTCCGCATTCTTCAGTTTCAGTAATTTATCAAGCGACTGGCTCTGGGCCCTGGTTCTGGGAAAACCATCAAATAAAAAACCCTTGGCATTGGGATTAGCATCCAGAGCAGAACTAATCATCCCCACCACCACCTCATCAGGTACCAGGTGACCTTTGTCCATGATGCTTTTTGCTTCCATTCCCAATGGGGTTTTGGCTGCAATCTCCCTGCGCAATAGTTCCCCCGTAGATAAATGAATTAACCCGTAAGCCTCGATAAGCTTTTCACTTTGCGTACCTTTCCCGCTGCCCGGAGGGCCAAACAGAATAATATTAAACATGTATTTGCTTGCCTTACGTGAGTGGCAAATATAAGGCCTGCACTTTAAAAAACATTTAACAGGATACTAAAACCTTTGAAAAGTGTAAAACGTAAGGTAATAAGTATGTAGTTCGTCCAAATGTTGAACACAAAATGCTCAAGTTGGTCTAAAAAATAAATAGTTAAATAATATTGAATATGAATAAATTTGCTTCTGTTTTACTTTTTTCAGCCCTGTTTACCGGCTGTTTTGCCCAAAACAATCAAAAGAACCCTAATAATATGGATACAAACCCTAAAAAAAACAACCCTGTATATTCCCGTTCCGACAGTAACCGGGTAATTATGAAGGAGGATGAATGGAAAAACATCCTTTCTCCCGAAGTATACCGGATTGCGCGACAAAAAGGAACAGAGCGTCCTTTTACCAGCCCTTTTGAGACCTTGAAAGATGTGGGCACTTTTTATTGTGCGGCTTGTGGCAATCCCCTTTTCAAGAGCGATGCCAAATTTGAAAGCGGATGTGGCTGGCCCAGTTTCTATGAGCCCATCAGTAAAAATTCCATCATTTACTTACCTGATAATACCCTGGGTATGTCAAGGACCGAGGTGGAATGTGGCAGGTGCAAATCACACCTTGGCCATGTTTTTGAAGACGGCCCTCCTCCAACAGGATTGCGTTATTGTATCAATGGGGTTGTTCTCGACTTTGAAAAAGCCAAAGACGCAGAAAAAAAATATGATGCTGACAATAAAGCCAAAGGATAGGAATACCAGTTTTCAGCAAGTTGTGAAAGGATATTTTTTTATCCCTTCACAACTTTGCCCATACAACCTTCGCTGAATAAGCCCTCAGGTAAACAATTCATGCAAGGTCTCACTAATGGCTTGTAAAAGTCCTGACTCCACTTCAGTTGGTTTTTCTGTACGGGCAGGTTCCGTCACTGCCCTGTAAAACCTTTCTTCATCGGGTTCAAATAGCAGGCGCATGTCTCCTATTGTGACCCTTATTTTATGGGTATAACCCATAACCAGCAATTCCGCCGGGTATTCCCGCTCTTCCCCCCTGTAGGAAACAGGTAATAGAAAACTTTCCGGCATGTATTTGATTTTAGGCGGGCTCCTGAAAAGATCCCTGCCGATGTTTATTGATAAAATAAATTGCAGAAAAAATGGTGATGGCTACTCCGGCAAATGATAATATGATTACACTGTTGGAAAAAAAATTCACCCAGTTCAGCTTTACCCTGAAAATTTCTTTACTAAGCAATACGCCCACACTTCCCAGGTATCCGAAAGAGTCGGCGATATAGATAAGGAACCCTACATTACCCGTGAAACGGAAAGCCGCAATCAGCCGTTCAAAAAAAACAGAATTAAAGGGTATATACACCATATAAAGACCCAGTCCAACCGCTGTCATCCACCACACAGGGTCCATTTTACCCAGCAAAAAGAAATAGGTACAGATGCCGGCCAGTACAAATCCGATTCCGATGAATACATGCGCCACCATCAGGGCACGGTAACTATTTTTGATAAGCACCATGCTGCCAATCAGCAGGAGTATTACCAGGGTTATGGGTGTTTCTGTTTGAGAAAATATGGCGGGCTGGTTACCGTAACCCAATTCCTTCCACATATCGGCACTGAAATTGTCGCGGATGTCCCTGAACACCGTAGCAAAGCCATATACCAGTACCACAGCAACCAACCCCGGCAGAAAGCGTTTCAGAAATTTCTTTCTGTCGGCTGCCAGCATAGGAACACGGTTCATCCTGGCCGCAATATCATCTGCATCGGGTGGGGGTATTTTTTCCAGCAACCAGACAAAGACCACTAAGGGTAAAGCAAACACCAATCCGGTTACGAAAGGCACCCAGAATTCTGACAGGTGAAAAGAAAGTAACAACCAGCCACCGACCGTTTTTACAAAACCAGAAGAGAAAATAAAACTTACCGCAAGAGAGGCACCTATAAAATCGGTTGTCCTTCTTCCTTCTATATAAGAGAAAACCACGCCCCATAACATGCCCAGCGGAAACCCGTTGATGAAAAGAAACACAGCATTATAAGGGGGAGGCACAAAGGCAAAAAATAACCAGGCAAGCCAGGCAATGCCTACCAGCAAGCCAATAATCTTATACCTGCCCATCCGCTGTAACTCTGCAATGAAGCGGATGCCATAGAATTTAGCGAGCAGGTATCCAATCATTTGGCTCAGTACCAGAATTATTTTGTAGCTAAGGCCAAAAAAACGCATCCCGTCAAAAGTGCAAACCGTAAATGATTTTCTAAAACCAAATATCATAGTATACGCGAGAAAAGCAGCAATGGCTGCATACAGACCAATTTGCCTGGGACTGCCATTGAAATATTTACCGGAGGATTCTTGTAGCATTGGGGTCTGTGATAAATATAAGGGATAAATAGACAAAGCCATAGGGTAATGTATGTAAGCGCCTATTTTATCTGTTAATTGAATCGATTTTACTGAATAATTCCAGCCGTTTATACTTCTCTTTTGGCAGTTGCCAGATTATTTCAGAAATTCCTGCCCCCAAACTATATTGACTATGAGAAAACTACTCTTATGTTCCTTGTTGCTGGCATCCGTAATGGGTGTAAAAGCGCAACAGGTTGATCTTTCCAAACAGTTTAAAAATTTTAAACCCCGCAATATCGGCCCCGCCGGAATGAGTGGCCGGGTTACTTCTATTGATGCAGAATGGAACAATCCCGATCATATTTTCCTGGGCACAGCCAGCGGCGGTGTATGGAAATCTGATAACGGCGGCGGATCCTGGACACCCGTATTTGATGAACAGCCAATCCTGAATATTGGATCTGTTGCCATTACACAAAGTAATCCCAGCGTGGTTTGGGCAGGAACGGGTGAAGGAAATCCCAGAAACTCAGTAAGTCTGGGTGAGGGCATATATAAAACCCTGGATGGCGGCAAAACCTGGAAGTGTATGGGTCTGGAGAAAACACGCAATATCCATCGCATCATTATCGACCCCAATAACCCTGATGTGGTGTATGCCGGTGTAATGGGCAATCCATTTGCTGACCATCCCGAAAGAGGCGTTTACAAAACCACGGATGGTGGTGGGACCTGGAAACTGATCCTGCACACCAACGACAGTTCCGGTGTGGGTGATATGGTGATGGATCCCTCCAATCCCAATAAAATACTGGTGAATATGTACCAGCACCGCCGCACTCCCTGGAGTTTACAAGGAGGTGGTAATGGAAGTGGCTTATATGTTACTTACGATGGTGGTAAAAACTTCAAGAAGTTGGGAAAAGAAGAAGGACTTCCCGATGGCATCTATGGCCGAATCGGTATCTCAATCAGCCGGAGCGATCCTAACCGCATTTATGCGATGGTAGAAAGCACGAAAAATGGTTTATACCGTTCAGACGATGGTGGTATGAAATGGGAACTCATCAACAGTGACCCCTCTGTGGTTACCAGTAGGGCTTTCTACTTCCAGGACATTTCAGTTGACCCCAAAAATGAAAACAGGTTATACAATATTAACCAGATGATCAGTGTTAGTGAGGATGGCGGTAAAAATTTTAAAAATGTGATTCCCTATAGCGGCATTCACCCCGATCACCATGCCTGGTGGATTAACCCCAGGGATGCCAATTTCATCATCGATGGTAACGACGGCGGTATCGGTATTTCCCGCGACCGTGGCCGCACCTGGCAGTTTGATGAGAAACTACCACTGGGTCAGTTTTACCATATCAATGCCGATAACCAGTTACCCTATAATGTAATGGGTGGTCTGCAGGACAATGGCAGTTGGCATGGGCCTGCTTATGTATGGATAAGGAGTGGTATCCGCAATGCTTACTGGCAGAGTGTAAATGGGGGAGATGGCTTTGATGTATTACCCGATCCCGAAGACCCCAACTGGATATACTCCATGAGCCAGGGCGGTGGTGTAGGCCGTTATAATATGGCTACCGGCGAGGACTGGAGCATACGACCTCCCCGGCCTGACCTGGCTACCCGCCAGCGTTTTAACTGGAATGCAGCCATGGCTCAAGATCCTTTTGACAAGGCCACCATTTATTATGGCAGCCAGTTTGTGAATAAGAGTACAAACAAAGGCGCATCATGGGAAATCATTTCACCGGATCTGACCACCAATGACAGTGCCAAGATTGACCAAAGCAATAATGGCGGAATCTCTATCGACATTACCGGTGCAGAAAACTTCTGTACCATACTGGCCATCGAACCCTCTTCCAAACAACAGGGAGTAATCTGGGTAGGTACCGATGATGGTAATGTGCAGCTCACAACTGATGGTGGTAAAAGCTGGACCAGTTTCCGTGGTAAAATCCCCGGAATGCCCATGGGTGCCTGGATACCACAGATCAGGGCTTCGAAGCATAATGCTGCGGAAGCCTTTGTAGTAGTCAATGATTATCGGCGTGGTGATGGCAAACCTTATATTTTCAGGACAACCGATTTTGGTAAAACATGGACAAGACTGGTAGATGAAAAAAAGGTAACCGGCTATGCACTTTGTCTGGTACAGGACCCTACAGAACCCAATCTTATTTTTGTGGGAACGGAACAGGGCTTATGGATTAGTTTCGATAATGGCAGCAATTTCCAGCAGTTTAAGAATGACTATCCTTCTGTTTCTACTTATGATATGGTGATTCAGGAGCGGGAAGCCGACCTGGTTATCGCCACTTTCGGTCGGGCCATTTGGATACTGGATGATATACGCCCTCTGCGAGCACTCGCTGCCAATAAGGGACAAATGCTGACGCGAAAGCTGACCGCTTTTGCAACCCCGCAGGCATACCAGGCCAATATTAAAAATGCGAGTGGTATCGAATACAGCACGTATGGCACCTATGAAGGAGAGAACCGGAAAAATGGCGCTGCTTTAAGCTTTTATGTAAACAAGACAAAAGCAGATACCGGAAAGAATAAAATTGCTGATACTATTGTCATGCGCATTTTTGATGCGGCTAATAACCAGGTACGCATGCTTAAAACCAAGGTGGATACCGGCTTTAACCGTTATTACTGGGGTATGGAAGGAAAAGGCATTCGTCAGCCCGCCGGTGGCCGCAGAGGCGGCGGTGGTGGAAGATTTGGTGGTGGCGGCGGCAATTACGAACCCGGCGGATTACCCGTTGATCCGGGAACGTATAAAGTTGTATTCAGTCTGGGCAAAGAGATCAAAGACAGTACTATGGTAACCGTAAATGACGACCCCAAAGCGCCTACCAGCAAGGAGATTAGGGATGCCATCCGCAAAGCCAGTACAAGACTGGATAAAAGCTCCCTGAAAATTGTAGACCTCACAGACCGCTTAACGGAAGCCGAAGAAATTGTGAAAAAAATAGAAGCTGACCTGCCCGATATGGATAAAAAACAGGCTGATACACTTCGCAAAACCGGTAAAGCCATGCTCGATAGCATCAAAGCCATTCGCGAAGTACTGAATGGCAAACCGCAGGAAAAGCAGGGCTATGGTAATGTACCCCAGGTAACCGTAAACAGTGTATTGGGAGAAGCCCGTTACTATGTAATGAGTAAGCGGACAGTACCCGGTGCCCAGGAAGAAAGACTGATGGTGGATGCGGAGAATATGGTGTCAGAAGTATTGAAAAAAGCCAATAACTTTTTCGACGGCATATGGAAGTCATACCGTTCACTGGCAGAGAGTACACCTGTGAAGTTGTTTAAGGATTATAAGGATTTGGAATAAAGTAATAAGCAGCTAATTACCCTATAAAAATCACGGCCCCTCATAGCCGTGATTTTTTTTTGCCATCGTTGTGTGTATCGCCATTGTGGATGTCACCGTTGTGTGTGTCACCGTTGTGTGTGTCGCCGTGTAGCGGGTGTCGCCGATGTGTGTGTCGCCGTTGCGGGTGTCGCCGATGTGTGTGTCGCCGTTGCGTGTGTTGCCGTTGTGTGTGTCGCCGTTGTGGGTGTCGCCGATGTGGATGTCGCCGTTGTGTGTGTCGCCGTTGTGGGTGTCGCCGTTGTGAGTGTCGCCGATGCGTGTATCGCCGTTGTGAGTGTCGCCGTTGCGTGTGTCGCCGTTGTGTGTGTCGCCGTTGTGAGCGTCGCCGTTGTGTGTGTCGCCGTTGTGTGTGTCGCCGTTGTGTGTGTCGCCGTTGTGTGTGTCGCCGTTGTGTGTGTCGCCGTTGTGGGTGTCGCCGTTGTGTGTGTCGCCGTTGTGGGTGTCGCCGTTGTGTGTGTCGCCGTTGTGGGTGTCGCCGTTGTGTGTGTCGCCGTTGTGTGTGTCGCCGTTGTGGGTGTCGCCGTTGTGTGTGTCGCCGTTGTGTGTGTCGCCGTTGTGTGTCGCCGTTGTGGGTGTCGCCGTTGTGAGTGTCGCCGTTGTGGGTGTCGCCGTTGTGGGTGTCGCCGTTGTGTGTGTCGCCGTTGTGTGTATCGCCGTTGTGTGTGTCGCCGTTGTGTGTGTCGCCGTTGTGTGTGTCGCCGTTGTGTGTGACGCCGTTGTGGGTGTCGCCGTTGTGGGTGTCGCCGTTGTGGGTGTCGCCGTTGTGGGTGTCGCCGTTGTGGGTGTCGCCGTTGTGGGTGTCGCCGTTGTGGGTGTCGCCGTTGTGGGTGTCGCCGTTGTGGGTGTTATCACCCACAACAGTGTCATATTTCCGTCAAAAATCACCCATCTTTTTCCCTATGACCCAAGCCCATGCACAAACCCGTATTTTTGCAGAACACAAACGGAATCCAAACCATGAGTCAACCCAAACTAAGTCAACTGGCCGAAACCCTGATAGGAAGTGAGATCGTGAAACTCGGAAACATGATCAGTGAACGCATCCGCAATGGCGAAAAAATATACAATTTTACGATCGGAGATTTTGATCCCAATGTATTTCCTATTCCCGCAGAACTCGAAGCCCTCATCATTGATTCCTACCGGCAGCGCCATACCAATTATCCCGCTGCAGAAGGGGTGCTTGACCTCCGCAAATCAGTTAGTGCTTTTATCAAAGACTGGCAGGGCATTGACTATGCACCCAGTGAAATACAGATAGCCTCAGGCGGAAGGCCATTGATCTATACTGTTTTTAAAGCCATCGTGGATAAGGGTGACAAAGTTATTTATGGCGTACCCTCCTGGAACAATAACCATTATGTACACATGAACGAAGGAGAACACTGTGTTATAGAATGTTCTCTGGAAAATGATTTCATGCCCGATCCGGAAGATATCCGAAGGAACATCAAAGATGCTACACTGGTTTGTCTTTGTACACCCCAAAATCCTACGGGTACCACTTTAACTAAAAAAGCCCTGACAGAAATAGGTGATATGATCCTGGAAGAAAACCGCAGCAGGGCTGAGGGGACTAAAAAATGTTACCTTCTTTTCGACCAGATGTATGGGATACTCACTTTCGGAAATACGGTACACCACAACCCCATTTCACTTAACCCGGAAATGAAACCTTATACCATTTTCATAGATGGTATTTCAAAATTATTTGCTGCCACTGGAGTCAGGGTGGGCTGGGCATTGGGACCAGAGACGGTTATTGCCAAGATGAAAGCCCTGTTAAGCCATATAGGTGCCTGGGCTCCGATGGCAGAGCAGAAAGCAGTTGCCAAATACCTGCTGCAGAAAGAAGCCATTGCCCAATTCCTTACTGAATTCAAAGGAGAAATTGAATTGCGATTGAATGGATTTTATGATGGCTTTATCCGTTTGAAAGAAAAGGGGTATTCCGTTGATGCAGTGGCTCCTCAGGCAGCCATTTATTTAACGGTTAAGATAGATTTGGTCGGTAAAACCACCGCAGAGGGGCAATTATTAAACACACAGTCAGACGTTACCGCCTATATCCTCGGTGAAGCCAAACTTGCCATAGTACCCTTCAGTGCTTTTGGTGCCGGCAGCCAAAGTGCCTGGTACCGGTTAAGTGTAGGCAACAGCAAAGAAGAAGACATACCTAATGTGTTTACCAATCTGGAAGCGGCGCTGGAGAAATTAAAGCAATAGCCGGTTATCATCTTTCCTGACAGCTAACTAATAAACTCGCATACCCTTCTCAAAAAGGTTTCTCAATACTTTCACTGGGTACGGTAAACCATTTTACACCCTGTTCTGTCATGTAGGCACAGTCTTCGAGTCGTGCGCCAAATTCACCGGGGATGGATACGGTAGGCTCTACACTGAAACACATGCCGGGTTGCAATAGCTCTTTATTGCCTAATACCATATTACCCCACTCATGACCATCCATGCCGATACCATGACCGGTGCGGTGAGGTAGTCCGGGCAGTTTATACCCGGGGCCGAAGCCTGCATCAGTGATTACTTTCCTTGCCGCTATATCTACATTTTCACAGGGAGCCCCTAACTGTGCCGCTGCAAAACCGGCTGCCTGTGATTTTTTTTGCAGGTCCCATATTTCTCTTTGTCTTTTGGTAGGTGTTTCACCAAAAACGAGGGTTCGGCTAATATCTGAGGCGTAGCCCTGCACGCTGCATCCGCAATCCATGAGTACAATATCTCCCTTCTTTAATTTTTGTGGTTTCACACTTCCATGCGGCAGGGCTGAAGCTTCTGCAAAATTGACCATGCCACCGCCGGATACACCCATGTCTTTATGGGCCTTACTAACAATAGCAATAAAATCTGATGGCGCCATACCCTCTTCCAGGTGGGCGGAGGCATATTTCAACGCTGCCAGGGTAATATCATTGGCTTTCTGCAACAGGGCTATTTCTGCGGGTGACTTAAACATGCGGCAATACCTGCTTACCGGATCGCCACTGACAAAATTTAGATGGGCAGCTTCTTTGCGTATTCCATCAAAAATGAAGAAACGAAGCCTTTCTTCCATGCCCACTGCCCCTGTTCGGATACCGGCCTCTCCAAGCACTGTAGCGGCTAGTTTAAAAGGACTTTCGTCTTCCTGCCAAACATAAACATCCTTACCTATTTTTATCAGCTCGCGCAATCGGTCTTCTTCAAAACCCGGACAAATGTATTTTACTTCACCCCGGGCAGGAATAATGGCCAGCGTGCTTCGCTCACTGCTCCCCCAACTAATTCCGGTAAAATAATTAAGCGAAGTACCCGAATCCAGTACCAGGGCTTCCATCTTATTGTTTACCAGTAAACGTTGTGCCTTTTCAATTCTGGCCTCCCGCTCTTTTACAGAAATGGGGACCACATCTTTTACCATGGATGTAAGGCCGGTGGCAGTGGCGGCATCTTTATTGTTTGTATTCCCGGTATTACAGGAACCGAAAGCCGTAACCACGCCTGTTGCGGCAGTGAGCGCCGTCAATTGGAGGAAATCCCTTCTTTGTATAGACATAATAAAAATTGGAATGATTAAAATAGTAACAAGTTTAAAGTTAAGGGTTTGTTTCAAACGCAGTCCAACTATTGGAAACAGAAAGTGAAATAAAAGATGAGGTAATAAGTGTACAGGATGATGCAGGTAACAACCAGGTGAATATTCGTTAATAAATGTTGCACAGGCAGAACCGTTTTTTATATTCTATACAAATAACTGCTACGCAGTAACTTTTCACAAATTAAGGGTGCACGAATAGGCATACCAGTTTGTGAGAGAGATAATATTTGACTAACCTGAGAAAGAATTTCACTTTTATCAGGAATGAAAATATAAATACCCCAAACCGAAACGGCATTTTGATTAACTTTAACGTGTCATTACACACGAAAGGACCTTTCCCGATTTTCAATAACCACTTATTTGCAAAGTATTAATGCGATTGTATGATTGAAGAGATTAAAGACGGATATGTAAAAGTTGAAAGGGAGCATGGCATTGCAACTATTGAATTCTTTCATCCCCAGAGTAACTCGCTTCCCGGGAAAATACTGGAAGCGCTGGCAAAGGATATTCATAGTGAGGGACTGGATCCTGCCACAAAAGTAATCATCCTTAAATCTGCCGGAGACCGTGTTTTTTGTGCTGGAGCTTCTTTTGATGAACTGGCTTCTATCAAAACAGAAGAAGAAGGGATACATTTTTTTAATGGCTTTGCCAATGTCATTAATGCCATGCGCAAAGTGCCGCAATTGATTATTGCAAGGGTCCAGGGGAAGTGTATCGGAGGGGGCGTAGGACTGGTTGCTGCTGCCGATTATGCGATTGCAGCAGAAGGGGCAGATATTAAGTTGAGTGAACTGGCAGTAGGTATCGGGCCTTTTGTAGTAGGCCCTGCTGTGGAAAGAAAAATCGGACTTTCTGCCTTTTCGCAATTAAGCATTGATGCAGCCATGTGGCGGTCTGCTGATTGGGCCAGGCGTAAGGGACTGTTTGCGGAACTGCATGCAGATGTTTCAGGAATGGATGATTCTATTATCCGATTGTCTACCAGCCTCTCTCATTCAAATCCTGATGCCATGCATGAAATAAAGAAAGTACTCTGGAAAAATGCCGAAGGCTGGGATGAATTACTCAAACAAAGAGCCGCCATCAGTGGCCGGTTGATATTAAGTGAGCATAGCCGAAAGTTTATTGCCAAATTCAAGGAACCCAGGCGGGATAAGACTGTATAGCCTTTGCTAAAATAATAAGCCTCAAGAGAACTGAAAAGCCGCAAATCAACAGGGGGAATGCCAACTGTTGACTCACGGCTTTTTTTGAAGCAGGTTTAACGATTAGAGGTCATCATAAGTATATAAGGGATCTATTTCGGTACCGGCTTTCATTTCAAAAACCGGATTAATGATGCCATCTTTTAATCCGTACACCCACCCATGCAGGTCAGGTTGGTTATCATTTTTCCATGCCCTTTGTATGATGGAGGTTTTCGCCAGGTGTAAAACCTGCTCACATACATTCAATTCTACAAGCCGGTCGAATTTATTTTCTTCATTGGTAATGGTTTCCAGTTCTTCATGATGAAGTTTGTACACATCCTTTATGTTGCGAAGCCACATATTTAAAACCTGTTTAAAATCATGGTTGGTCATAGCAGCTTTTACCCCACCGCAACCATAATGTCCGCAAACAATTACGTGTTTCACTTTCAGGTGGTTCACTGCATAATCCAATACGCTTAAAAGATTTACATCGGTATGGATGACCAGGTTGGCAACGTTTCGGTGAACAAAAATTTCGCCCGGCTGGGTATTGGTGATTTCATTAGCCGGTACCCGGCTGTCGCTGCAGCCAATCCACAGAAATTCGGGGGTTTGTAAATGAGCAAGCCGGTTGAAGTATTCTTTATCATCCGCTACTTTTTCTTTGGCCCAGGCCTTGTTTTCCAATAATAGTTTTTCGTATGTTCTCATGATTCAATTGGTTTTGGGTCGTTAAATAATTGGTGCATGGGGTTGTTATTACTTCGCTTTATTTCTACCCTGATATTTTTCAGATGGGCGTGACAGAGGAAATTATTTATCTCTTCAATTACATCCTTATCTATAAAATCAGCACGGGTGGCATCTATCAGTACAAAGGCATCCTTAGGAACATCTTCCAGTTTTTTCTTGATGATAGGTTTGTTCAGGAAGGATACATCTTTCCGGAAACGAATAAGAAAATTATTATGGTCGTTAACTATCAACACAGAAGACCTGAAATTACTTCTCACCATGAAAAACAGGCCTACAAAAATACCGATTATGATACCAATCAGCAGGTCTGTTAGCAAGATAGCCAAAACCGTTATGACAAATGGCATAAACTGGTCCCAGCCTTTTTTGAAGAACTCCCTGAACAAGGAGACTTTGGCCAGTTTATAACCAGTATAAATCAAAACTGCTGCCAATGCACTTAGGGGGATAAGGTTGAGAATTTTGGGAATGAACATTACACTGGTTAATAATAAAATACCGTGCAGTATGGTTGACGCTTTTGTTTTGCCTCCGGAAGAAACGTTGGCGGAACTTCTCACCACTACAGAAGTAATGGGTATTCCCCCGATTAAGCCGGATAACATATTTCCGATTCCCTGCGCTTTTAATTCCCGGTTAGGGGGTGTGACCCTTTTCAGGGGGTCCAGTTTGTCAACCGCTTCAATTCCCAGTAAGGTTTCCAGGCTGGCAACAATGGCAATGGTAAGACCGGTTATCCATACATCCGGGTTATTCAGGTACCTGATATCCGGGAAAGTAAAAAAGGAAATGAAGGAGTTGACGTCTTCGGCGATAGGTAAAACCACCAGGTGTTTGGCTTCCAATGCATAGGCCGGATTCTGCGCTTTAAAATACTCGTTGATGAGTGTGCCGATAACCACCACTACCAGCGGGCCGGGTACTTTGTTCAGTACATTATTGTGCTTGATGAACTTCCTTTCCCAAATAAAAATGAGGAATAAGGAAATCCCGCCGATTAAAAGGGCGGTGGGGGTGATATATTCAATAGCACTGTAAATACCAGAAAAAGTATTTTCATGGTCAGACTGTGAAAATGACTGGTCTCCTTCAAAGTCTTTGTCATAACCTACCAGGTGTGGAAATTGTTTGAGTATGAGGATGAGTCCGATGGCTGCCAGCATACCCTTGATTACGGAATTGGGAATGTAGTCACCAACTATACCGGCCCTTACAAAGCCCAGTATTAGTTGGATACAGCCACCGATGACCACCGCCAGTAAAAAAGCTTCGTAAAACTGCAATTTGGTAATGCCCATAACTACAATGGCCGTTAAACCTGCGGCGGGTCCGCTCACACTTAAATGGGATCCGCTTAGCAAACCCACAACTATACCACCTACAAAACCGGCAATAAGGCCGGAAAATAACGGGGCTCCGGAGCCCAGAGCAATACCCAGGCAAAGTGGCAGGGCAACCAGAAACACAACAATTGATGCAGACAGGTCACTGCCCGCATGCTGAAAATATTTTTTCATGATAAGGATGGAAATAAAGTAAAAATAGATAAATGACAACCGAATTTAGGCTATCAGGCAGTTGGGAGGTGGCACATGAATTTCATGAGAAAAATTCTGCGGTACTATATCAGAAAAGTGCGCAAATTCCGTAGAAATGAAGAAATAGCCGTTTCCGGTTAGCAGGTTTGTATAAGGAGTGTAGTCTGTTTTGAACAGGATAATTTTGCCCAGATCATCATCCAGATTGAAATTATGGGGAATTTCCTCTGTAAACTGGTTGCTAAACAGCATCCTACCCATTTGTTGAATAGGGAGAACCTGTATAACCAATACCAGTAATAAAAAAAGAGTACAGAGTTGCTTTTTCATGGAGCCTGCAAAGGTATTCACATTAAAATAAAATAAGTAATTGCCGGTACAGTTTCTTGTTGAACCGATAAGTAACCCGATACTCCCCAAACCCAAAGCAGTAAAGGCTATGGAAGGTTAGTAAAAGCATAAAGAAAAGTTAATTTCCTGTAAAATGACAAATTTTTATCGCCTAAATAAAAATATTTTCTCAACAAAATGCCATTTTTTTGAAAAATGTATAATGCCCCTTTACGTAATTAGTTATTTAATCAGACGTTGAGTCCACCGCAGGCACTGAGTACCTGACCGGTTATATAAGCGCCCATATCACTGGCCAAAAACAGGGTGGCATCCGCAATTTCTTCTGCCTTCCCAAAACGGCCCAATGGAATTTTTTTGAGAAACTCTGCAGCACCTTCTCCATCTTTCAGGTAATGGGTCATATCTGTTTCAATAAAACCCGGAGCAATGGCATTGCAACGGATATTCCGGCTGCCGAGTTCCAACGCCACCGATTTGGTAAAGCCAATAATGCCTGCCTTACTTGCGGCATAACTGCTCTGGCCGGCATTGCCACGAACGCCCACAATGGAACTCATATTAATGATGCTTCCACTCTTTGCTTTCATCATGGGTCGAATTACCTGTTTGGTCATATTGAAAACACTTTTCAGGTTGGTATCCATTACCTCATCCCATTGTTCCGGGGTCATCCGTAATAACAGGTTGTCTTTGGATATGCCTGCGTTGTTTACACAAACATCAATTTTTCCAAAGCTGGCTAACACCTCATTCACCATGGTTTCACACTGGGCAAAATCGGCTGCATTGCTTTGGTATGCTTTGGCCCTAACACCTAATGCCTGTAACCGGGCTTCCAGTGCTGCCGCTTTTTCTGCACTGCTGTCGCTTACATAGGTAAAAGCGATAGCACTTCCGTGCTCTGCAAGGCGCAATGCAATGGCCGCACCAATTCCACGTGCGGCGCCAGTTACAATAGATACTTTTCCTTCAAGTAGTTTCATGTTTTTCAAATTGGGTGGAACAAATGTACAATTAACTATGGCTTATTGCAAAAGTGTATACCCCTCGCTTTTAATTTTCAGCCTGACGAATTAGCTTATTATAGCGTTGCAAAAAATAAGTAAAGCAGTACAAAGAAACCTTAGCCATTAACTTTTTTGGGTTTATACCGTTTCAGCCAGATACGGAAAGTTAACATAAGTATGACCATGCCATAGAAGGTATAATTGACTGCAATAATTGCATAATTGGTAAGTATGGCGGTTAACAGTACCAAAAAAAATGACATTGTCAATACAACGGCTGCCCCCAGTTTTTCAAAGTAGATATATTTTTTTTCCGCTTCATTACCGGCAATGGATAATGATGGTTTTTGTTTGAATATATAATGAGCCAGCAGGAAGTTGGATTGAAACACCAGCATGATATTACCCAGGTAAATAATAATCGGCAAAATGAAAAGGGGTCTGAAATGAGTAAGTCCTGATGCAGCAAAAGGAAATATTACGATGAACAATAGACTGAGCAGGTTCCTGAAAATTACGCCATTGTCATAACTTTTCAGGTAGCGAAACATTTTCAGGTGCCCAGCCCAGGAGACGCCTATAAAAAAGAAGCTGACGAGGAAGCCTATAAAAGAACGAATGGTGGGCTTGAACAGGACCCATAATTCGGTTGTTCCTGTATGTTCCTCCGGTAGTTCAGGAAATTTTATTTCAATAATCAGCAGGGTAATCGCAATGGCAAATACGGCGTCGCTGAAAAGAATCATCCTTTCCAGTTCAAATTCCCTGTGCAGGGTTTTTTCAGATACTTCACTCATAGAATAGATGTGGGTGTGGATAGTAAGGCAAGAATTTCGTCCAGGTATTTACGGTTGTTACAAAGGCGGGGAATCTTATGCTGGCCGCCCAGTTTCCCTTTACTCTTTAACCATTGGTGAAAGCTGCCCTTTTTCAATGAATGAACAATGGGCAAGGTAAGGGCCATGTCTTTGTAGCGTTTTGCTTCATAGTCACTATTAAGTGATTTCAGCGCACAGTCGAGCTCATAAGCAAATTGTTCTTTGTTTTCCGGTTCATTTTCGAACTCTATCAGCCATTCATGCGCCCCTTTGGAATGGTCGCTAAAATAAACAGGGGCAGCAGTATAATCATTAACAGAGGTATTGGTTTTGCGACAGGCAATATCAATGGCTTTTTCTGCATTGTCAGAAATGAGCTCCTCTCCAAAAGCGTTGATGAATTGTTTCAGCCTCCCGCTTACTTTTATCCTGAAAGGCCAGGTAGAAGTGAACTGAACAGTATCGCCTACCAGGTAACGCCATAAGCCACCATTGGTGCTGATGACTAAGGCATATTGTTTGCCTATTTCCACTGCTTGTAAACCAATGGTTTTGGGTGCAGGTTTGCCATATTCTTCTATTGGCATGAATTCATAAAAGATGCCATGGTTCAGGAAGAGAAGCATACCCTCTTCTTCAGGCCTGTCCTGTGCAGCAAAAAAACCTTCACTGGCATTGTACATTTCCAGAAAACTGCAGCCTTCACCAATCAATTTGGCAAACTGGTCCCGGTAGGGTAGGAAGGAAACCCCACCATGTATGTACAATTCCAGGTTTGGCCAAACCTCTTTGAGTGTTGCTTTACCGGTAATGGCCAGAATTCGTTTGATCAGGATCATTGTCCAGGTTGGTACGCCCGAAATAGAAGTTACTTCCTCGGGTATGGTAGTCTGGGCCAGCATTTCTATCTTATTCTCCCATTCGTCCATTAAGGCAATTGATAAATCCGGTGTCCTGATCCAATTGGCCCACATGGGCGTATTTTGTAACAATACCGCACTCAGGTCGCCGTATTGAATTTCTTCGTTCACTTTTGAAATCTGGTGGCTGCCGCCGATGACCAGGCCCTTACCCGTTAGGAGGTCGCTTTCCGTGTGTTGGCTGTAATAAAGGGTGAGAACATCCTTAGCAGCCTGAAAATGGCAGTCCTCCAGGCTCTCCTGTGTAATGGGTATGAATTTGCTTTTGTCGTTGGTGGTGCCGCTGCTTTTGGCAAACCAGTTGACGGGTGTATTCCAAAGCAGGTTTTCTTCACCCTGCATCAAACGGTCAATATAAGGCTGGATATCCTCATACTCCTGAATAGGCACCTGTTCTTTGAATTTACGGATATTGAACAATTCCTTGAACCCGTATTTCCTCCCAAACTCTGAGTATTGACCATGGGTAACCAGGTCTTGTAAAACTTCTCTTTGTGCATTAACGGGGTCGTTTATCCATTGCTCAATCCGCCAATGCCTGAAGCGGGCCAGTCTTGATATCGCAGGGCTGAGAATTTTCATTCCGGGCTATATAGCAGTTAGTTATACCTCCAAAATAAGCAATGGAAGCCATAATAACCCAAAATGGGCAGAAAAATGGGTATTCTATTTTTGCAACAGAATATTTACCTGTGTTTGGGGAGTACAGGGTTGGCTATAATTCAGGCTTGGGTTCTTTGCCCATATCAAGAATCCATTCCTTGCGCCTGAGTTTAAAATTGGTTCCCAGGTACAACCTTCTAACATGTTCATCGGCTGCCAGTTCTTCTGCCGTTCCCTGTTTGAAGATTTTTCCTTCAATTAATAAATAAACCCTGTCACAAATCGACAAAGTTTCATTTACATTATGATCAGTAATGAGGATGCCGATATTCTTGTATTTCAATTTAGCCACTACGCCCTGTATGTCCTCCACGGCAATCGGATCTACCCCGGCAAAGGGCTCATCCAATAAAATGAATTTAGGGTCAACGGCTAATGCACGGGCAATTTCTGTTCTTCTTCGCTCACCGCCACTCAAACTGTCACCGTTGTTTTTTCTTACATGGTGGAGGTTGAATTCATCCAACAGGCTTTCCAGTTTATGGTTCCTTTCCTTTTTAGTAAGGTTGGTCATCTCCAGCACAGCCAGGATATTATCTTCCACACTTAGTTTACGGAAAACACTGGCTTCCTGGGGCAGGTAACCAATACCCATCTGGGCCCGCTTATACATGGGCAAACGGGTGATGTCCTGGTCATTCAGGAAAACACTGCCCGCATCGGGTTTGATCAGTCCCACCACCATATAAAAAGTAGTGGTCTTTCCCGCACCATTGGGACCGAGAAGCCCTACTATTTCGCCCTGTTGTACGTCTACAGAAACATGGTTAACAACTGTTCTGCCTTTATAGCTTTTTACAAGTTCGCGGGTATGTATGGTTATACTCAAAGGGTTTCGTTTGCACAAAAATAGTGTTTATGTACCTGCCACCCTGAACAGGGCGTTATCTTAACACATGTTTTTCTAATCAGTACATCGGTGTATATTGCACCCGTTTTACATAAAAAAGGACTTTTAAGCCCTGTCCATAAACAATACCGATGAAAGTTACAGAACATATACAGCAGTCCAAAGAAACGTTGATTTCCTTGCAGCACG
>CAVVSL010000017.1:0-83567 GCA_963750825.1 uncultured Bacteroidota bacterium | reverse complement strand
CTAGAAGTATTTAGATCAACCATTGTGTTCATGTGCGGTTCTATAGGTTGTGCCGACGTCGATGATATTGGCAACATTGCGAGTGGATCCACCGGCGGTACAAAATCCTTATTCTTTTGGTATTGTTCAATCATATGCATTGCAGCCTTGACCCACGGTGGTACATCATCATCTAGTGCTTCTCTAAATGCATCCGGTAGTGCGACGGCGGATGCAGTTATCGGAGATGGCAGTATTGTTTCCATTGTGATCGATGATGCGATGCTGGTACAACTGTTCCGCCTTTTGGGCTTAGTGTCCTTTTTTGAATTTGACGTAATTTCATTGGTGTCAATGATTCCTAACCATTTGTTTCCAATGATCGGAATTGAACTATTATTATTGTTGTCATCATCGTCATTGTCATCCGACGCCATAATAGTATTGGTACTATTTCGTCGCTTTTGCTTTTTGGTCGTACTAGCGATTTTTTCTTGTTGCTTGTCGATTGCTTTTCGCTGCTTGTGTCACGCGTTGATTGATGTTTCTCTTTGGACTTCGACGTGGATGACTCTCCTTTCTTAGACTTTTGGAGTTGTCAGCCTTGTCAATTGCCGAAGCGCTCTTTTTCTTTTTGCTACTGCTATCTTTCGTTGGAGTTTTCGGGCTTTTTGTATTGGAAGATTTCTTGGATTCTTTTGATTTCATTTCCGATGTTGCAATATCGGTCACTTTGTCATCGGCTGGGTGGGTACTTCCCTTTTTGGTGTCTTGGATCGAAGTGAACTATCACTACGACGACTACTCTTTGTGGCAATCGTCTTCGCATCGGCATCATCCTTGCCACACAGTGACAGCTGTATCACCAACGAGAAACTGTGCTTCGTCATCGCTAGAATAAGTACGTTTCGGAGTTTGCGGTGCGTGATCTTTTTTAGATGATTTTGATTTTTGATGAAACGATGGCGGATTGATTGTTTCATCCACTTCGTCTTGGACTGTGACTAATTCATCTATATTCATGTTTTGAACACCGGTATCTTTCTCGCTGGATGATGTTTTTTTGGGTGTTTTCAATATTGATTTTGCCAGTCCCATGGTTGGTGACTTTGTCGATGATGAATTTTGTCATCATTCATTATCAATACTTTCCGATCTCGGTTTTGTTGCCGACTCTGTGGGCGGTGTTTTTGGAGTACTGACGATATCGGTAGTTCGTTGATTCTTTTGTGGGTGTTTTAGGTCGTTTATCGGTTGTTTTCTTTCGACCAAGCCGTATCGCTTTGGTGACCCGTTGCTTGGTACTAGGATCATGTACTAGTGCTACTAACACCAGTAGATTCTTTCGCCATCTATTTCGTTCCTCAGATTTTTCTCCTTTACTGTACCACCATGACTATTCAACGCCTTTATCGTCGTACCACCAGCTTTGGTTGTATGGGCTCACTCGATATTGAAAATTTTAATTTCGGTCGCATTTGCTGTATCGCTGGATCATATCAAACATCATTCATAATAGGCACTTCATCCGGTGATGCTGCACATGTTACAGTGAACGCTTCACTTGCTGGTGCTATTCGTTAGTGTTCGCATCGATGTTAGGACTTGTTGTAAAGGGTTCACTGAATTCATCTCATCCGCTTCCGGTGTTAGTGGTCCGTTGGCAGCCTCTCCAATAATTTTAGCCTTTATCCTTGCTGCATTTTCTCCATTGATTACATTTTCCAGTGCAGCAGGAATCAATATATCACATTCCAGTTCCAGGGCATCGGTACTTTTGGCAAGATTGGTAGCGCCTGGGAAATTCAGAATAGAACCTGTTGCCTTGCGATGCAGGAACACTTCTTCTTCATTCAGGCCATCTGCCTTATAGATAGCTCCTTCGTATTCTGCAATACCAATAACGATGGAACCATGTTCCCTGAAAAATTTGGCACTGTGGTAACCCACATTACCCAAACCCTGAACAACTACTCTCTTCCCTTCCACCCCTACTGTAAGACCAAGGTCTTGCATAATATCAGCCATATTGCATACTTCCCGCACTCCATAAAAAACACCCAAACCGGTAGCTTCCTTTCTACCCCTAACGCCCCCCTGTGTAATGGGCTTTCCGGTTACACAACCGGCTGCATCAATTTCTCCGGGTTTTAAAGAAGTATAGGTATCTACAATCCATGCCATCTCCCTTTCCCCGGTACCATAATCAGGTGCAGGTACATCAATGCCCGGTCCGATAAAGTTTTTCTTGACCAGTTCGCTGGTGTACCTTCTGGTAATTTTTTCCAGTTCATACACACTATGTTCCCTGGGATTGATTTTTATACCGCCTTTGGCGCCACCAAAAGGAACATTCACTATGGCACACTTATAGGTCATAAGGGAAGCCAGGGCCATAACTTCATCCTGGTTAACTTCTTCGCTAAAACGGATACCTCCTTTGCAGGGAGATTTGTGCTGTGAGTGTTGCACGCGGTAGGCTTCTATTACCTCAATGGTACCATCATCCATCTTTACCGGAAAACGCATACTATAGATACTGTTACAGGCCTTAATCTGCTCAAGTACCCCGGATTCCCACTTGGTAAATTTGGCGGCTTTATCAAAACTTTTTTCTACACTTTGAAAAAAACTATAGGGTTTTTGACTTGACATTAGCGAATCTTTAGATGTTAATGGATGTATACTTTCAATGAAAATTTGACCATTTAAAAAAGCTGGTTTCCCAAATTGGCTACCTGGTTATCCCTTACCCTCTTTTTCCATTTTTTTTATTTTCCGATCTAAACTGACCAGATATAAAAACAGACCCAAAAGGATGGTTATAACGACTGCCACCACTACCCATATTTTGCCATTACTGCGCATCATATCTACGGGTGGGGTATTATCTGCCTGGGCAATAGCCAGATTTGCCAGGAGGGAAAAAAGTAATATGAAAAAGTAAGGTTGTACTTTACGCATTAGCCCATTTTTTTAATTGAATAATTTGCAACCTAACATGCAGGGTAGAAATCCAGACACCCAATAAGGTCCATGCTATAAAAGCCGGATACATAACACTTCGCATGGCATTAGTGGTGTCTTTTGGGTTGAGACCAGGATTGCCTTCGCTTCCCTGTCCTCCGGGATGCAGGCTTTCCGTCAGCCGGGGAAGTATCCATATGGCTGGGAAAAGCATAAAATAAGCAAATATATTGTATACTGCACCAACCCTGGCACGCTTTTCATCATCCTGCAAACTCCCTTTCAATACAAAATAAGCAAAATAGATAAGTACTGCAATGGCTGCTCCATTTTGCTTGGGGTCCCCGCTCCAGGCTTTACCCCACTGGTAATTGGCCCATATCATGCCGGTTATTAATCCCAATATCCCCAAAACTGTGCCTGTCCTTGCAAACTCTGTGGAATAAATATCATAAACAGGATCATTTTTCCTCAGGTATTTAACAGCATAAACAATGGATACTGTATAACTAACCATCATGGCTATCCACATGGGCACATGAAAAAACAGGTTTCGGATGGTTTGTTGCAAGGGTACCCCAGGAGGCGAGGGTACAGCAACCAAAAAGCCATAAGAACAGGTGTACATGAGTAATATAAAGCAAAGCCACTTCCACCAGGTTTGTCGGATCATATTGCACTTTTTATAATCAAAGCCCGATAAAGTAGGCCAAACTAACAACTGTGAGCGCAAAATTAAGTGAATGACCGTCAATATAGATAGCAATGTGTAAAAATTATCCGCTAAGTGTTTCCTTCTACTTAAATTGTTGGGTCAACACAAGGTAAATACTGTTCTTACGGAAATCCAGTAGTAAAACTTATATGCATCAGCCCCTTCTCGAGATAAAAAACCTTTCTGTCGATTTTATACAATCAGGGCAAACCACTCATGCATTAAATAATATTAATATATATGTGAACCCCGGGGAAATTCTGGCTATCGTAGGGGAATCAGGGTCAGGCAAATCTGTTACAGCCCTTTCGGTTTTGCAATTACTGGCATCCCCACCCGCCATTTATACATCGGGGGAAATACTATTTACCAACGGAACCCAAAAAGTTGATATGCTTAGCTTAAACCTTGCAGCATTAGGTTCCATCAGGGGGAACCGGATTGGCATGATTTTTCAGGAACCCATGACTTCTTTAAATCCGGTAATCGATTGTGGCAATCAGGTAATGGAAGCCATAAAACTGCACAGAAAATGTACCGGAACCGAAGCCATGGAAAGGACCCTGCAATTATTTGAAAAAGTAAGACTACCTGATCCGCATCAATTGTTTAAAAGGTATCCCCACCAATTAAGTGGCGGACAGAAACAGCGGGTAATGATTGCCATGGCCCTGAGTTGTGACCCCGATTTACTATTATGTGATGAGCCCACCACTGCCCTCGATGTAACCGTACAAAAAAGCATCCTGTTACTTATCAGAGAATTGCAGTTACAGTTGAGAATGGCAGTAATTTTTATTACCCATGATCTGAGTGTGGTGGCAGAAATAGCCGACAGGGTAGCCGTAGTATACAAGGGTAAAATTGTTGAACAAAAGGAGTCTAAGCAACTTTTTAAAACGCCTGAACATCCTTACACGAAAGCATTATTGGCCTGCCGTCCCGTGTTACACAGATTTGGAGAGAGACTTCCTGTTGTTACCGATTTTATGGAAGTAGATGAAGAGGGAAATATTACCGAGAAAAAATTGGAAGCAAAAATTCTCTATTCCCCTTCGGATTCCCAACTACACATGCTTTCGGAGCAGCAAAGGATATTGATGTCGATCCATAACCTTACAGTGTATTTTCCCAGGAAAAAGACCCTATTGGGTAAGGCAAAGGAATTTACAAAGGCTGTTGATGGGGTAAGTTTATTCATCAGGGAAGGCGAAACCCTCGGTTTGGTGGGCGAATCAGGTTGTGGCAAATCCACCCTGGGAAGGGCAATTTTACGCCTGATACCGGTAACCGGCGGTTCAATAACCTATCAGGACATCGACTTACTAAATGCAGACAAACCAACCATCCGGCATTTACGAAGGGATATGCAGATTATTTTTCAGGATCCTTATTCCTCGCTGAATCCCAGAATTCGGATAGGAGAAGCCATAGCCGAGCCTTTACAGGTTCATGGCATAGAACCCAACCGGCAAAAACGGTATGATAAAGTGGTAGAATTGCTGAAAAAAGTGGATTTGAGACCCGAACATTACTACAGGTATCCGCATGAATTCAGTGGTGGACAGCGACAACGTATAGTAATTGCCCGTGCATTAGCCCTCAATCCTTCATTTTTAATTTGTGATGAAAGTGTGTCAGCACTGGATGTTAGCGTACAGGCACAGGTACTAAACCTGTTAAACGACCTGAAAAAAGAAATGGGTTTTACCATTGTATTTATATCCCACGATCTCTCGGTTGTGAAATATATCAGCGATAGAATAGCCGTGATGCATAAGGGTCAAATTGTTGAAACTGGCCCGGCTGAACAAATTTTTCATAACCCTGAATCGGACTATACCAAAAGTCTAATCGCAGCCATTCCGGGCTTAGTATAAATATTAATTATTTATGCAATATAATGTATTGTAAATTGGTGTATTCCTCCTGTTACCTTACCTTTGCCGACTTCTGAAATTCATGCCGTAACATGAAGTTAGTACCTCCCGTATTATCAACGGGGACGAAAAACTGACTGTGGCTATCAAAAAACAAGCGTAGACACATGAAATTATCACAATTCAAATTTGACCTTCCCCTTAACCTGATTGCACAGAACCCCACCAAAAGAAGGGAAGACAGCCGGATGATGGTTGTAGACCGAAAAAGCGGGCACATGGAAAACAGGCATTTTCGCGACGTCCTGGAATATTTTGATGACAAGGATGTGTTTGTAGTAAATAACACAAAAGTATTCCCCGCCCGTATGTATGGCCGCAAAGAAAAAACAGGCGCCAAAATTGAAGTGTTCCTGCTTCGGGAGCTGAACAAACCCAACCGTTTATGGGATGTGATTGTTGACCCTGCCAGAAAAATAAGGGTTGGCAATAAACTCTACTTCGGAGAAAACGAAGAACTGGTTGCAGAAGTAATCGATAATACCACCAGCCGGGGACGTACTATCCGGTTCTTATGGGATGAGGATGATGAAAGCTTCAAAAAAATGCTGGAACTACTGGGAGAAACTCCCCTGCCCAAATACATCAAACGCAAACCTGATGAAGAAGACAAGGAACGCTACCAGACAGTATATGCCAAATATGAGGGCGCAGTTGCAGCACCCACAGCCGGACTCCACTTTAGCAAGGAATTGATAAAGCGATGCGAAATACAGGGTATCCGTTTTGCCGAAGTAACCCTTCATACTGGTTTGGGCACTTTCCGGCCTATTGAAGTAGAAGACCTCAGCAAGCATAAAATGGATGCCGAATATTATGCCATTGATGAGCATGCCTGCGCCATTGTTAACAAAGCAAAAGAAACCGGACACCGCATTTGTTCTGTAGGAACTACCACCATGCGCGCCATGGAAAGCAGTTTTACCGCACAGAAATTATTAAAGCCCAGTGAGGGATGGACAAACCATTTCATTCACCCCCCTTATAATTTCAATGTTGCGGATAGCCTGATCACTAACTTCCACCTGCCAAAAACAAGTTTGCTGATTATGACCTGTGCATTTGCCGGTTATGATTTAGCCATTGAAGCCTATAAGAAAGCCATTAAGGATAAATACCGTTTCTTCAGCTATGGAGATGCACTGTTAATAGTATAAAATTCCTATTATGTCTTTACCAAAAGAAAGCCCCGTTATTGCTGATAACGGGGCTTTCCTGTTTACTCCTGAATCTGTTTTACAACCCAAACAATCCTTTATTGAGCAATTGCAGGGTTTTTATTTTATACTCACTGGGAACCAGCAGCGAAATATTATGCAGGCTACCCCCATAACTTACCATGGTTACCGGTACCTCCTTAACAGATTGGAAAAGTTTCTGTAACACATCCTCTGTCTCTGCAATCCGGTTCCCCACAATAGAAACAATACTTTGCCCATGTTGCACTTCTACCGTACCAAAGGGTTCAAGTTCCTTCACAATTTCTTTAAGCGACATAGCATTATCAATAGTAACAGAAACCGCCACTTCTGAAGTCGTAATCATGTCTATGGAAGTATGGTATTTTTCAAACACTTCAAAAATCTTACGCAGAAAACCATAGGCCAGTAACATACGGCTGCTCTTGATTTTAATGGCAATAATACCATCTTTTGCCGCAACTGCTTTAATACCTACGCTACCTGCTTCTTTGGTAATTACGGTACCAATGGCTTCGGGTTGCATGGTGTTCAGCAGTTTTACCGGTACATTCTCCTGCTGAGCAGGCCAGATACAGGTGGGATGCAGTATTTTGGCTCCGAAGTAGGCAAGTTCAGCCGCCTCATCAAAACTCAGTTGTTTTATGGCCAGCGTTTTTTCAACAATTCTTGGATCATTGTTATGCATCCCGTCAATATCCGTCCATATTTCACATACAGATGCATTGATAGCTGCAGCAATCAGGGAGGCTGTATAATCACTTCCGCCTCGTTTCAGGTTGTCTACCTCCCCCTTTGCATTTCGGCAAATGTATCCCTGGGTAACAAACAGCTTTTTATCACTGTTTTGCTGTATTAACTGGCTTAACTTTATTTTAATGCTACCCAACTGAGGTTCCTCATTAGTATCAATGCTCATGAATTCAAGAGCCGGCAACAACTTATGGTGTATTCCTTTTTCTTCCAGGTAAATAGAAAAGAGTTTGGTACTCATCAATTCACCCTGGGCCAGTATATCCTTGTTTAAGGCATCACTGAAAGATATGCGTAAAATTATGTTCAGGAATTCAAAATGTTCGCTAACAATCGCATTCGCCTTTTCGCTGAAATTATCTTTTTCTACCAGTTCCAGTACAAAGGAACGGTACTGTGTTTCCAGAATGTCTATTTTACTTTTGGCATCATTCCTGTCGCTATTGGCCAGACTTTTACTTATTTCGACCAATGAATTGGTTGTACCACTCAGGGCACTTAACACCACAATAACAGGTTCATCATCTCTGGTTATTAACGCTGATACCTGGTGCATCCTTTCCGGCTTACCTACGCTGGTACCGCCAAATTTCATTACTTTCATGTAAACCCCCTCCCCGATTTTTTATTTGAATAAGATGCTGCAAATGTACAGTCTGACAGCATATTTGCAGATTAGTTTTTTACGCCTTTCCTGTTCCCCCACCTTGAAAGACTGCTTTATTTTTTAATGACGAGCCCGAACCTATCTGCTATATCCTTTAAGGCTGCTGCCACCGAATCAGCAACCGGTATGCCTTCTTTTAACCGTTGGGCTTCAGCCTCACGTTCAGGGTCTCCCGGAATCAATACCCTGTCCTGCCCTTCCACTGTTTTGGCTTTCCGGAAACGCTCTATCCATTGATCCATGTGTGCTTTAAAATCAGCGGTGGTTCTGAATGCATCTATTCGCATGGCGCCAAAGAAATGTCCCAGACCCTCACCGGGCATATCATCCGGAACCGGGACATACGCCGGGAAAGGAGGTGCCCAGGGACCATAAGAAGCGCCGCTCAAAACTGCTGAAAAAATATCCACTATACTTCCCAATGCATACCCCTTATGGCTACCGTGTTCCCGGTCGCTACCCAAAGGAAGCAATGAACCATTTTGTTTCAGGATGTCTGCATCTGTAGTTGGTTGGCCATTTTGGTCCTGAACCCAGCCATAAGGTGCTGCTTCATTTTTCCGTTGTAATATTTCCAGTTTGCCATTAGCGGCAGTAGTTGTTGCGAAATCAGCCACAAAAGGTGGTTGTATCCCCGCAGGAATGGCAACAGCGATGGGATTGGTTCCCAACATCCGTTCAACTGAAAAAGTAGGTGCCACCAATGCACTCGCATTGGTCATGGCTATGCCAATCATATCATGGTCTAAAGCCATCATCGCATGAATACCCGCAATGCCAAAGTGATTGCTGTTCCTGACATTTACCCAGCCTGTTCCCGCAATTTTCGCTTTATCTATTGCCAACTGCATGGCAAAGGGTGCTACTACCAATCCCAATCCTGCACCGCCATCCACCACACCTGTGGAGGGAGATTCATGTACAATCCTGATTTCCGGATTAGCGTTAATCCGTTGGGCCTCCCATAAACGGATATAACCGCTTAAACGGGCCACTCCATGACTATCAATTCCCCTCAAATCGGCAGCCACCAATACCCTGGCAGCAGTTTGGGCATGACGCTCAGAGCAACCCATACTGGTAAAAACAGACAGGGTAAACTGGTACAATTGTTCATAAGAATATACAACCACTGAAAAATCGTTTAGGTAAGTACGCAAAAAACCTTTGCAATATACTTGCTTTCACGCATCTGCTTCGATGACAGACTAATGGCATTTGCCTTATTTTTACAGCATGAAAAAGGGCATGCTGTTTTATGGTTGTTTTTTATTGTTTTCCACCTCTTTTGGACAAGGCCCTTATGCATCAGATTCCATCAAATCAGATTTTGTCCTTACCCCTAGACGCCTCTCGTTTGACAAACATATGCGGGAAAATACCATTGACGCTACTTTCCGCGAACCAGTAAGCATAGATAATGAAGATCAATACAGAGAGGCCTGTTGGGCCATTTCACAATTTTTATTAAGATCAGAAAATATTGCCAATGGCTTTACCAAACTATTTGCTGCATACCCCCATTTGGCGTTATCAACCAAACGGGCATTCCTGGAAGCAGTATACGCTGCTTATCCATCTGAATACGGAGGGGAGATGGGGGAACTCCTGGTCAAAGAAATCAATCCCAAACTGTTTTCCATGCAGGCCCTCTATATAGCCAGGGCCACTCCTGCTAAACCCAACAAGCAGTCATTGTTAGCCCTTACAGAACAACTAATCAGCAAAAGTAAAAACAAGGATATTCTCATAGAGCTGAAGGACTACCTGCAGAACCACGACGCCTATCAAAACCAATCCATTCCTGACCTCAATCAATTATTCGCCTACCAGCAGTTTACCGGAAAAAAAATAATTTATTCCTTTCAAAGGTGGAACCGCGATTTTCCGGGATTGGCTGTTATTCAAAATGCGGATGGTCATTTTGTAAGGGACAGTTCCGGCAACCTGTTAATATTTGAACAACTGGCCAGAGCAGCTTCCAACCTCCCTTATTTCATTACCAATGGCAATTCTCCCCAGGGAGTCTATAGTATTCAGGGAACGGAAGTATCCCATAATTTATTTATTGGGCCCACTCCCAATATCCAGTTGGTCATGCCCAATGAAAGAGATAGTAGTTTCTGGCATACTCCCTATGACAGTAGCAAAGACGTACTTGCCAATTACCTGGATTTATTGCCCGAATCCTGGAGAAATTACCACCCCATTACAGAATCATTTTTTGCAGGTAAAGTGGGAAGGACAGAGGTCATCGCACATGGAACCACGATAGACCCCGAATATTTCAGTAGCCAACCCTTTTATCCGCTAACCCCTACCATGGGTTGCCTTTGTTCCAGAGAACTCTGGAATAGTACAGATGGCAAAGCCATGCAAAGTGACCAGCTTCGAATGGTTAATGCATTTTTATCAACACCGGATGACAAGGGTTTTCTCATAGTCATTAATCTCGATAACCAGCCCAACCCGGTTAACAGGGCGGAATTGGAAAAGCTGGTAGCCGATTTTGAGCAGGGCCAACAAAAAAGAGACAACTGACAAAATCAGTTATCTCTTTTTAAAAATTATATTGCCTAAATGCTAAAAGGGTAAATCGTCCAGGGGTTCTTTCAATTCACCAGCAGAAGGGGGAGCAGCATATGCAGCTACACCTGCTTCATTACCGCCACTGCCACTACTACTTTCGTTATTGTTTCCACTATCATTATTCTTGCTTCCCAGTAACTGAACACTGGCAATGCGCAAGGATAAGCTGGCACCGTTGCGACCATCCTGCGTGGTATAAGTCCGCACATCCGGTTGCCCTTCTACATACACCTGGGTTCCTTTTTTCAAATAGGGAGCTACAGCAGTTCTGTCAGTCCAGTAAGCACAGTCCACCCAAATAGTCTTGTCCTTGGTATTTCCCTGTGCATCTCTATATCTTTCAGTGTGAGCAACCGTGAAATTAATTACACTTTTACCGTTCACGTCATTGACTATGGCATCTTTTCCGAGATTGCCAATCACTTGCATCTTAATCATAATGTTATTTTTTTATAAATATCCAAAAAAATGAAATTAATGAAAATGGGTATTTAACGCATAATCCATTTTTTTTCACTGTATAAATTGGGATAAAAAACTTAGAGATTGGCTGGTAAAATGGTGTATTAATACAGTAATACACCTGCTGATTTAACAACTATTGCTTTACCAGGGCCTCATCAATGGATTTTTTAACCCATTGTACCGTATTGGTTGCCAGTCCGGTAGTGTGAAACAATACTTTACCCTGCCTGTCTACAACCGCATGGGTGGGATAGGAATTGATGCCATATTGCTGCGCGATATACCCTCCGTTGTCAATTATATGGTAGGCGAATGGATGGGATTTTAGAAAATCTTCTATGTCATATTTACTATCCAAAGCCACCGCAATGAATACGACATCGGGGTTCATTTTATATTCCTCCACCATTTCGTTCAACTCGGGCATTTCCATTCGGCAGGGCGGACAGTTGATGAACCAAAAATTCAAAACCACCACTTTTCCAATCAATTCTTTCAGGTTAAACCTATTACCCAGCATATCTTTTTCCCGGAAAGGGGTTATTTTTTCCCCCGTTCTGAAAAACCGGCTTTCAACGGGTTTGGGCATTTTGGAAAACCTTTCATTGATCTCTGCTGAAGAATATTTTACCAGCAGGGCTGTTTTCCTATCGGGCATAATCCGCACACCATATTTTCCGGACCTTGTTAATTGCTGCCATACAAAGGTTGGATAGATGGTTCCGGCCGAATCCCTTACCTCCAACGCTTCTGGATTAATAGTGGTTGAGGGAGGTTTGCTGCCCGTATTTGGCTGCCCCATACCTGTTATAGACAATAAGGTCCCAAATAAAAGACAATAAAATCTCATCATAACAGTCATTTTATATCACTAAAAATAATATATAATAGTAACTTATACAAGCGTGATTTTTCCTCATTCGAAAACCGGTACCCGCCTTTTAACCCTTTCCTTAGTTTTTTGGGTTTATTTTTGCAGTTGAGTCCGGAAGGACCCTATTTTATTTAATTATTGATTATGAGCCGTAAAGGGAAGGTTTTGGTGGCAATGAGCGGGGGTATTGATAGTACCGTAGTAGCGCTCATGTTACACCAGGAGGGATATGAGGTGGTGGGCATTACCATGAAAACATGGGATTATGCCAGCAGCGGGACCAGCACCAAGGAGACAGGTTGTTGTAATATAGATTCATTCAACGATGCCAGACAAGCAGCAGTGCACCACGGGTTTCCACATTTTATTTTGGATATACGGGAAGAGTTCGGCGATTTTGTGATTGAGAATTTTGTTGACGAATACCTTGCCGGAAGAACACCCAATCCCTGTGTAATGTGCAACACACATATCAAATGGCGGGCATTATTGAAAAGGGCCAATGCCCTGGATTGTGAATACATCGCCACTGGACATTATGGATTGGTGAGGCAACATGATAATGGAAGATTTGTGATCAGTAAAGGGCTGGATGAAACCAAGGACCAGAGTTATGTACTCTGGGGACTTGACCAGGAATTGCTTAGTCGGACCATGCTACCCCTGGGAGGTTACCGGAAATCGGCCATCAGGCAAATGGCCATAGACCTGGGTTATCCCGAACTGGCGAAAAAAAGTGAGAGCTATGAAATTTGTTTTGTGCCCGACAACGATTACAGAGGGTTTTTGAAAAGAAGGGTTGAAGGACTGGAAGAAAAAGTGCAGGGAGGCTGGTTTGTTGACAAAACGGGAAAAAAATTAGGACAACACAAAGGCTATCCCTTTTATACAGTTGGGCAGCGCAAAGGACTGGAAATTGCTTTGGGCAGGCCCATCTATGTTACCTCCATTCAACCGGATACCAATACCGTAGTACTGGGTGATGAATCCGATCTTGACCAGAATGATATGCAGATTGGTAAAATTAACTGGATGAAATACGATGGCATTTCTGATGGTATGGAAGCCATTACCAAAATCCGTTACAAAGACAAAGGTGCCCTAAGCAACCTGTATAATACGGAAACCGGTATCCGGGCACGTTTTTATGAAAATGTGAAAGGAATCGCTCCCGGACAAAGTGCCGTTTTTTATGAGGGCAACGATGTTATTGGCGGTGGTATTATTCATAGAGGGGAACTGATTCTCTCCTAGATAACGCTTTGTCTGCCTATATCACTTTATTAAAAAGAACAGCAAACAGGGTATCCGCTTTTCTGTCGTAACCTTTTAATAATTCCTTCTTTACCATTACCATTTCGGGATGATGCCTGGTAACCCATTGGGCTATGTCTTCATTTTCCTGTGTGAATACTGAACAGGTGATGTACAATAAGTATCCACCATTGGTTACGGCAGGTATTACCTGCTTAAGTATTTTCTGCTGCAGGGAAGCGTATTCCCCTATTTTCCTTTCTTCAAAAAAGCAAAGCTGTTCGGGTGTCCGGCCCCAGGTACCGCTACCGGTACAGGGCGCATCACATATGACCAGATCGAATCCCTGTCCGGGTATTTCCTTAGCGCTCAGTGGCAGGGAAAGATTGGCTGTAAATGCCTTATGGGCTGACACGCCGGCTTCTGTGAATCGCTGTTTCAGGTTTTGCAGAATGGAGGGCCTTATATCCGATACTGTCAGTTGCACTTTTTGTAAAGTATCCACTGCCAAAATAGATTTACCACCACTGGCTGCACAACAATCCCAAACGGATAATGTCCGATGTAAGGGTAAGCCAACCAGGGAAAGCAATTCGGTAATCCTTTGAGAACTATAATCCTGAATCACCACATCCCTGTTCAGGGTTAGTATAGCTTCTACTTTACTGGCATTGGGTAAAGACAGACAGGCCAAGCCTTCCCGCTCATAGGAAAAGGACGCTGCTTCTAACTTTTGTAACACCTGCTTTTCTCGGTTAGGCCGTATCCGCAGAAACAGGTTAGGTTGTATTAGGTGTGAAAGCCCAAAAGATGTTTTCTCAACAGACTCGCCAACTAAAGCCATCCAGGGAAATAGGGAATCAGCAGCAAAGGAAGCATATTGTTTTTGAATAAACGCTATTCGTACATCCAAGGAAGGAAGCCAGTTTTCCAGCCATGCGTCCTTAAAAAGAAATAGCCAGTTACCAGGAACAGGCTGCATAAGGAAAATAGCAATGGTAAGCCTTTGAGCAGGTGTTTCTTCAGGGAAGGAATGGCCCAGTCTGAAATAACCATAACATAGCTGAACAATTTGTTTCCTGTCGTTAGACCCGTGTTTCTTATGCTGTGCAAAATATTTTTTTGTGTAATTGGCAAAGGGTTCCGTTCCGGTATATTGGCCGATCAATAATAAAGCGGTATTGAAATATGACTGAAAGCGCATCATCCCCTTTAATATTTGTAAAAAAACCTGCTGCTCATAAGCAACAGGTTTACATTTTTATTGTCGATTAGCCAGACAGTCGCACCTAAACCCCCAACAAAGTTTTTACAGGATCCTTCCCGAACAACAATAATTCAGGGTTTTCCAGCAATTCTTTTACCCTAACCAGGAATCCAACACTCTCTCTGCCATCTATGATTCGGTGATCATAGCTCAATGCCAGGTACATCATGGGACGAATGACTACCTGTCCGTTTTGCGCGATAGGTCTTTCTTCTATTTTATGCATTCCCAATATGGCACTTTGTGGTATGTTGATGATGGGTGTGCTTAGCAAACTTCCGAAAACCCCACCATTGGTAATGGTAAAGGTTCCGCCCTGTAAATCTTCTGCTGTTAATTTACTGTCACGTGCTTTTCCGGCAAGTTCGATTACTGCTTTTTCAATATCAGCCATACCCAGGCTTTCCACGTTTCGCATTACCGGAACGGTAAGGCCCCTGGGTGTACTTACAGCAATACTGATATCAGCATAGTCATGGTACAAAATCTGGTCTCCATCAAGATAGGCATTCACGGTAGGCCATTCGCCCAGTGCAATGGCACAGGCTTTGGAGAAAAAACTCATGAAACCCAGATTAACACCATGCGTTTCTTTGAATTTATCTTTGTACAATTTTCTGAGTTCCATAATGCGCAACATATCCACTTCATTAAAAGTGGTGAGCATGGCAGTAGTATTCTTAGATTCTACAAGTCTTCTGCTAATGGTTTTACGCAGGTTACTCATTTTCTCCTGCCGCACATTTCTGGTAAACAATTCATTATCACCAAAGGCTTTCTTTCCGGGATGGGAAAGGGCTTCCAGCACATCTGTTTTCATAATTTTACCGCCGGCGCCTGAGGCTTTGATAGCCGAAAGATCAACCTTTTTATCAGCGATGATGGCCGAGGCTACAGGAGTCGCCTTTACCTCATTAGGTACGGATGCAACCGGAGCTTCAGATACAGGTGCCTGTGGTTTGGCAGGGGGTGCTTTTTCTTCCGTTTCAGCGGGCTGGGTAGCCGTTTCATCAATACGGGCGAGGGTATCCCCAATCATAAGGGTATCCCCTTCTTTTGCTAATTGCGAGAGCGTTCCGGCTTTTTCGGCATTCACTTCGAAAGTGGCTTTTTCGCTTTCCAGTTCAGCAATTACTTCATCCCGATCCACCCACGCTCCTTCCTTCTTTGTCCATTTTAAAAGAGTCACTTCATTGATGGATTCACCGATAGTTGGCACTTTGATATCAATCATAAAAGATGTTGGTTACTTATGTAGGGTTATATATTAAATGCGGTTTCTATAATTTCTTTTTGTTCCTGAACATGAACCCGATGGTATCCGGTAGCTGTTGATGCACTGGCATTCCTGCTGATAATGCCGAAATTGATGGTTTTCAGGTTTACCTGCAGAAAAGTTGCGGCCCCCATATTAAGGGGTTCTTCCTGTACCCAGAACCAGGTGGCTTTGTTATATTTTTTATAAAGGGTTTCCAATTGTTTGAAAGGAAGTGGGTATACTTGTTCCAATCTGACAATGGCTATGTCTTTCCGGTTTTCTGCCGTTTGCTTTTCAGCCATTTCGAAATACAGTTTTCCGGTACAAAGCAATACTTTTTTTACACTACCTGCATCATCTATGTAAGTATCATCAATCAATTCGCGGAATCCACCACTGGTAAACTCGCTGATATGGCTAAAGGTTGCCGGGTTTCTTAAATTGGCTTTGGGTGCAAAATTTATCAAAGGCTTACGGAAGGTCCAGGCCAATTGACGCCTCATGGCATGGAACAGATTGGCGGCAGTGGTTATATTTGTAACTACCAGGTTGTATTCTGCACACATCTGGAGAAACCTTTCCATCCGGGCGCTGCTGTGTTCCGGTCCCTGTCCCTCATAACCATGTGGTAACAGCATTACCAATCCATTTTGCCTTTGCCATTTTTGTTCACCTGCAGCAATAAACTGGTCAATCATCGTCTGGGCACCGTTGGAAAAATCTCCGAATTGGGCTTCCCAGATTACCAGGGCATTCGGGTTAGCCATGGCATATCCATATTCAAAGCCCAATACCCCATATTCGCTGAGTAGCGAATTGTATATCCTGAATTTTTCCTGGTCCTGCTGAAAATGATCGAGGCGGTTATATCCCCTGTCTGATCGCTCATCCCGCAATATGGCATGCCGATGGCTGAACGTACCTCTCCTTACATCCTGACCACTCATTCTTACAATATTACCTTCAATGAGAATTGAACCATAGGACAACAATTCAGCTGTTGCCCAGTCAATTTTTTGTTCCGACTCCCATAAACGCAACTTCTCCTGAATCAGTTTTTCTACTTTTTTAAGCGGTTGAAAATCTTCAGGCCATTTCATTAAATTATCAAACAGGCTTTTAAGCTTTTCTTCGGAAATGGCGGTTTCAGGGGATGCATCAAAATCATCTTTAGTAGCTCTGTGTAAGCTTTTCCAGGCCAGTTCTGGGGGCTGGTAGGTATAGGGAAGTGGATTTTGTTTGAGTTCATCCAACCGTTCCTGTAATTCCGTCCAGAAACGCTTTTCCATTTCTTTACCCAATTGTTTGGCATCGGATTCACCGTTTTCCAGCAAAAACTGGGTATAAATTTCCCTGGGATTCGGATGTTTTTCAATCAGGGCATATAACTGGGGTTGGGTATACTTGGGATCATCCCCTTCATTATGGCCATGTTTGCGGTAGCATACCATGTCTATGAAAATATCACTATTGAATTCCTGACGGTAACGGGTAGCCATCTCAGCACATTTGACTACAGCTTCGGGATCATCTCCATTTACGTGCAAAACCGGCGCCTGCACCATGGCAGCAACCGATGTACAATAGTCTGCACTTCTGGCATCACTGAAATCTGTGGTAAAGCCAATTTGGTTATTGATGACAAAATGAATGGTTCCACCGGTATAATATCCGTGCAGATTGCACATTTGCAGCACTTCGTAAACGATTCCCTGGCCTGCAACAGAAGCGTCACCATGAATCAGGATGGGGAGGATTTTATCAAAATCACTTTTATACAAAACATCAGCCTTAGCCCTTGCGAACCCGACCACTACAGGGTCTACTGCCTCCAGGTGTGAGGGATTGGGCATAAGTTTCAAGTGCATGGTCTTATCATGGATGGTCTGTACTTCACTACCATACCCCATATGGTATTTAACATCACCGCTTCCCATTGTCTGGTCGATGGCTGCTGTACCTTCAAATTCATTAAAAATCTGTTGGTAGGTCTTACCCATTATGTTGGCAAGAATATTCAGCCTGCCACGGTGTGCCATTCCAATAACTACTTCATTAACGTCTAATTCCCCTGCCATATTGATGATGGCATCCAGTGCGGGTATGGTAGTCTCTCCTCCTTCCAGTGAAAATCTTTTCTGACCAATGTATTTTGTGTGGAGAAACTTTTCAAACATCACCCCCTGGTTGAGTTTTTCGAGTATCCTTTTTTGCTTATCAAGGCTCAATGGATTCAGGAAATTCTTTTCCATTTCGGAGGTAAGCCAGTCAATCTTTTTTTGTTCGCTTATATACTTGAACTCGATGCCAACATGGTTAGCATAGGTTTGCTGAAGGTGGTTAAGGATGTTTCTGAGGGAGGTGGTGCCCAGGCCAATCAGGTGGCCAGCCTGGTAATTGGTTTCCATATCGGCTTCAGACAGACCAAAGAAGGATAAATCCAGGTTGGCTCCCCGGTCTTTTCTGGGTCGGATGGGATTGGTTTTAGCCAGTAAATGCCCCTTATTGCGGTAACCCAGAATGAGGCGATAAACCCGGATTTCTTTCATCCAATCAATACCCGTACTGGTTTCAGATGAGGCAACTGTTTGTCCGTTTTCAGGCGTAGCCCTATTATTTACGGCAAAGTCAAAACCTTCAAAAAATTTTTTCAGGTCAGGGTCAACAGCTGCCGGATCCTTGATAAATTCCTGGTAAAGGCTTTCAATATAAGCCGGATGAGAGTTTGTGATATACGAAAAATCCTTCATTTGTAGAGATTGTGCTTCTTTTTGGCGCAAATTGTTGGCAAATATCGGTCATTGAGGGCATAATCCCCCTCAAAATTGACCGAAACTAAGAAATCACCCTCCCCTCAATTTCCGGAACATTTTTCGCCTACTGGCCAGTCTGGACATTGGGAGGGTTACTCAATGATAATTGACAATTTTTTGAACTTTTTTAGATTTAATTTGAGTATTTCATCATTAGGCATTACCTTTGCCGTCCTGAAAAAAACAGATAATGGCAAATCACTCAGCAACAAAGAAAGATGTAAGACAATCAGCAAAGCGTCGCGATCGTAACCGTTATTACGGAAAAACTACCCGTAATGCCATACGTGAATTAAAGACCAACACTGACATAAAAGTGTATGGTGAAAAATTGCCAGATGTGGTTTCCATGATTGATAAAATGGCTAAGCGCGGTATTATTCATAAGAACAAAGCCGCTAACCTGAAGAGCAAGTTGAGCAAAAAAGCCAATTCAGCCGCTTAATTTTCCAAAAAAAATATTCCGAAGCCAATCAGTTTACTGGTTGGCTTTTTTTGTCTCCCTCGGGAACCGATACATTGTCCAGTGTAACGGTAAAACGATTACTGTCATTACTCACCGCAGAATAGGTGATGGTTCCCCTGTGAATAGAAATGAAACGGTATACAATGGATAAGCCCAGCCCGTACCCCTTGGTCTTTAACGCATTCCCGCCCCGGAAAAAAGGGGTCATAATTCTGTCCTTTTCATCGGCAGGTAACTGTGTCCCTTTGTTATCGAAATGAATGAAAATTGCCTTATTATCTGCTTCCAGTATAATTTGCACTTTCTGATCTATTGAATACAAGTAAGCATTCTTTAAGAGGTTGGAAAAAGCAGATTTCAATAATGCTTCATTGCCTTTGATAACAAATTCATTATCGTTTTCGGGTATTGATCCAAAATCGATGGTTACCTCAAGATTGGGAAGCGTTTTTTGTAAGTTACTAACTGCCTCATACAATACCTCATCTACTCTGATATCAGGCCATTCGCTGATATACCCCATGTTTTCATATTGGGAAATCAGCAATAATGAATTGGTTAGTTCAATCATCTCCTGCTGTTCCTCTTTGAGAGAGTTTAGCAGCTTAACATATTCTTCTATTGGCAAATTTTTTCCAAGGGCAGATTCCGTTTGTGATAACATAGTGGCCAGGGGCGTCCTTAATTCATGGGAAGCATGGTACACAAAGCTTCTTTGAAAGTCAAATGCGCCATTTAACCTTTCCAGCATCCCGTTAAAATTTCTGGCGATATCGCTGATTTCATCAATGGTATCTGATACCTCAATCCTTTGTTTGAGGTTGTGCAGGTTTGTTTGCTTCATCTGCAAGCTCAATTTTGTCAGGGGCTTAAATGCCTGTTTCACAAAAAGAAATGCAACCAAAGCCGTTAGTAACAGTCCTCCGGAAAAAACACCCAATAAAATCCATCGTAAATTTGATGAATTGATCAATCCTGCTGCATCATACCCTGATACAACGATAATTATTCCTGTATGCTCCATTAGGATACCCAAATGCTGAACGTTATTTGGGGAAGACCAGGTCAGTTCTTTTTGCTTCCTGATTTCCTTAATTGACTTATTCCCAAGGTTTAATTGTGCAGTATCCGGCCAGGCTTTGAGGATAGTACCATTAGCATCCAGTATAAACACCCGCTCATCATTCCCCGATTTTCTATCGGACAGCATTCCTGGCTGGACATTTTCTGTTTTACTTTCTTGGATAAAACTATTATAAATGTCAAGACCCTTTTCTTTAAGGTGTTCATTGTAAGCAGTTTCACGTTCTCTGTAATTCAGGTAATTGATTACCAGAGATGAAACCAATAGCAGAACAGCAACGCATAGGGTAAACAGGAGCGCGAATCGTAATTTAAAATTCATGCCCGAAGATTATTTATTTGATATAGTAACCAAATCCGGGTTTTGTATGAATAAGTTTCTGGGGAAAGGGTTTGTCTATTTTGTTTCTTAAAAAACTGATATAGACCTCAATAGTATTGGTTCCGGTATCAAAACTCAGGTCCCACACTTTTTCCATGATTTCCTGTTTGGAAATGACCCTGTCCTTGTTCCGTGCCAGTAAAACCAACAGGGTAAATTCTTTTGCAGTAAGGTTGATATTGACCCCGGCCCTGACTACCGTCTTATTTAAGAAATCAATCTCCATGTCCTCAACCTGGATTTTATCGGAGGTTACCGGCAACTCTGCCCTTTTCAGGAAGACCTTTACCCGCGCAAATAATTCCACAAAATGAAAGGGCTTCACTATATAATCGTCAGCTCCGTAGTTGAATGCTTCCACCTTGTCCCGGATTTCTCCCGCAGCACTGAGCATGATAATGGGTATGCTTTTATTTATCTTCCTGAAATCCTTGCATAGTTCAAACCCATTTTTATAGGGAAGATTGATATCAAGTAATACAAGCGAATAAATATTCCTGGCAAACAGTCGGTCTGCTTCTAAGCCATCGGTGGCCAAATCGGTATTATATCCATTATTGATGAGCTCTTTCAGGATAACCTGGCCCAACTTTTGTTCATCTTCTACCAATAAAATTTTGAAAATGTTAGACATTAGGATATGGATTTTTTCAAATGTGCTGCACCAAGTTACATTCAAAACATGAATTGTAATACTAAACTGAAAAAAACGTAAGTAATCTCAGCCTATTCCATCTTTTTCACCTCCCCACTACCACTTACACTCTGTTTAACGGTGGCCGCGCCTTTATAGTATACAGATCCCACACCCGCTATTTTTATGTCCAACGACACATCTGCAAAGACTTTAACATCACCGCTTCCTGCTATTTTTACTGAAACTTTTTCTGCTTTTAATTCATCCGCAAAAAAATCACCGGCACCAGCTATTTTAATGGTCTCAGTCATAGTCTCACCGCTCAGGCGAATACTTCCACTACCTGTAATTTCAGCTTTAATTTCCGGCGAATTAACCTCCATTTTAATATCCCCGCTACCGGATATGGACAGGGAGAGCATACTTCCTCCGGTAAACTTATTTTTTCCCAAAATATTGCCACTTCCCGATAATTTTACTTCCTCCAGCATGGGCGTAGTGATATATAACTTTATCCCCTTTTCTGATTCCAGAATTGAATTGCCTTTTGATTTGATTAACAAAAACCCATCCTCCTCTTTTATAATGATGTAAGACTGAAGGTTTTCATCAGCTTCCACTGTAAGGGATGCCGCCGGACCCTGGGTAATTTCCACGTCAAAACTTCCGGATAGCCGTATTTTCTTGGCCGTTTTGATTGTCCGGTCCTGACTGGAAATGACCCCATTACCATGTATTTTCTTATAATCTGACCATCGGCAGGAAGTTACAAATAGTAACAGGGAAAGAAACAGATAAAAAGAAGCAGATTTCATATTGTGTGTTTAAGCAGGTAAGTTACTAAAAAACAGTTTTAATTCCTTACTGCCCCCCCCGGATAGGCATAAGGGTCATTTTTAGTCCCAGCAAATTTTCTGTTACCTTCGCAGCCATGACAGAAAAGATACTCATACTGGACTTTGGAAGCCAGTTTACCCAACTGATTGCGCGTGCCGTTAGGGAGGCAAATGTATTTTGTGAGATTATCCCCTTTCAGAAAGAATTTACCATTGAATCCGGTCTGAAAGGCATCATACTTAGTGGTTCGCCATTTAGTGTAAATGAGGAAAATGCCCCTAACGTAAACATAAGTGGGTTTATTGAAAAAGTACCGGTCCTGGGAATCTGTTATGGCGCACAATTAACTGCCAAACAATTCGGAGGAAGAGTAGACAAGTCTAATAAACGGGAATATGGCAGGGCAAAACTTACCCTGAACAAAGAAGATGTTCTCTTTAAAAATGTTTCCGCACATTCACAGGTATGGATGAGCCATAGCGATTCTATCACCGTGCTGCCGGATGGTTTCGAAATCCTGGCCACTACTGATAGTATTCCGGTTGCAGGTTTTAAAAAATCAGGACCTGACAAGCAACCCCTTTACGGGATCCAGTTCCACCCCGAAGTTTACCATTCACTGGAAGGCAAAAAAATCATTCAGAATTTCCTGGTTGAAATCTGTGGATGTTCCCGGAACTGGACTCCGGCTTCATTTGTTACAGAAACGGTTGCCGCATTAAAGGAACAGATTGGAGACAGCCATGTCATCATGGCCCTTAGTGGCGGAGTGGACAGTACAGTCGCAGCTACTTTGATCAGCAAAGCCATTGGTGACAGGTTACATGGCATATTTGTAGATAATGGCGTTTTGAGAAAGGGAGAATTTGAACAGGTATTAAAAACCTACCATGCAATAGGGCTTAATGTAACTGGCATTGATGCCAAACAATTGTTTTATGATGGATTCAAAGGAAAAACGGACCCTGAAGAGAAACGCAAAGTAATTGGCAAATTATTTATTGATGTTTTTCAGCAGGAGGCAAAAAAAGTAACCGGGGTAAAATTCCTGGGTCAGGGCACGATTTATCCTGATGTAATTGAAAGTGTCAGTGTCCATGGCCCTTCCCAAACTATTAAGTCACACCATAATGTTGGAGGCCTGCCTGCTTCCATGCACCTGTCATTGGTAGAGCCACTTCGGTTTTTATTCAAAGATGAAGTCAGAAAAGTAGGTTTGGAAATGGGCATACCGGCTGATATGATTGGCAGACACCCTTTTCCCGGTCCGGGGCTGGCTATCCGGATTCTGGGTGAAGTAACGGAAGAGAAAGTACGCATGCTGCAAGCCGCAGATGATATATACATCCGTGGATTAAAAGAATATAACCTGTATACCGATGTATGGCAGGCAGGCACTATTCTTTTACCCGTAAAAAGTGTGGGAGTAATGGGGGATGAAAGAACTTACGAATTTACTGTTGCCCTGAGAGCAGTAACTTCTGTTGATGGTATGACAGCTGACTGGGCTCACCTCCCCTATGAATTCCTGGCGCATATTTCCAATGAAATCATTAACCAGGTTAAAGGAATTAACAGGGTTGTGTATGATATCAGCAGCAAACCACCGGCTACCATAGAATGGGAATAAATCAAAAAATAATTTAGCATGCCCCTTATTCGCAGGTTTCTAATTTTATTATTTTCTACCCTGTTGATCAAAAAAGTACAGGCTAACAACGATAGTTTACCTCCGTTAAAAATTGCCGTATTCGCACCCATCTACCTGGATTCTGCCTTTACTGACAATAACTACAAACTGGGCAGGAAAAATATTCCTAAATATATTTTACCCGGCCTCGACTTTTACCATGGCGTTATGCTGGCTATAGACTCGCTAAACAAAGAGCAAACCCCGGTTGAAGTGTATATCTATGACAGTAAGGGCACCAGCGATTCTGTTCCATTGATTCTTACGAAACCTGAGATGCAGGATGTTTCACTGATCATTGCTTTTTTCAATGACCGTACCCGGGTAAAACCGCTGGCTGATTTTGCCTTATCTAAAAACATACCCCTGTTATCATCCATATATCCTAATGACGGAGGCGTAACAGCTAACCCTTTCTTTGTTATGCTCAACCCCACACTGGGAACGCATATTGAAGGCATTTTTAAATATTTTCAGAAAAAATATCCAATTGAAAAAATAACAGTTTTCACGAAAAAAGGATGGACAGAAAATGCCATACTCCAACAATTCAAAGATTTGAATGCGGGGACAATGGGTATACCTCTTCGTTTGAAAATAGTGGAATTAGCTGACAACTTCACCCCGGAACAGGTATTTACGCATTTGGATAGTACCCAAAAGAATGTTGTACTCTGTGGCTCATTGAATGAGACATTTGGTGCCAGTCTTTATAGCACTATCACCAGTAACCAGCGCTACCAAACAGTGATTATGGGTATGCCAACCTGGAATGGAATTAAGAACCTTGATAAAGAAACCGAAATCATTTATTCTACCCCATACGCAATTTTCAGAAAAGATAAGGTTAGTGAACAAATCATTGAAAAATACAGGACCTTATATGCAGGAAGACCCAGCGACCTGGTTTTCAAGGGATTTGAATCTATGTACCATTTTACCAAATTGCTGGTAAAATTTGGAAATGGATTAATCAATAGCCTTTCTGATCCCTCCCATAAAATTTTTGATGATTTTGATATTCAACCGGTACGAGCGGATAAAAAGAGCCTGCTTCCAGATTACCTTGAAAACAAAAAAATCTATTTCATCCGAAAATCAGCAGGTAAAATAATAGCCGTCAATTAAACCCTATTAACGGGAAAAATTCATAATACCCCCTTTCAGGAATAACAACCAATATGCAAGTCAATCATACCAGGGGATTCGAAACCATACAACATTGGCTTGCCACAAAAAACTTTCAGCCATTCACTTTTCAACTGGAAGCATGGGAAAAAATAAACAATGGTGAAAGTGGTTTGGTGAATGCCCCAACCGGTTGTGGTAAAACTTATTCTGTATTTCTGGGGTCATTAATACGTTTCATCAACCAGCATCCCGAGACTTATCAAACCAAAAAAAACAATGGCCTTCAGCTTCTGTGGATTACCCCGTTAAGGGCATTGGCCAAGGATATCAGCCGGGCCATGGAAGAAGTCATAAAGGATTTAGGACTTCAGTGGACCGTTGGTATCAGAAATGGGGACACCCCTGTTGCTGAGAAGCAGAAACAAAAAAAAAGCCTGCCCGAAATCCTGATTATTACTCCGGAAAGCCTTCACTTATTGCTGGCCCAAAAAAACTATCCCTCCATTTTTTCAACACTGGGCTTACTTGCAGTAGACGAATGGCATGAACTCCTGGGCAGTAAACGGGGCGTACAGACAGAACTCGCCATTACCAGAATTGTGCATTGTTTACAATACAGGTTGGAGCCCCTTTCCATTTGGGGAATCAGCGCCACCATAGGTAACCTGGAGGAAGCTAAAAACGTTTTATTATTCCCAACGAAAAAAAAAGGAGTAATCATCCGGGCAAAAATGGATAAACCCATAGAAGTTACCTCCATTTTTCCGGATGAAATAGAAAAATATCCCTGGTCCGGACATCTGGGTATTCGGCTTGCAGAAAAACTCATTTCCATTATCGAAGCTAACAACACTACACTGGTTTTTATTAATACCAGGGGCATGAGCGAAACCTGGTACCAAACCATTCTAACCCTGGCGCCGCATTTGGCAGGAGCCATAGCATTGCACCATGGTAGCATTGAGCAGGAAATGCGATTATGGGTGGAAGAAGCACTGCATACCCAAAAATTGAAAGCAGTAGTCTGTACATCCAGTTTAGACCTGGGGGTTGACTTTCGGCCGGTAGATACGGTTATACAGGTTGGCTCCCCGAAAGGTATTGCCAGGTTTGTACAAAGAGCCGGACGAAGTGGGCACAGGCCGGGCGAAACCAGCCGCATTTATTTTCTGCCCACGCATTCACTGGAACTGATCGAAGTAGCAGCCTTAAAAGAGGCCATCAGGCAAAATACTATTGAAAGCCGGGAACCGATGTTACTTTGTTTTGACGTGTTGCTACAATTTCTCTGCACTTTGGCTATCAGTGAAGGGTTCAGATCTGATGAACTATTCCATGAAATCAAAAACACGCATTGTTTTGCAGAAATGACAGTTCAGGAATGGCGGGAGCTATTGGCCCATCTTACCATGGGTGGCAAAGCCCTGCAACAATATGATGAATACAAGAAAGTAGAACTGGATAATGGTGTATACAGGATAACCAGCAGAAGGATTGCCATGCGCCACAGAATGCATATAGGAACCATTGTTAGTGATGCTATGTTAAAAGTAAAACTGATGAGTGGCGGATTTATTGGCGTAATTGAAGAGTGGTTTATCAGCAGGCTTGACCCCGGTGATGTATTTACCCTTGCCGGCAGAAACCTTGAATTGGTGATGATCAAGGATATGACAGTGCTTGTGCGAAAATCAACTTCCAAAAAATCACTGGTGCCCTCCTGGATGGGAGGACGCATGAGCCTGACTGCCAATTTGGGAAAAACACTCAGAGAAACTTTCAATAAAGTACTGGTGGATGAATCAGATATAGAATTAGCGAAACTAAGGCCACTTTTCCTGCTGCAGAAAGAACTTTCGCATATACCCAGGGCGGATGAATTATTGGTGGAACAAATAGAAGATAAAAATGGATTTCACCTGCTGGTATACGCTTTTGAAGGAAGGCAGGTACACGAAGCCCTGAGTGCCATACTTGCCTACAGAATCAGCAAACTAACCCCCATTACTTTTTCTATTTCTATGAACGACTATGGCTTTGAACTGCTAAGTGACCAACCTATTCCGGTTGATGACAGCAATGTTCAGGAGCTTTTTACCACAGACAATTTATTACTCGATATCCAAAAAAGCATCAATAGTACCGAAATGGCCCGAAGGAAATTCAGGGATATTGCGGTGATTGGTGGGCTTATCTTCCAGGGAATGCCCGGTGAGCAAAAAAAAGCCCGACACCTTCAATCCTCTGCATCATTGCTTTTCAAAGTATTTGAGGAATATGAACCTGATAATATTTTACTGCGTCAGGCTTACCAGGAAGTAATGCAACAACAAATGGATGAGGTAAGGTTACGAGCAGCTTTGGAAAGAATCTATTCCCATAAAATTATACTCACATTCCCGAAACAATTAACTCCCCTTTCCTTTCCCATTATTGTGGATGGTCTTAACCGCAATAACCTGACTTCCGAACGGTTGGAAGACAGGGTTAGAAAAATGCAACAACAATTGGAAAAATGAGCTATCCCCTCCCCGGCTCCTATCCCATTCTCTTTTAACTTTGCAGGCAGTACATGACTGCGCCCATTCAACAAACCATACTAAACAATACGTTCTGGCTATCACCTGAACGATGTATTTTTTGGGAGGAAGAAAATACCCTGATCCTTGCCGATCTGCACTTTGGCAAAACCGGCCATTTTCGCAAAAACGGAATCGCCATTCCACAACCGGCCTTTTTAGAAGACCTGCAGCGTTTGCTAACACTGATAAGTCATTGTAAACCCCAAAAAATCATTGCTGTGGGTGATTTGTTTCACAGCAAAGCAAACAAAGAGCATGAACTCTTTGCCAAATGGAGAAATGATTTTAACCAAATCGAATTTGTACTGGTGAAAGGGAATCATGATATTCTTACCAGTCATTGGTATGAAGAAACGGGTATAGTAGTACACCATAGTTATTACACAATTGGACAATTCGGTTTTATGCACGACCCAGCTGATGTACCTGACATGCCGGAGGATGTCTCCTTTGTCTTTTCCGGACATCTGCACCCAGGTGTAAGAATCCAGGGTTTGGGAAAACAAAGTCTCAGGTTCCCCTGTTATTATTTTACAAAAAATCAGGCCATCTTGCCTGCATTCAGCCATTTCAGTGGACTATCCCTGTTGAAGAAGCAAAAAAGCAATCAGATTTATGCCATCGTGAACCAGTCACTTGTACTTATCCAATGATCAAAGTAGCCTTCAACCCGATATATGCCCACCCATTACCAGAAGGACACAGATTCAAATGTTGAAATACGAGTTGGTGCCAGAACAATTATTGTATGAAGGCAGTTTAACCAAAGAAAACTTTTTCGCACCTCTCCCATGTGAGGAAGATATTATTTTATTAACCCATGACAGGGCATACCTGGATAAACTTTTACAGCAAACCCTTTCCCCCTCCGAACAAAGAAAAATAGGTTTTCCACAGTCACCTGACCTGACAAGGAGGGAATTAATCATTACCAGGGGAACCATTGACTGCTGTCATTACGCGTTTCAGTTTGGGGTATCACTCAATATCGCCGGTGGTACACACCATGCATTTCGTGATAGAGGAGAAGGCTTTTGCCTGCTAAACGATATGGCTGTTGCCGCCAATTATTTACTGGCTGAGAAACTGGCCAAAAAAATATTGATCATTGACCTGGATGTTCACCAGGGCAATGGAACTGCAAAATTGTTTGAAAACAACGCATCTGTTTTTACTTTCAGCATGCACGGAGAACACAATTATCCCTTCAGAAAGGAAAAGTCAGACCTGGATATCCCCCTGAAAGACGGCACGAATGACACAACTTATTTGTCCCTCCTTGCCACGGCTTTACCTGACCTGCTGGATAAGGTTAAACCCGATTTTGCTTTTTACCTATCCGGAGTGGATATTTTGGAAACGGATAAGTTCGGTAAACTTAAAGTTACACTTGAGGGTTGTAAAAAAAGGGATGCAATGGTCATGCATCTTCTCCAGCAGAACAGGATACCGGTAACCATTGCCATGGGAGGCGGCTATTCTCCCGATGTCAGAATCATAACTGAAGCACATTGTAATACATTCCGTTTAGCCAATACAATATTCAACGATTAAGAAATAGGTTTGTCAACCAATGTTTTTCTTCTTTTGTAGCGTCAGGTAATCAATATAATAAATGAGTCTGACGGTAAGTTCATTACCATGTGGTTGGTTAAACAAATGACTAAGGTTACTGCCGTAATTTTTATAATCCTTTCCACTCAGCGGAAAGTCTGCTCCCAGCCAGTTCTTATACCCAATGATTAATTTACTGCCATATTTGAAGTCCCAGGTATAAAACATATCCAGGTTAAACGCATTGAAATTCTGGTCCTGTCCATTCACAAAAGCATGGGGTTGCAAATCACCATTGGCGTCCACATTGAAAAAGTCTACATACAAAACACGGCTCCAGTAATGCCTTGCCCTTAGGGAAAGATTCATTCTCGAAGTAAAATTATAAATACCGTTAACGATTGTATTATACGAAGTGGTTTTTCTCCTTCCTGCGATGGGTTCCCCGGATGCTTCCCTGAAAGCATATCCATAGTTACCATTATCATGGGTCCGGTTAATGTCAATATCAATACTCAGGTGTTCATTGAACCGGTACCTTGGTCCCAAACCCACCACAAAGTAAGGATCATTGGGCAGGGGGCCCTCTGCAAATCCGGCATTATACTTTACAAATAATCGCTTACGGCTGTCTGTACTGCCATTGAGACCAAAGTAATAGTATGGCGTTTTTTTCATCATTCTTCCGGGTGTCCTTAATTCAAAAAAATCCCTTTGCCAATCCGGCTGCCAGTTGATGTTGAAGGATAGGTCCCAGAAATTTTTAAAGAACCAGAAACCTTTGGCCTCTACTGTATAGTTTGAATAAGCAAAGGGTTTGTATAAATAAACGGGTTTTAAAGTAAGGGTATAATTGTATTGCAGAAAATGTTTGGTAGGTACAAACTGCTTATAACTGATACTCGCAATTCCAGAAACCTCATTGGCAGTCCTTAATATACCCAGGTCATTGGGGTCATACTTGTCTGATTTTATATTCGTTAGCAACTGGTACTGGATATTTCCGCTTACTTTGGCATATGCACTCGTTACCGCAAAACCGTCATAGGGGTTTTTACCCGAAATGCTACTGTATTTGCCCGAGAGAAATAGATTATGCCGGTTGGTGGCATCAAACAGACTCAGATCCATCCCGGCAACATTGGCATTCCTATTACCTCCGCTACGCCACACATTGGTATTTGTGAAGGTAATGGATGACCTGTTTTTCAATGCCTGGTCCAATACCAGTATATTATAGTTGGTAAGGGGCTCTGTTTCAATTTTAATGGTTTCCCCTGTTACAGTATTTTCTACATACGCATGGGATGCGGCACCAATGGCATTAAATACACCAATACCCAGTTTCTTTTTATTCCTTCCGGAAAACTTGGAAGCATTGATCAGTTGTGTGACACCTGGATTGGAAACAATCCTGAGGTTAGGATTGGCATTTACCATATTGTTTACCCCATAATATCCGGAAGGTGTTCCCCCTACCCTTCGGGAATAAAACATGCCTGATTTATTAAAGAGCTCAATACCTTCTGTAAAAAAGGGTCTGTTTTCCTGAAACTGCACTTCGAATGGGGTTAGGTTAAGGACCACATTATCTGAAATTACCTGCCCAAAGTCAGGTATCAAAGTTGCATCCAGGGTAAAGCTTTCATTAATACCATATTTAACATCCATACCCCCATTCCGAAGAATATCCGTTTTTTGTGTGCCATTGGCATAGGGAATTTTTCGGATGCCCCCGGTAATATAAGGGAGAAAGGATAATCGAAGCGGTGGTGTAATTTGGGTAACTTCTGTGAGGCTGCCAAACTGGTTAACGAATCCGCTTTGATTGGGGTCTACCTTGTTCCAAAAAGCACTTTCATTATTACTTCGCATGTACCGCTGAAAATTCAGTCCCCAGTCCTGTACCTCTTTTTTGGAAAAGCGGAGGGCTGAATAAGGAATCTTCATTTCCACTGTCCAACCATCTTTCTGCAGTTTTACGTTGCTCTCCCAAACGGCATCCCAACTGTAATCACTGGGCAGACCGAATTGAGAAGTCATATTAGGCACCAATCTTCCATCCGTTTGCACATTCCTTGAGGTTACCAAAAACTGGTATCCATTCTGCTTATCATGGTAAGTATCAAAAAATACACTGAAATAATCTACGTCTTTTCTCTGCTCTCCATCTCTGGAAGTAAGTTGCTTGCGAATCTTACCCGGTTCATCATACAGGTAAGCCCCTATATACACAGCCTGGTCATCATACAAAATATGCACAACAGTTTTTTGGGTTGCCGGCTTTCCAAAATCAGGGTTGTTGATGATAAAATCAGAAGCGCCCTCAGCTGATTTCCAAAGTGATTCATCCAGATTGCCGTCTATTTTAATGGGGCTATTGATCCGAAAGGCGGCCAGTTGCTTATCCTGAGCGGATGATACAACCGTCAAACATATAAATGATAAAGTAATTAATATCTTCATAGTTGCTGGAAAAACGCGAAAATAAGGCTTTGCAATGGGAGGATTTAAGAAATATGGACAAATGGTCATACAAAAAAAGCAGCCATTTGCGGCTGCTTACTAAACAATGAAATAAGGATTAATAGATCAGTTTATTTTTTTCTTAAGACTGATCACCTGTTCCTGCAGGTTATTGACCATACCGGCCAGTTGGTTAACATCCCAGCGGGGAGCAGCATTGGCCTTTTGCATGATGTATACGGCTTTCCATACTTCCAAAACATCTTCAGAACTTACATAATAGGGTTCATATTGCGGGTTATCGCTCATCAGGGTGATTTTATTCTTTACCCGGTTATTTTTTATGATCCGCTTATAGACAATTCCTTCATTTTTGGACAGTACCACATAGGTATTGCTGTTCTTTACATCCTCGAGGTCTTCCACCCTTTCGCCTACAATAACGCTGCCGCTGGGTGTGGGCAACATACTATCTCCAATAATTTCAAATGCCCTGTATTGTCCGGGCCCCAGCATGGGAAGGGTGAAAGTATTCAACTCGTCTATAAATTCAGGATCGCCGTATCCCATCAGGTAACCTGCCGCCGCTTTAACGGGAACAAAACGTACCTCGGCCACTTCTGTTTCCATTTTCAACTGCCTGCGTTTTTCCAGGTAACTGCCCGCTTTTGGACCAGAAAGGTCTTTGAACAGAAAATCTTCCAGGCTCAGTTTGAAAATATTACAAATCGTTTCCATCACTTCCAGCCTTGGTTCTGCGCGTTCTTCCTCGTAAGCTCCTACCAATGACCTTTTGATCTTGAGCTTATTGGCAAACTCTTCCTGCGTCCAGCCCCTAAGTTTGCGAAGATGTCGTAAATTTTTTCCGGCGTTTGACATAGCTAACTGATTTAGTTAGCAATTTACTAACATTTTTAGTTATTCCAAAATATTTTTTATATAACCCCCATTAAATCTGTTTTTCAGGTCATTACATTCATTCTCCGACAGATTAACCATTGGTATATTTAAATAGGTTACCTAAAATGCTTGCAGTATTTTTCCCTTCCCTAACAATCACATTACATGAAAAAAACTGTTTTATTACTCTTCCTGGGCTTATCTGTATTAAGTATCAATGCACAGATTGCCAATTCCTGGCCTGAATCCCTGGTACTGACACCAGAAAAATCAAATTTTGAAAAAACATCCACTTATTCGGATGTAATGAACTTCCTCACGGTCATCAAAGGAATGAGTCCCTATATTCAGTTGAGCACTATTGGTAAGAGTCCGCAGGGAAAGGATATTCCACTGGCTATTCTGGCAAAGCCGGCCATCAAAACTCCCGAAGAAGCAAAGGCTTCCGGTAAACCAGTGATCTACATACAGGGCAATATTCATGCAGGTGAAGTAGAAGGCAAGGAAGTAACCATGATGCTGATGCGTGATATTTTATTGGGGAATCAATCAAAATTGCTTGACCACCAAATCATTGTAATAGTGCCTATTTACAATACTGATAGCAATGATAAAATGGCCAGAGGCCTTCGGCCCTCTCAGGAAAACAGTCCTTTGGAAACAGGAGAAAGGGAAAACAGCCAGGGACTTGACCTTAACCGCGATGCCATCAAAATGGAATCTCCGGAAACAAAAGGGCTTATCCAAAACCTGGTAACTGCCTGGGATCCACAGGTGAGTGTGGACCTGCATACTACCAATGGAACCTGGCACGCCTATTCACTTACCTGGGCGCCCAGTTATCTTTATGCAGGGGAGCCCGGAACCTTTCATTATACCAATGACGTAATGTTGCCCTTTATTACCAAACAGGTAAAGGATAAATATGGCTTATTCATCGGGCCCTATGGTGACTTTAGCACCCGGGAAGGTTGGCCGCTGAAGAACTTTTATACATATAATCACCATCCCCGATATGTGATTAACCAGTTTGGCCTTCGAAACCGAATGGCCATCCTGAGTGAAGCATTCGCACATGAACGCTTTTACCAGCGGATCAACAGTACTTATGCATTTACCTATGAAATTTTAAACTATTGTAACCTTCACGCAAAAGAAATTATTAAAACCAACAAAGACGCAGAAACGGCTGCCATCCAAAATGTAATAAACCATGCCGGAAAAATTAAAAAAGGCGTACGGTTTAAGATGGTGCCCACTGGCAAAAAACTGAATGGCTTTCGCACCTATGATTATAACCGGTTTACCAGGGCAGACGGAACCAGTACCCTTTTGAAAACGGGGCGGATTGTTACTTATGACAGTATCAATTATTACGGCGCTTTTAAAGATACTGTTCAGAGTACCCTTCCCAGGGGTTATATCATACCTGCCGCTCTCTCTGCCATTGCCGCACAACTGGTGATGCAGGGGGTTAAGGTAGAACAGTTAAACAAACCGGTAACCTTAACGGGCGAGGTTTTCACTATTGAAAAATACAATAAGGCACCTCGAAAATTTGAGGGACATTTCATGGCTTCCGCCGAAGGAAAATTCACCCCGGCTACCAGGGAGTTCCAACCCGGAGACTTCAAAGTAGACCTGGCCCAGCCACTGGCGAACCTGATTTTTTACCTGCTGGAGGCACAATCAGATGACGGCCTGCTCAACTGGAATTTCTTCGATACCTATCTCGACCAGCAGGGTATTGCCAATGGGCCGGTTGAGTTTCCCGTTTTCAAATATTTTTATGAACCTTCCCCTCGCCAAAAACTTAAATAATTTTTCACTTTCGGAAACAGGAAACCTTTGTTTCCGGGAATGGGGATATCGTATCTTGCAGCCATGGCAAAAGCAATAAAACAAAAGAAAGAAGAACCCATTATTCTCATCACAAATGACGACGGGGTGCTGGCACCGGGCATACGAGCCTTAGTGGAAGCAGTATCAGGATTGGGGAAACTGGTTGTAGTGGCTCCGGATAAACCCCAGAGCGGTATGGGCCATGCCATCACCATTGGGCATCCGCTAAGGCTGCAGAAAGTAAATATTTTTGAAGGAGTTGACGCCTATAGTTGCAGCGGTACACCTGTAGATTGTGTAAAACTGGCAGTGGATAAAGTCATTCACCGCAAACCGGATATCTGTATAAGTGGCATCAACCACGGGGCCAATCATTCCATTAATGTCATCTATTCCGGTACCATGTCTGCCGCGCTGGAAGCCGCCATTGAAAGCATTCCCAGTATCGGATTCAGTTTACTCGACCTCAGTATCGAAGCAGATTTCACGGCAGCTAAAAAATATGCAAGGGTTTTGGTAGAACATGTTCTGAATGATAAAAAACGCGACAAGCACCTTTGTCTCAATGTTAATTTTCCCAAGGGTACAGATAAAATCATCAAAGGGATTAAGATTTGTAAACAGGCTTATGCCAAATACGAAGAAGAATTTGTTGAAAGAAATGATCCGCACGGAAAACGATATTACTGGTTGACAGGAGAGTTTGTGAACTTTGATAAAAGCAGGGATACGGATGTATGGGCCCTGAAAAATAATTACGTGAGTGTGGTGCCTGTTCAGTTCGACCTGACCAATTATGAATTGAAAAAGAAACTGGAAAAAAACTGGACATTTTGATTTTCAAAAGAGACGATCTCCGATTGGGTTTATTTCTTGGGTTCCTGGCACCCATATTAGGATTCATGACGTATTATTTGCTGAGATTCCGGTTATTTTCCATCAGTGATTTTTTTCAGGTACTCATGTTGCAGAAATCATTATTATCCGGCATCGTAAGCATTTCCCTGATTGCCAATGCAGTGGTGTTTACTATTTACATAAACACACAAAAAGATAAGACCGCCAAAGGAATTTTTATCGCCACCTGTGTGTATGCCCTGGTGGCATTGGGTTTTAAATGGTTTGGTTAGGTGGGCATTTACTTACTTTCTAACCTCGGTAACCGTATTATTTAACTGTAGTTCCAATGAATACCGGTAGCGTTTTAATGCCATAACAATGGAGTCAGCTGTTTGCTGCTGGCCTGCTTCACTGGTGATAAAGGCTTCTTCCTCGGGATTGGACAGAAATCCCACTTCCACCAGCACGGCGGGCATGGCAACGGCCTGTAACACCCAGATTCCTTTCTCATCCCTTTGTTTGGCGCCCCGGCTAACACGACCTGTTTTCACAAACTCTTCTTCAATGGTTTCTGCCAGTTTCCGGCTACGATTAGCATATTCCATGGTACGAAAGGAAGTAATCATTTTCATAGCCGGATTGTCGGATGTATTGATAACCAGAATTGCCGAATCACTAAAATTATTTTCAGAAAGGGCTTCTTCCTTGTCTTTAGTCTTGCCTACTCCCCATATATAAGTTTCCGTTCCCTGCGCAGGATTGGGTGAATACCAGGTTCGGTAAACCGGCACCTGTTTGGATACTGTTTTGCCCTTCCGTTTTACCTTTTTGGTAGTATATCCGGTAATTTCAGAGTGGCGGATGGCCGATACATCGTTACAGTGTATCGATATAAACAAATCACCTTTTGCCGCATTGGCTTTATTGGCTTTTACAATGGGACTGTTGAATTCGTCTGTGGTGCGGGTCATGATGACCTCAATATCCGGCATCTGTTCCAGTATCGTTTTTTGAAGTTTCAGTCCGATGGCCAGTGCCACATCTTTTTCTTCTGCAAGACTTCCTGAGGCCCCGTAGAACTTACCTGCGGCAGATGCACTTCCCCCGTGACCGGGATCGATGACAATCCTTTTCAGGGGTTGTTTTTGTGTTTTTCCTTTTTCACCACTGTCAGTTGCCCATAACTGAAACATACAGGATACCAGTAACAGGGTGATGCCAATCCTCTTTCCACGCATAATTTTCACTTTACATTCGGCTAAACAATTAAAAATAGGATTTTATACAGGTATATAGACGCTAAATAGCGGAGTTTCCTCCTAACTAAACGTGAAAATTGGGGGAATTATTGAGTGACCGGGATTAATGCGGCTTATTTTTTATTTTTTTTCCGATGCAGCATGGCGTCAAGTTCTTTGCTGCTTATGAATTTTTGATGCAGCATAAAAGTGATGGCACCTTTAAAAGATCCTTCAAAATAGCCTTTCACCAACGAAACCAGCAATCCGGATGTATACGCTGCTTTGGATACAATGGGATAATACCTGTGCATCCTTCCGATGGGTGTGATACCGACAAAACCTTTTTCTGCTAAAATTTTAAGGATGGTAGCTACCGTATTGGAATGCGGTTTGGGTAAAGGCTGGGCCTCTACAATTTGTTTCAAAAATGCTGCATCCAGTTGCCAGATGCTTTGCATGATCTGCTCTTCGGCTTTCGTGAGTAGTTTCATGGGGAATGGTGTATTAAAGATAATAAACTAACTATTTAGTTTAATACCTAAATAGTTAGTTTATGAAGTTTCATGGTTTTTGCAACCGGAGAGGGGCAAGAAAGCCTGCCTAACCGGAAAGGTTGTATTTTGTGGATACATCATTCAGGTAACGTAGCAGGTATGAAATATTACATCATTGCAGGAGAAGCCAGTGGCGACTTACATGGAAGCAATCTGGTAAGGGAAATAAGGGCATTGGATGAAAATGCCCAGATTCGTTGCTGGGGTGGCGACCTGATGGAAGAAGCTGGCGCCACATTGGTGAAACATTACCGGGAACTGGCTTTTATGGGCTTTGCGGAAGTGGTGAGCAATATCCCCACCATTTTGCGAAACATCCGTTTCTGTAAGCAGGATATTCATGCCTGGCACCCCGATGTACTGGTGCTCATCGACTATCCCGGCTTTAACCTTCGGATAGCGGAATGGGGGAAGAAAAAAGGATTTAAAATAATTTACTATATCTCCCCGCAGGTATGGGCCTGGAAAGAAAGCAGGGTGCACAATATGAAGCGAACCATAGACAGAATGCTCTGTATTCTTCCCTTTGAAAAAGATTACTACCGCGATAAATGGAATTGGGAGGTAGACTATGTAGGCCATCCGCTCACAGAAGTCATTGCCACAAAAAAACAAAACAGCCCCAAGACCCAAACCCCAAACCCCAAACCGGTAATAGCCCTGCTTCCCGGCAGTCGCAAACAGGAGATTGCCAAAAAGTTACCCATCATGCTTAGTGTGGCGGCCTTTTTTCCTGATTACCAGTTTGTAATTGCACAGGCACCGGGACTTACCCAGGAATTTTATGCTCCCTTTCTGGATACGTATACAAATGTATCCTCCGTTAGTAACCAAACTTACGACCTCCTCATGAAGGCTACTGCTGCACTGGTAACCAGTGGTACTGCTACTTTGGAAACAGCCTTATTTGGTGTTCCGGAAATTGTATGTTACAAAGGGAGTAAGCTGAGTTACCAGATTGCCAAAAGATTGATTAAGATCAAATTTATTTCTTTGGTAAACCTGATCATGGACAAACCAGTGGTAAAAGAACTGATACAGGAAGCATTGACTACTGAAAACCTTATTGCAGAATTAAAATTGTTGTTGAACAATGAGGAAAGAAAAGCTACCCTGCAATCCGATTACGCAGCACTCAGCGAATTACTTTCCAGGGGTGGACCTGCCTCAAGACAAGCAGCCCATATAATATTTGAAGAAGCAGGAAAGAAATAGCGATTACCATTTAGTAACCCTTTCCAAACAACTACCCCCTCACTAATGGAAGGATGACCAACCTGAATAAAATAACCAGTACGGCTATCAAAAACATAATCAGGGAAATCCGGTTCATGCCATGCATGTACTTCATCCATTGGGTCCGTTCCTCTTTGGGGTCGCGCTTTTTAATATATAGATATTCAGCAATTTGTTTCCAGATACCCATCAGGTGTTGATTTGAGATGATTTAAATACCCTTAAAATTCTTGGATAAAGGTAACAATACCAAATGGAAATGGTTCGGCGAACTTATTCTCTTTAGATTTGTTTCCAAACAAATTGCTACTATGCTCCGTAAGACTTTATTGCTTTGCTGCTACTTATTATTTAGTATCTCGCTTTTTGCACAGTTCCAATCCGAAAAAATTGACATAGTCAGGGATAAATACGGGGTACCACATATTTTCGCCAAAACCGATCCCGAAGTCGCATATGGCCTGGCCTGGGCCCAGGCTGAAGATGATTTTACAACTATACAACAATCCCTGTTGGCAGGCAAGGGAATGCTGGCTGCCTACCAGGGCAAAAAAGGAGCTACCATCGATTATATTGTTCACCTCTTAAGGATTCCTGAACTGGTTGAAGAAAAATATGAATCTGATCTAAGTTCCGATTTTAAAAAGTTATTGGAAGGCTATTGTGCGGGTCTGAATGCCTATGCCAAAAAGCATCCCCGTGAGATCCTCCTGAGAAAAGCCTTTCCGGTTACCCCCAAAGACATGATTCAGTATTCTGTGTTACAGTTATGTGTTTTGTCAGGGGCCGACAAGGCATTACAGAATATTTTCGGAGGAAAAATACCCCTGGTGGAAAATTACAAAACCCAGGGTAGTAATGCATTTGCTTTTAACAGTCGCAAAACAACTGATGGAGACGTTTACCTTGATATCAATGCGCACCAGCCACTGGAAGGGCCCGTGGCATTTTATGAAGCCCATTTGTGCAGTGAGGAAGGATGGAATATACTGGGTGCCAATTTCCCCGGTGCTCCCTGTATTCTGCACGGAGCCAATGAATACCTGGGCTGGGCGCATACGGTTAATGATCCCGATAAACTGGATGTTTACCAACTCGAAATAAATCCTTCCAATAAACTGCAATACAAATTTGATGGTCAATGGGAAACACTGGAAGAAAGAAAAGCACCTTTAAAAGTAAAGATGAGTCCCATTAGAATCGGGATTAAAAAAAAAGCATATTGGAGTAAATATGGTCCAACCATTATTACCGACAGGGGTACTTTTTCCATAAGGATGCCCGCACAAATGGATATCAGGGGACTGGAACAATGGTACCGTTTTAATAAGGCTAAGAATTTTACAGAATTCAAAACAGCCTTAAATATGCTGGCCATTCCGGGTTACAATATTGTATATGCCGACCGGTATGATACAATTTATTACATCAGCAATGGCCGTATTCCTGTTAGGGATCCGAAATTTCAATGGAAAAAAACGTTACCCGGTAATACCAGTGCTACCCTATGGACCCAATTGCATCCTGTAGCAGATTTGCCCCAGGTGCTACAACCTGCCAGTGGATTCGTGTATAATACCAACCACTCTCCTTTCCATTCAACTGAAGGACCGGAGAACCCTGTTAACAAAGACCTGACCATGGGCTATGAAACCCTTGAAAATAACAGAAGCCTGAGAATTGCTGAATTGATAGCCGCTTATCCGAAAGTTTCTTATGAAGATTTTAAAAAAATAAAGTTCGACCGGCAGTTTCCTGCGCAATTCGCTTTCCCACCCAATATTGATTCCCTTTTTATGCTGCAACAACAAAATTATCCTGCCATTGCAGATATGATTACAAATCTGCAGCAGTGGGACAAAAGGGGCAATACTGAAAGCATTGGTGGTGCCACTTTCCTGCTGGCTTACCACATTATCAACAAAACAGTTTATAACAAACAGAGAAATGCCATCCTGACCACTGCCCAGGCTGTGGATGTATTAACAGCAGTGAAAAATGACATGATGGAGCATTTTGGCAGGACCAATTTACAACTGGGGGATATTCAAAAACTGGTAAGGGGCGACAAGGAAATTCCTTTACCCGGTTTACCGGATTTACTGGCACCTATGTATTCTGTGCCCTATAAAAATGGCCTGTGGAAAGGAACCCAGGGTGATGCCTTTGTAGAACTGGTAAGGTTTACCAAAAATGGTCCCATAATAGAAACGATGAATACCTACGGAACTTCGGCCAGGAAAGACTCGCCCCACTATACTGACCAAATGGAAATGTATACACACCAGCAAACCAAACCCATGACTTTAAACAAAGAGGAAGTATATAAAAATGCGGAAAGGGTGTATCACCCTAAATAAATTTATAACCATTCGCCCAGGAACCGGGTAATCTGGGCTGTTTCGATAATGAAGCCATCGTGACCAAAAGCGGAATCTATTTCAATGAACCGGGTATGGGGTATATGATCGGCCATAAACAATTGTTCATCGAGTGGACAAAGGATATCACTTTTTATACCAATGATAAGTGTGTCCTGCTGAATAGATTGCAGCACGTTGATTAAATCTCCTCCCCTGCCCCGTCCCAGGTGATGGCTGTCCATTGCCTTAGTAAGCAGCCAGTAACTGAAAGCGTTGAAGCGCTTCACTAGTTTCTCTCCCTGGTAATTAATATAAGCGGATGCTTTGAAGTCGTCAATTTTTTCCGGGTCAGGATCCGTTTGTTTTTGCTGGAAAGTATTGTAATTGCGGTAAGTGAGCATACCTATGGCCCTGGCGGCTTTCAGCCCATTGGCTCCTGCACTGGCTGAATATTCTTTCCAGGTCTGGTCTGCTTCAATAGCCAGCCGCTGTGCAGTGTGGACAGCTACCCCCCAGGCACTTTCTGAAGGAGAAGTGGCAATGAGGAATAATTTTTCAATTACCTGGTTTTCCATTACGCACCATTCCAAAGCCTGGTAACCACCCATACTTCCCCCCATTAATAAATGAATACTGTCTATTCCCAGGTGTTTCCTAAGCAGTATATAGGCATTAACCATGTCACGGATGGTGACTGGTGGAAAATCGCTGTAATAAGGCTGGCCCGTCAGGGGATTCACACTCAGTGGTCCGGTAGAACCATAACAGGACCCGGGCATATTGGCACACACAATAAAATATTTGGCAGGGTCTATCAAACAATCCTTACCCACCAAACCCTTCCACCATTCAGCCACATCAGAACTGGCAGTAAGCGCATGGCATACCCAAACCACATTGCTTTTAGCTGCATTCAAACTGCCATAAGTGTCATACGCAACACTGATGGAAGGTAAAACCCTTCCATTTTCGAGACAAAAAGCTCCCTTATGGTCAAATACCTGCATAATGAATATTCCGTATTTCAATAGCAAAATAAGGGTATGGATAATTTACATTTGCATAAATCTTTACCAATGGCCCGAATTGAGATCAAAAGAGCGGATAATGACTTTGCCTTTTCAGCTACTGACAGTAACGGACATACCCTTAGAATGGATGCTGCTGAAGATTTTGGGGGACATGGATCGGGTATACGGCCCATGCAAACCCTGTTGATGGGGCTCGGCGGATGCGGCGGAATTGACATACTGGCCATATTGAAAAAACAGCGGCAGGAGGTGACTGGTTTTCACATGGTAATCGAAGGAGAACGTGAGCAGGGCAAGGAACCAGCGCTTTGGAAGCAAGTGAACATACAGTTTCACTTTAGTGGGAATGTAGCTGCCGACAAGGCGTCCAAAGCATGTAGTTTATCTTTGGAAAAATATTGTTCTGTAGCAGCTACCCTGCGGGCTGCAGGATGTACCATCCATTGGCAGGTAACCGTAAATACAAATTAAAAAGCAACCGTTTTCGAAATACGAAATAAAAATACCAGCATTTATCCTGCCTGCCCTATCGCAACAGGATTCATCACAAAATCAGCACCCATGTCCCTACATCCCCAAACCGAAGCCATCCGTATTCAGACAGCCAAAACAAACGAAATGGAACATAGTACTCCCATGTTCCTGACAAGTAGTTTTTGTTTCGACAATGCGGAAGACATGCGTGCTGCTTTTGCGGATGAATCAGATGATAATATATACAGCCGTTTCAGTAACCCGGGTGTACAGGAATTCATCGATAAAATGTGCGCGCTGGAAAAAGCAGAAGCCGGATTTGCTACGGCATCGGGTATGAGTGCCGTATTCGGTTCTTTTATGGCTTTGCTGAAACAGGGAGATCACCTGGTATCCTGCAATTCCATATTCGGAAGTACCCATACAGTTATTGCCAAATACCTACCCAAATTTGGCATTGACTATTCTTATATAGATGCCAATGCAACTGAAGCCGCGTGGGAAGCAGTCATTCGACCTCATACCAGAATGATTTACCTCGAAACGCCCACTAATCCCGGACTGGATGTATTGGATATGGCCATGATCAGCCGCGTGGCAAAGAAACATGGTATCATCCTGAATGTAGACAATTGTTTTGCCACACCTGTAAACCAGCAGCCTATGCTATTTGGTGCTGACTTAGTAGTTCATTCCGCTACCAAATGGCTGGATGGCCAGGGACGGGTTTTGGGTGGGGTAATCGTGGGCAGGAAGGACCTGATCAAAGAAATATATCTTTTTTGCCGAAGCACGGGTCCTGCATTGTCGCCCTTTAATGCCTGGGTATTGAGTAAGAGTCTGGAAACCCTTGACGTTAGGATGGAAAGGCATGCGTCAAATGCATTGTATCTGGCAAAGTCTTTAGAAAAACATGCCAAAATACATTCCTTACGGTATCCTTTTCTGGCAAGTCATCCCCATTATAACATTGCCATCAAACAGATGAAGAATGGAGGTGGTATTGTTTGTTTTGAATTGAAAGGAGGACTGGAAGCCGGACAAAGATTCCTCAACAATTTACAAATGCTCTCACTTACTGCGAACCTGGGAGATACCCGAAGCATTGCTTCACATCCTGCCAGTACCACGCATGCAAAATTATCGGAAGCGGAAAGACTGGCGGTCAATATTACACCAGGATTGATCCGTATCAGTGTAGGACTGGAACACCAACAGGATATCCTGGACGATATTCTGCAGGCACTCGATAAATGTTAACTATTTATTCTCCCTTACGGCTACGGCAATTTTTGAATCTGCAGTACCGTAATACAGGAACCATTTTTGTTGGAATTGTGCAAGGCCTTCAATGAAACATACCCTGTTAACCTGTCCTGTCAATTCATAATCTTTATCGGGTTGCATGAAATTTTTATCCAGTCTTTTCAACACCTTCAGGGGATCATTTTTATCAATCAGCACCTGACCGGCTGCATAGGTCCCATCCGGTAAACTGGTATCACCGATAGCGGTTAGGTTGCGGCTGTTGTACATAAGCAGTATTCCTAAGTCCGTAAGCATGGCCGGTGGACCGGATTCTACCAGGTCACTGTCAAATTTACCATCACGGGTGGCGACCACTATTTTCAGGTCCGGAAGGTTAAGGGCTTCATTCTTCAGGGGGGCAGAGGGTTTCTCACCCTGGGCCATTTCAACAGGGGTCCAGTGAATCAGGTCGTCTGAAGTGGCAGCCCATATAAATACATCACCCCAGTACATCCAGTATTTCCCATTTATTTTGGTGGCAATAATTTTTCCTTTTTCGTATTTAGAAACTATACTGCCAGATTTAGACCATTTATCCAGGTATTTGCCATCATAAGCATCAGCGAAAACAGGGCCGTGTTTGGTCCATTGATGAAGGTCTTTGGAAGTGGCGACCAATAACCTGGCAATTTTTCCATCGTAAGCTGTATAAGTCATGTAATAAGTGCCGGCAGCGTCTTCCACTATTCTGGGGTCTTCACAACCACCCTGCCATTCATATTGCTGGTAAGCGTCTTTATCCGGAAACAATACTGGCTCTGGAAACCTGGTGAAATGCAAACCGTCGTTACTTTCCGCCAAACCTATACGGGAAGTGCCGCCGGGAAGACCAATCTTATCCTGTGCCCTGTAGAGCATGTAAACCTTACCATCCTTCACTACTATCGCCGGATTGAATACATCTTTTTCTTCCCAGGCTACCTGCTTTTGCCAGATAGGTTCCAGAAAAGTCTGGTTACCGGGATTTAGGACAGGATTCACACTATCTGCTTTTACAAAAGAAAGCATAGCCCAACTTTGCGCATCTTCCAATGCATCTTTGGGTGTCTGCTTACAGGCTACCATAACTGAGATAGCCAACAATACCACGGTGTATTTTACTAATTGTTTTTTCATAAAAGTATTTGACCCTGGTTAGTAAATAAGTACTGACAACTTATTTGCCAAATGTTGCTGTCGGATAAACCTATTTTTTCATTGCATACTTTATTCCGCCAAGCAAATGTTGTAAATACAATGTATCTGCATAGGAGTCATCGGTATGACCCAGTTCGGTGTAAAATGCCCTGCCGCCTTCAAATTCATGGTACCAGGCCATTGGATGAAAGTCGCCATTGACACCACCCTTATAAGATTTTTCATCTATCGTAATTATGGTATGCAGATTGGGCTGGATATTTTTAAAATTATACCACTCATCTTTACGGGTCCAGGTGGCTGGTAAATGTTTGGTGGAAATATGTGTAGCGTCGGTTATGGTTAAAACAGCCTCCTGCTGGCTGGGATGGCTCAAAAAATAAGCGCCTACCAATTGGTTATACCAGGGCCAGCCATATTCCGTATCGGTGGCAGCATGTACCCCTACAAATCCTTTGCCTGATCGTATATATTTTTCAAAAGCTGTCTGTTGTTCATCATTTAATACATCACCGGTGGTACTCAAAAAGATCACTGCTGCATATTGTTTAAGGTTGTCCTCTGTAAACAGTGCTGCGTCTGTGGTAGTGTCCACTTCAAAATTATTTTCCAAACCTAATTTCTGTATGGCCGCTATTCCGGCGGGTATGGATGCATGGTGAAATCCTTTGGTCTTGCAAAAAACCAGCACTTTGGGTGATTTAGCAGCAGCTAAAGCTGTAAAAGAGAGTATTACAAAACAGGCAACAGAAACAATGGCAAGTAGTTTTTTCATTTTTGCTTTTTTAGTGATTTATTGTTTTGATAATTTTTGTCTTCTTTCCATCAGTTCCCGCCAGGTGGTAAGAATAACCTTTTCTTCCGAAATGGCTTTTTGTAATGCCGGATCCATCATAGCCAGCATATCTCCTCTTCTCACAGGCCCTGAATCTGAAATATTGGGAAATACTTCAGTAGTTGCTGTACAATGCATTATCATCATGGTAAGACCCGGCTTCAGGGAATGTATTCCTTCTATATATTTCGTTGTTTTGAATTGACGGAGCAATTGGTCATTGCTTTCCATTTCTTTTGAAATTTTCCAGCCATAGCTATCATTATGTAAATCATCCAGCACTGGTAAACCCGCGGCCCAGAGCATTTTACCCGCAGCCTGCATTTGCCGGATCAATGCTTCAGGGGCATTCATTTGTTCCTTAATCAAAGTAGCATGACCTGCAGGTAACATGACGGGAATATGGTTTTCCATTCCCAGTCGAAGATATTGCTGGGTGAAAGCGGGAGTAGCCAATAAGGTACCCATATGGGTGTCAAAATGTGTGGGGGTAAATCCCATGCTTCTGGCCCTTTCCAGTTGGGCATTGATTTCTGTATAAACTTCTTCGGGGGAAGCGTGTGACACTACTTCTTCCACGCTATACCATAAAGCCCCTTCTTTGTCTACCAGGCCGGGAGTAGTTTTTTTTCCGGAAAGCGGGCCCCAGCGGTAACCTTTCCATTCAGCAGTAAGGGTAAGGTGCAGTCCGGCGTCAATTCCGGGATGCTGTTGCATATACTGAACAAAAGCAGGAACCCAGGAACAGGGCATCATCACACTACAGGAAGTGGCCACTCCTTTTGTGATAGCATTAATCGCCCCTTCATTGGAATCAAAGGACATACCTACATCATCCACATGCAAAATAAGGACCCTGGCTCCTGTAGGATAGCCCAGTTTTTCTGCGTAGGTACTATCAGCATACCCGGCATGGGCACTATAACCAATTATCAAAAAGAATATAAAAAAAAGGCATTTTCTGACAGGCATATGGAGTATTTAATTAAATTGGATGATTGCTTTTTTCGGAAAAGTAAAGGCAAGGCATACAAAGTATAAATCTAACAAAAGAAACCCAAACTAATTCTCCCCTATGAAAGCAAAAACCGGCTTTTTACTCGCCTTAATGATGTTTCTTCAATATTTCATCTGGGGTGCCTGGTATGTAACAATGGGTACCTATATGGGCGAACACCTGGGAGCTTCGGGTGTAGACATAGGTGCTGCCTATAGTGCACTGGCCATCGCCACCATGATTTCCCCTTTTTTTGTGGGTATGATTGCTGATCGTTTTTTTGCGGCACAACGCATCATGGGGGTATTACACCTGGCAGGTGCTTTGTTATTGTTTCTGGCTACCCTCTCCCATCAAAGCAATACCTTTTATTGGATTATCCTTATTTATTCCCTGCTTTACATGCCAACTATCGCCCTGAGTAATAGTGTGGCTTTTTCACAAATGACCGATCCGGGCAAACAATTTCCCTGGATTCGGGTATTCGGCACCCTGGGCTGGATTGCAGCAGGATTGCTGATTGGGAAATTGGGTATTGAAAAAACGTCTTCCACCTTTTATATGGCGGCAATTGTTTCAGGAGTACTGGGACTGATAAGTTTTATCCTGCCCAATACCCCTCCCAAAGCACAAACAGCTAAGGCGGCTACTGCACTGGGTACCGACGCCTTTGTTTTATTCAAAGAAAAGCCCTATCTGATATTTTTCATTGCAGCCATTTTGGTTTGCATACCACTTTCCTTTTATTATGGATTTGCTAACTCTTTCCTGAATGAAATACATTTTGAAAATGCAGCAGGAAAAATGACGTTAGGCCAGGTATCGGAGGCTGTATTCATCCTGGCCATCCCCTTTCTTTTTAATCGTATTGGGGTTAAAAAAATGTTGTTACTGGGCATGACTGCCTGGATACTAAGGTATGTTTGCTTTGCCTATGGCAACGCTGAATCAGGAAGCTGGATGTTGTACACCGGTATTATACTGCATGGCATCTGTTATGACTTTTTCTTTGTAACCGGCTATATGTATACAGAGAAAAAAGCGGGCGAGAAAATCAAGAATGCAGCCCAGGGTCTCTTTACATTTGCCACTTATGGAGTGGGCATGTTTATTGGCACCTGGTTTTCGGGATACATTGTCGACAGAAACAAAATTACGGTTGACACCCATGACTGGCAGGCAATCTGGTTTGTGCCTGCCTATATTGCACTGGGGGTATTGATTTATTTTATTCTCTTTTTTACTGAAAAAAACAAGCAACTGAAAGCTGTTGCCTGATTATATTGAACTATTAAAATACATACATCATTATGAAGAAAATTGCCATGCTGGGTTCCGGATTTATCGGAAGGTTCTACGCAGACTCCTTACAGGGATACAGAAGCAGGGATAAGGTCATTAGTATTTATTCCCGAAGAGAAGAAAGTGCCAAAAAATTTGCGGAGGATTATGCCTGCAGTCACTGGACAACTGAAATGGAAGCAGCTGTTGCGCACCCTGATGTTGACATCGTTTGCATTGCTTTACCCAATAATCTGCATGAAGCGGCGGTTATGTTATGTTGCAAACATAAGAAAGCAGTGATGACCACCAAACCCCTGGGCAGAAATGCAGAAGAAGCCAAAAGAATGCTGCTGGCTGTGGAAGAAGCCGGTATTTTTAATGGCTATCTCGAAGACCTGGTATATACCCCCAAATTTATCAAAGCCAGTGAAAGTGTACGCAGCGGTACACTGGGAAGAATATTATGGGCCAAATCGCGGGAGACCCACCCTGGCCCGCACAGTGATTGGTTCTGGGACATAGAACAGGCCGGCGGTGGCTGTATCCTTGACCTTGGCTGCCATTGCGTGGAGATCACCCGCAGTTATATTGGCAAAGACATCAAACCCGTTGAAGTTATGTGCTGGGCAGATACGCAGGTGAAGCCTATTGATGCGGAAGACCATGCGATTGGTTTGGTGAAGTATGAGAATGGTGCCATTGGACAATTCGAAGTAAGCTGGACATTCAGAGGCGGCCTCGACCTTCGGGATGAAGTAATGGGTACCGAAGGCACCATCTGGATTAACAGTTTTTTACGCACAGGTTTTGAAATGTTTACTACGGGCAAAGGAGGAGATTATATTGCAGAAAAAGCCGAAAGTAATACAGGGTGGCTGTTTCCGGTGGGTGACGAATTGAATGAATTGGGTTATAACCATATGTTCATGGATATGTTCGACGCCATGGAAAAGGGCATAGCTCCCAAAGAGACCTTTTATGATGGGTATGTGGTGAATTCCATCCTTGATGCAGCCTACCGTTCGGCCAAAACCAAATTGTGGGAGCCTGTTGTACTGGATATATGGAGAGGTAAAACCGGACTATCCAAAGAAAGTCACCTGGTAGAGTATGATGAAGGGCATTACCTCGTAAAGGAAGAGATGACCCATTATGGTACTAAAAAACTGATACTTAAAAACAAGGCGAGTGGAAAAATCATTGAAAGGATTATTTGATGACCAATCGATAAAATAAAACCATTTGCCCATTTCGCAATCCTGGTCCATGCAATCAAAATTTTTCATCAACTATACCCTTCTTACAACCGGTTTATTGCTGATGATAAGTTCCTGCCAAAACCGTTCTGGCCAACAGGAATGGCAGGTGTATGGTGGATCCAAAGCGAACACACACTATTCCTCCCTGAAAGAAATTGATACGGCTAATGTGGGACAATTGGCGGTTGCCTGGGAATACCATACGGGTGATGCAGATACAGCCAAACATTCACAGATACAGTGCAATCCCATTATCGTCAATGGGATATTGTATGGTACCAGTCCTGCTTTGAAACTGATTGCCCTCGATGCAGCTACCGGAGCAGAGAAATGGGTTTTTAATCCCGATACCTCCCTTACAAAAGATAGAAATTTTGGCCTCAACAATAACAGGGGTGTTACATACTGGGAGGGTGGACAGGATAAATATATCTTCTATACTGCTGGTTCATTTTTGTATGCTGTAAATGCCCTTACCGGAATGCTGGTAGACAATTTTGGAAAGAAAGGAAAACTGGATTTGCATGAAGGACTGGGCAGAGAAGTAAAAGATTTGTATGTGGCCGCCACTTCACCCGGAATCATCTACAAAGACCTGTACATAATAGGGTCAAGGGTAGATGAAGGGGCTGCAGCTGCTCCGGGGCATATCAGGGCCTTTGATGTTAGAACCGGAGTTCTCCGATGGATATTCCATACCATTCCCCAACCGGGAGAGTCCGGATATGAAAGCTGGGAAGACCCTGAGGCTTATAAACATATTGGCGGGGCCAATAGTTGGTCGGGGCTGAGTTTAGATGAGCAGCGGGGTATGCTGTTTGCTCCGACAGGTTCTGCTTCATTTGATTTTTATGGCGGCAAAAGAAAAGGTGCTAACCTTTTTGCCAATTGCCTGCTGGCATTGGATGCAGCAACGGGTAAACGAAAATGGCACTTCCAGTTTGTGCACCACGATTTATGGGACTGGGACCTGCCCTGCCCTCCCGCATTGGTTACGATTCAAAAGGATGGGGAAAAAGTAGATGCAGTAGCACAGGTAACCAAACACGGAATGGTATATGTATTGGACAGGGAGACCGGCAAACCGATATACCCCATTGAGGAAGTAGCTGTTGAAAACCAATCGACACTTCCGGGAGAAAAAGTTTGGCCAACCCAACCCATCCCTGTCTTACCCAGGCCCTTTGTTCGCCAAAGCTTTACGGAAAGTGACATTAATCCCTATTTAGCTGATACCTCCATCGCTGCCTTACAAAAAGCATTGCAACAATACAGGTATGGGAAAATGTTTATACCACCCGGCAAACAAACTGCTGTTGAATTTCCGGGACTGGATGGAGGTGCCGAATGGGGAGGCCCTTCTTTTGATCCCGAATCCGGAATGTTGTATGTAAATGCCAATGAAATGGGTTGGTTAATACGTATGATTGACAGGCAAAAACCTGTAACCCATATAGAAACCAATCTGCAGGCAGGGCAGCGTTTGTACACACAAAACTGTATGGCCTGTCATGGTACTGACAGAAAGGGAACCGGCAATAATCCTACACTGGAGGGTATAGAAAAAAAATACAGTCCGGTTGAATGCATGCAGCTATTAAAAAACGGGAGACGAATGATGCCGGGCTTTGCCCAATTGGCAGAAACAGAAAGAAAAGCCATCACAACTTATGTGCTGAAACTTACTACAGAAAAGAACAGCATTTTTAGGGCACCCAAAACAACACCGGATACTTTTCGTAACCTTCCTTATCAGTTTGCCGGATATACCAAATTTATGAAAGACGGATATCCCGCCATCAAACCACCCTGGGGAACATTGACTGCCATTGACCTGAACAATGGCCAACATAGCTGGAAAACCACTTTAGGTGAGTATCCGGAACTAAAAGCGAGGAACATTCCTGCTACCGGAACAGAGAATTATGGAGGCTCTGTGGTTACTGCTGGTGGTTTGTTATTCATTGCCGCAGCCAAAGACGGCTTCATTCGTGCTTTTAACAAAAGAACCGGCCAGCTGCTCTGGCAATACCCATTGCCTGTACCGGGATTTGCCACACCATCGGTATACAGTGTTAATGGAAAACAGTTTTTGGTGATCGCCTGTGGGGGTGGTAAATTAGGGACTGCTTCAGGGGATAGTTATGTGGCGTTTGGTTTGTAGATTGGGGTTTGTGGTCTTTAGTTGGGGTTTGGGGGAAACACCGAAAGTTTGTTATTTTATGGTTGTTATAGACGTTAATTTTTTATGATTTAATGAATACTATGTTATCACAGGACCTGTTTATTCACCATGTATATTTTTGGTTAGAAAATCCCGAGAGTAAAGAAGACCATGCTGCCTTACAGGCGGGCCTGGAGAAATTGAGCAAAGTGCCCGCTATACGGCAATTCCATATTGGTGTGCCCGCCAGTACCAACCGGGAGGTGATTGAAGTAACCTATGCATTCTCATGGCTGGCAGTTTTCCATACGAAAGAAGAACAGGATGCTTACCAGGTAGATCCCATACACCTCCATTTTGTGGATACCTGTAAACACCTATGGAAAAAGGTAATTGTCTATGATTCTATTGGTACCCACTAAATTGATGCTTGTGGGGTAACCGGCTGAAAGGAATGGTATACTTTTATTTATGCAGACTGATGACCCTGGTCATGGTCCATTGCTTATCCCGGAAGCGCCATACTACTACAAATTTACTCGGGTAGGACGGCTGATCGGGTTCCTGGTTATTGTGAAACTTATGCATGCCTATCTCAATGGCACCATACCCCGGAACGGGTGATACCTCTATACTTCCGGCAACCAATTCCCTGGTTACCTTACCGCAAATGTTATTTCGGGTTGCTGTCAGGATGTCTTTTTTAGAAGTAGACAGTCCCCCTTTGTCATGGTAAAATTCAATGGAATCGGCGAGCATACTTGCCTGCAGCTCTATATTACAGTTATTGTAGGCTGTAAAAAAAATACTATCCTGCGCTTCTATTATTTTTTGAAGATTATCTGATTGAGCAGTTAGTTTGGTTGTTACCATTAATATGAGTGTTCCGGAAATAATCCACCCAAGGGAACTTTTGCTATTTTGCATTGCAGCATTCATTTTTATAATTTTCATAAATCCACTTTACAATAAATACCCCCGGTGAAATTTTTATTCATCGGGTTTTATTTTGGTTATCTATCCCATTGTAATTCGGCGGATTGGAGATCTGCTGAATTGGTTCCTATATGAACAATAAATTTTCCTGCTTCCCAATCTTTTTTCAAATCACTGTTATAAAAAGCCAGGTCTGCAGGTGTGATCACAAAACTGATTTCTTTGGATTCCCCCGGTTTCAGCATGATTTTTTGAAATCCCTTCAAATCTTTTACAGCCCTGGTTACACTGGCTACCGGATCGGTTATATACAATTGCACCACCTCTTCACCTGCATATTTACCGGAATTGGTTAGTGTTACCGAGGCAGTCAGGTCTTCAAATCCTTTTAATTTTGTTTTGCTAAGTTTAACAGGACTATAGGTAAAATGAGTATAGCTTAACCCATAACCGAAAGGAAAAAGCGGATCATTTGATTCATCCAGGTAATTGGATTTGAACTTAGGGAATCCGGTGCCATCAAAGGGACGTCCTGTATTTTTATGGTTATAATAAATAGGGATTTGCCCTACGCTTCTTGGAAATGTGGCAGTAATTTTTCCGGAGGGATTGTAATTGCCAAACAATACATCTGCAATAGCATTGCCCGCTTCGGTTCCTGGTGCCCATGCATCGAGTATTGCAGTTGCATGTTCTTTCTCCCAAACCAAGGTAAGTGGCCTACCGTTGATTAATACAATCACTAAAGGCTTACCTGTTTTGGAAAGTGCTTTGAGCAAAGCTTCCTGACTGGCCGGAATGCTGATATCTGCCCTGCTGGAAGATTCGCCCGACATATCTGCCGCCTCACCTACTACGGCTACAATAACATCCGACTGGTTGGCAGCAGCAACGGCTTCCTCAATCATGGCCTGGGGCGAACGGCTGTCAAACTCCACCTCTGTTCCCAACGCATTCACCCGTTTGGCAAAACTGGTGTCATCTGTGATATTGGCCCCTTTGGCAGTTATCAACTTCACCTGATTGCCTGCTACATTTTTCATTCCTTCCAAAACACTAACCGACTGGTTCCAGTCGCCAGCCACCACCCAGGTTCCCAACATATTCCTTTTATTGTCTGCCAGAGGCCCCACCAATGCAATGGTTCCTGATTTTTTCAGTGGCAAAACCTGCTGGTCATTTTTTAACAGCACCATACTGTGTGCAGCTATGTTTCTGGCGGCAGCACGGTTTTCGGCTGTCATGATATCTTTAGCCGGCCTGGATTCATCAACATACCGATAAGGGTCATCAAACAATCCCAGTTTGTATTTGGCCTCCAGGATCCGTAAACAAGCCTGGTCAATCGCTGCCAGGGTAACTTTACCTTCTTTCAAAGACTTTTCCAGCGTAGTCAATAATCCCTCTCCTACCATATCCATATCCAATCCTGCATTAAGGGCAAGTGCAGATACGGTTTGCAGGTCCCCAACCCCATGCGCCATCATTTCATTTACCGAAGTATAATCAGACACAACAAACCCGTTGAATCCCCATTGCTTACGCAAGAGGTCTGTCAGCAACCATTTATTACCGGTAGCAGGGATGCCATCAATTTCATTGAAAGAGCTCATGATACTTCCGGCACCTGCCTCAATGGCCGCTTTATATGGTGGCAGGTAATATTCATACATTTTGATACGGCTCATGTCTACCGTATTGTATTCCCTTCCGGCTTCAGCAGCACCATATAATGCAAAATGTTTTACACAAGCCATCACCGAAGTGTTATCGGCAAGGCTTTTGCCCTGGTAACCCCGTACCATGGCCTGTGCTACCTTCCCCCCGAGGTAAGGATCTTCTCCCGATCCCTCTGAAATCCTTCCCCAGCGGGCATCACGGGCTATGTCTACCATTGGGGAAAATGCCCAGTTCAATCCATCGGCAGATGCTTCTTTGGCGGCTATTTGTGCAGATTGTTCAATCAGCCCCATATCCCAGGAAGCCGACAAGCCCAATGGTATGGGAAAGATGGTTTTATGTCCATGAATCACATCCAGACCAAAAATCATAGGAATGTGTAAGCGGGATTCTTTTACTGCAAGGTCCTGGGCCTTCCTTACTTTTTCAGGCGAAGTGATGCCAAAGAGTCCGCCTACCTGTCCTTTTTTTATTTTGGACTCCACATCATTGCTAACTACAGAACCGGTTACTGCTGCACCTCCGGGGATGATCAGGTTCAATTGTCCTATTTTTTCTTCCAGGGTCATCTTAGCCATCAAAGCTTTGGCTTTGGCAGTAATGTCATTCTGGGTGAAAGCTGCTATTTGGCAGGTAAACAGTAAAAACAAGATCAGAAATTTCTTCATAATGTCAGATTTATATATTGCGACTTCGGTATTAAATGAATTCTTTTCAAAAATGGATATCTCTCATTAAGGAAAACCGCAGGATTGCTAAATGATTAATGGTGATGAACTTTCGATTTTTTATAATTTTTTCAGGTATTCCATACTGGTTTTGATATTAACCAGGGGATTGGGGGCCCCGTCCTGTTCCACAAAATAGTATTGCATACCGGCAACCTTTGCCTGCTCAAAAATTTTTTTAAATTCGAAGTGCCCTTTTCCCAGTTCCACCACTTTTTCATTATTATCATCCAGATCTTTTACGTGCCATAAATGAAACCTTCCCGGGTTGGCATTGAAAAGGTCAATGGGGTCATTACCCGCTTTTAAGGTCCAGCCAAGATCCAATTCCATTTTCACGAGGTCTTTGTCCGTTTCTTTCAATAAAAGATCATAAGGTACGACGCCTTCAATGGTTCTGAATTCCGCATCGTGGTTGTGATAAGCAAACAGGAGTCCGGCTTTTTGAGCAGCTTCTCCGGATTTGTTTAAAACCTCAATGGATCTTTTGATATCGTCCACAGAACCTATCGGGGTATTGGCACATACCAGGTAATTTACCCCTCCCTTTGCAGCCTGGTCTACCAATTCCTGGTAATTGTCCCGCAGGTTCTTCATATGCGGCATGGAAATGGGTTTACCGTCAGCACCGGTGGGCATTTTAAAGCCTGGTGGTGGTTTGAACGGTGCACCCAATACATGGTGCGAACGCCAATGCATGCCCATGTCTTTCAACAGGGAAGCAAATTGTTTGGGTGGTAAACCATACATGCCTGGTTTGGGGCTAAAGGCAGATTCAATTTCCGTATAGCCGATTTCAGCGATTTTTTGCAGGTTTCCTGATAGGTCATTTTCCAAAACTCCGAAAAGGGTAAAAAGCTGCAGGCCCGCACCGGGCATGGGAACCCCTGTGGAATTATACATGGCCAACAACTTATTGCTGAGCAAAAGGGTGCCCAGTGCTGTTGCGCTTGCCTTTTGGAGAAAGGTTCTTCTGTGAATCATTGATTTTTTTTAACAGCTTTCAAATAGGTAAATAATCATTTCTCCCATCCATGGATATAGGTTCAACATACTTTAATACTACTTGTGAGTATACTCAAATATTTCCTTTCTTCAATTCCTCCACTGCGAAATCGGCGGCCCTTGCCGTCAATGCCATATAAGTTAGAGAAGGATTCTGACAGGCAGAAGATGTCATACAGGCACCATCTGTGATAAAAACATTTTTAGCATCCCAAACCTGGTTATGGCCATTCAACACCGAGGTTTTGGGATCTTTACCCATCCTTGCTGTGCCCATTTCGTGTATGCCGTGTCCGATGGCATGTCCGTTATCATGTGTTTTTACGTTCTTAACGCCTGCTGCTTCCAGCATGTCTTTCAAATCCGCCACAATGGCTTTTCGCATTTTGAGTTCGTTATCTTTCAATTCACAATCCATCGACAATACGGGTAATCCCCATTTGTCTTTTTTGATTTTATCGAGGGTAATTTTATTTTCGTGATAGGGAAGTATTTCTCCAAAACCTGTGGCACCTATTGACCAATCGCCGGGCTCTGTCAATGCCTCCTTGAATGCTCCGCCAATATTCAACTCAGCTACCTCATGGCTCCAGCCCGATCTGCTGGCTCCCCCCTGGTAACCATAACCACGGAGAAAATCCCTTTTGTCATTTCCAATATTGGCAAACCGGGGTATGTAGAATCCATTGGCCCTTCTTCCATAATAATACTTGTCTTCATATCCTTCCACTTTTCCAGAGGCGCCCAGGTTATAATGATGGTCCATTACGTTGTTGCCCAATTCCCCACTACTGCTGCCCAATCCATCAGGCCAGATATCTGTTGCCGTATTAAATAATAACCAGGTAGAATTTAATGCGGAGGCATTTACAAAAACGATTTTAGCATAATATTCATAGGTCTGGTTGGTTTCAGCATCCAGCACTTCCACCCCTTTTGCTTTTTGGGTATCTTTATCATAAATTAGTTTGGTAACGATGGAAAAAGGCCTAACAGTAAGGTTACCTGTTTTCATGGCTGCAGGTAAGGTAGATGACTGTGTGCTGAAATAACCACCAAAAGGGCAACCCTCCCAGCAACGGTTGCGAAACTGGCATTTGGTGCGGCCTTCAATGGCTTCGGTTAAATTGGCTACACGGCCAATGAATAAGTGCCTATCGCCTTTGTATTTTTCTTTTATTCGGGCAGCTACATCTTTTTCCACACAATTTAAGTCCATGGGCGGTAGGAATTGTCCGTCGGGCAAATGTGCCAGACCTTCTTTGGAACCGCTGATGCCGGCAAATTTTTCTACATAGTCATACCAGGGGGCGATGTCTTTGTAACGTATGGGCCAGTCAACACCTATACCTTCTTTGCCATTGGCTTCAAAATCAAGATCGCTCCAACGATAACTTTGTCTTCCCCATAATATGGAGCGTCCTCCTAACTGGTAACTGCGCCACCAGGTAAAAGGTTTCACTTCCACATAGGGATTGTCAATTTCATTGGCCCAGGAATCCATCACCGCTTCACTGGCAGCCCAACCACGATGAATTACTGGATAATCTTTTTTCTGCTGCTGTGTAGTTCTGCCATGGTGTTCGAATTCCCAGGGATCTTTAGCAGCCGTTTTATAATCTTTTATGTGTTCAAAATCCCTCCCTCTTTCCAGCATCAGTACTTTCAGGCCTTTTTCTGTGAGTTCTTTGGCTGCCCATCCGCCACTGATTCCGGATCCTACTACGATGGCATCAAATGTATTTTGTGCTTTGGCTTTGGTATTGAGGTTGGTTGAATCGGCAGACATATTCTTGGCAGTTTAAGTTTAGCAATCCGTTAGCGTATCAAATAGAAGTATCCGTTTGGAAGTTATAAAAAAATGTTCATCCGTTGTTCAGGTCCAGTAACTGTTTCTATAAATTTCCTTTTTTCATTTCCTCAGCCGCATGATTGGCCGCTCTGGCAGTGAGGGCCATAAAGGTGAGAGATGGATTTTGGGTACTGGTGGATACCATGCAGGCCCCGTCAGTCACAAAAACGTTTTTACAATGGTGTAACTGGTTCCATTCATTGAGCAAAGAGGTTTGGGGATCACGGCCCATTCGTACGCCACCCATTTCGTGAATATCCAGGCCCGGTGCCTGTTTGCTATCATTCCCATGAATCTCAGTACAGCCTGCTTTTTCCAGCATTTCCGTTCCCTGTGCCAGAAAATCCTGCATCGACTTAACGTCATTGTCATCATAATCCACAGAAGTAACCAGTTGTGGAATACCCCATGGATCCTGTTTCTCCTTACTCAAGGTAACATGGTTGCTTTCTTTGGGTATGGTTTCTCCCTGCATCATCATGGAAACTCTCCAGGGACCTGCTTCTGTAAGGGCATCTTTGTAGGCACCTCCCAAACCTTCTGCACCCGCCCTGGCACGACTGGCGCCAAAAAAGACCATATATCCGCGTAAAAAGTCCATCTCTTGTTTGTACACATTCCTGAAATTCGGCATCATGGCCTGGGTAGGCCTGCGGCCATAATAATATTTGTCTGAAGGCCCGTCATAGGAGGCCGAAATACTACCCCGGTAATTATGAAAGGCAATGTATTTACCCAGTAAACCATTATCATTACCCAAACCATTGGGGAACCGGTGACTGGTTGAGTTGAGTAAAATGAGGTTGGTATTCAAACAGGCGGCATTCACAAAAATGACCCTGGCAAAATATTCTGTTGCCTTATGCGTAAGCGCATCAATCACCCTTACACCAATGGCTTTCTGTTTGGCTTCATCATATATTATTGAATGAACCACAGCATTCGTGCGCATGGTTAGGTTGCCCGTTTTTTGTGCCCAGGGAATGGTGGAAGAATTGGAACTGAAATAGCCACCAAAGGGGCACCCTCTTTCACACAAACTTCTTGCCTGGCATTGGGTCCTGCCCTGCTGTAAATGAATGTCCCGGGGTTGGGTCAGGTGGGCACAGCGGCCCTGAACCACATGTCTGTCTTTATAATGCGACATAATTTTTTGCTGTAAATCTTTTTCCACGCAATTCATTTCCCAGGCAGGTAAGAAATCGCCGTCGGGTAGTGTTTCCAGTCCGTCTTTATTACCACTTATACCGGCAAACCTTTCTACATAGGAATACCATGGATCAAGGTCAGCATAACGGATGGGCCAGTCAACTGCAAAACCATCACGACCCGGGCCTTCAAAATCATACTTGCTCCAGCGTTGTGTTTGCCGGGCCCATAAAAGCGATTTGCCTCCTACCTGGTAGCCCCTTATCCAGTCAAAAGGTTTTTCCTGTATATAGGGATGCTCATTGTCTTTTACAAAAAAATGCGTTGTTGCTTCACTATAGGCATAACAACGGGAAAGAACCGGGTTCTCCTTTTTTAGGGAAGGAATGATTTTTTGGCGGTGAGGGAAGTCCCATGGATTCTTGGTGGCCGTTGGATAGTCTTTGATATGGACCACATCTTTTCCTCTTTCGAGTAACAGGGTCTTCATACCCTGCTCACACAGTTCTTTGGCCGACCAGCCACCACTGATTCCGGAACCTATGACTATGGCATCGTACTGTTGTGTTTTATCAATCTCTTTTTGCTGGCTGTTAAGGGTAGAGTCAATGGACATGGCAGGTAGTTTCTGAAATTTGCCAGGTAAGATACCCAATTTACCCATATAAAAGGTGCAGAAAATACACCATCCATACAGATTTATTACTGCACCATCTGGATCCAGTTACCGCAGGTATCATCCATAATGGCAATGATTACCGGGCCCATCTCTGTAGGCTCCATTTTGAAGGTTACCTGAAGTTTTTTCAATCGCTTATACTCCAGTTGTATGTCTTTTACGCCGAAAGTAGCGGCCGGGATACCTGCCTCGTATAATGCTGACTGGTATGTTTTTGCGGGATCAAACGCCATGGGTTCTAATAACAGTTCCACATCATTGGGCTTTTCGGGAGCTACCACGGTCAACCATCGGTATTCCCCCATGGGTATTTCTGTTTTTTTGCACAAAACCCAGTATGTCCGTATAAAAGCGAAGGGCTTTTTCCTGATCAGATACCGGGATATGGCTAAGGATTATCTGCATAATTTTTTATTGGAAGTGCTTAGTTAAAAAAATCAGCGCTTTGTTTTTTTTGATTGCAACTTAATAGGCATCTCCCAATGAAAAAACCGGTTTCCGGTACATCCATTGTCCCCCGGTAAAATCAGGGAATTCCACTGTTTGGTTTCCTAATTCAATCGATTGCTCACTAAGCGGTGTAATGGCACTCCATGCCGCAGCATCGTAAACATCCATTGGAGTAGCTATCTGTCGTTTGATAGATTCAACAAACGAGTGAATCACAAAAAAATCCATTCCCCCATGGCCCGCACCGGCAGTATCCTTACTCCATCTTTGCCATAATGGATGATCGTATTTATCGAGCCATGTTTTTGCATCATCCCATTGGTGGGCTTTGGCAGATTTTTCCTGGATATAAATGCCCTTGTTTACATCCATCCACAAACCTTCTGTACCCTGCACCCGGAAACCCAGTGAATAAGGGCGTGGCAGATTAGTATCATGCTGCAATAAGATGGTTTCGCCATTGGCACAATTGATAGACGTAGTAACCACATCACCCAATTTGAAATTTACTTTTGCATTGGGGTGATTTGCTCCGCCCGTTTTTACAATATGGTTATGTAACCCCCTGGCTTTGGAAGAAAAGGAAGAAAGCGTTAGAAAACGATTACCCCGGTTGATATTAATATAATGTGCAATGGGCCAATACCATGTGTTGGATAAAGGTCGCCATTGCGATGCACAGAATGTTCTGTTCGCCAATGTGCTTCGGAATAGGCTTTTTCGCCAAACTCAACACCATGTCCGTACATGTTCACCCCATCATTAAATTTTACTTCCCGCAGATCGTGCTGGTAACCACCCTGCAGGTGAATAAGTTCTCCAAATAATCCCTGCCGCACCATATTCAATACAGCCATTACATCCCTGCGGTAACAAACATTTTCCAGCATCATCACATGGGCATTGTATTTTTCAGCAGCTTTTACCACATCCCAGTGGTCCTGTAAAGTGAGGCCGAATATTACTTCTGTGCCCACATATTTTATGCCTGCTTCCAGTGAACCAATAATCATGGGTTTATGCCATTCCCAGGGAGTAACCACAGCACGCCATCAATGCCCTTTAGTTCCAGCATTTTTTTCCAGGCATTTACGTCACCGGTAAAAACCTGGGGCATCTTTTTTCCCGATTTTTGAATCATTTCCCGGGAAATTCGCAATGCCCGTTCCTCAATTTCACAGATGGCTACCAGTTCCACGTCATCCCTTCGTAATAAAAGATCCAGGTGGTTTTGTCCGCGTGCCCCCACTCCAATAATGGCCATTTTGATTTTACCATCTGCCGTTTTTCTGCCAAAACTATTGATAGCGGGTGCCATAGCTACTGCGGCAGCAGTTAATCCGGAATGTTTAATAAAATTTCTTCTTTTCATAATGGGTTTGGGTTAGAGTGAACAACGCATACTTTGGGGTTACTAAGCTAATATAAAACTCTTTATATGCCATAGGATTTTAAAAGAGAAAGCAGGCGAACAAGAAGACACTCCTATGAGTACTTCCTATCCTACCTGCTTCCTTTATATACTATCCTTACTCCTTTTCCCAATGGAAAAGGCAATGTTCATTTATGGCAATGCTTTAATGGCTTTCCACATTTCTTCCGCTACCAGCTGATTACCGGTTGGTGTGAGGTGTACGCGATCAACTGTAAGAATTCCCGCTTCTTTGTTCTGGGGATTGTTTAGCAGGTCATGCTTGATAAACGCTGCACGCAGGTCAACCAGTGGCAGGTTGTTTTTGGAAGTATAGGTTCTCAACCAATTGCTATACAAGTTCAGGTCCCCATCCTGCTGGTTAGAATTGTCAATACGCTCCCCTATCACTGCGGGTGTACAAACAATCACTTTTATACCTGCTGCCAGCAATTTATTGACAACGGCTTCATAAAACCGCCCAAACTTAGCAAAGTCCGTGCCCGTTCCGCTGGAACTCTTGTGCCATACATCGTTCACACCCACATAAATTAATACGATGTCGGGCCTTTTACTCAATACATCCTCTTCCATCCTGAGATAGAGGTCATAAATCTTATCACCCCCAATTCCCGCACCGATCAAATCATAACTGTCCTGCAGTCCCTGGTGTTGGAGCATGGTGTCCATCAACTGGATATATCCACCGGGTCTAACCCCTGCCTGGGTAATCGAGTCTCCGAAAAAAATAACTTTTTTCTTCTTGCTGTAATTAAATGCCATAAGTATCATGCTTGTTACGAAAACCGCTAATAGAATCAGTTTATTCATGGGTAAGATTTTATAAAAAATATCAATATACATCTGTCATTACAGGAGTGGTAGCCGTTCCCAGCAATTCCACAAATTCCCTTTCCCTTACAAGATAGCCATTCCCCCTGGCACAAAAATGCACTTTCAGGTTTTCAATGCTTAAGGGATTACCGGAGGGAATATCAGCCAGGTTACTGTGCCGGATTTCATGCCCATCAATTATAATCACTGGTCCGCTGCCTATCGCTTCCATCCGGTTGCCTTCCGTTATCAGCATTCCCGTATCTTCTCCTAACCCTATTCCAATACAGGAAGGATTAGCAGATACGGCCTGTGCCAGTCGTGCAAACCTTCCCCGAATTTCAAAATGGGAATCGAAAATCACCTGGTCCATAAATCCAAGTCCTGTTGTGATTTTTACTTCCCCCTTCAGGTGTGCCCGAGTGGCATTGCCCTCATAAATCATGGTACTGCTCATGGCCATGGCTCCTGCAGAGGTTCCTGCAATCACAAAATTTTCTTCCCAATACCTTTCCTTTAAGATTTCCAGAAAACGGGTACCTCCATAAATGGAAGAGAGCCGTAACTGGTTACCGCCACTAAAGAGTACCCCCCTGCAACTGCTGATCCGGTGAATAAATTCCTCCCTTTGCACATCTTCTCTATTCCTGATATGGATGACACCTATATCGGTACAGCCTATTTTACCAAATGCATTCAAATAATTTTCACCCACTTCATAGGGAATGGTGGAAGCAGTGGTAATCACTTCTAACCGGGAAGAATTGCCCCCGGCCTCATTCACTATCCGGCTGAGAATACCTAACTCTATAAAATTCAGGTTATTCCGGTAAACTTCGCCCCTGTCTTTTTCAGTATCAGTACCCTTATCTTCTGCACCACCAATCGCTATCAGCTTTCCTTTGGGAATTCGCATGCCTTACTTTTCGTTTCCAACAAAAATAAGCGTTTTGAATGGCTAAGGCATACCAGAAAATTCAATATATTCATCGACCGGCAATCGGTGTATTATTTGTGTACAAAAGGTTGCCTGTAAAAACCCAACTTGCTGCTATGAAAATTGAAGAAATCAAGGTCCTGCGGGGCCCGAATTACTGGAGTGTCAGACGTCCCAAATTGATTCAGGTGAAACTGGACCTCGAGGAGTTGGAACATCGCCCTACCAATACCATCGAAGGATTTGGCGGCAGGCTGGAGGCTTTGTTCCCATCCATGTTTGCACATCGCTGCAGTGTGGGCCAACCCGGCGGTTTTTTTGAAAGAGTGGCCGAAGGTACCTGGATGGGGCATGTGATAGAACATATAGCACTCGAGCTTCAGACCCTCGCAGGTATGGACTGTGGTTTTGGCAGAACCCGGGGTACGGGTAAAGTTGGAGAATATTATGTTGTCTTCAATTATATGGAAGAAGATGCGGGCGTTTACACAGCCAAAGCTGCTGTCAGGATTGCAGAAGCACTGGTAGAAGGAGCTGCTTATGATCTGGCTTATGACATCCAGCAATTGCGGGAAATCAGGGAGAATACCCGCCTGGGACCATCTACCGGATGTATTGTGGAGGAAGCTGCCAAAAGGGGCATCCCTTTCATCCGCCTGAATAAACAAAGCCTGGTACAACTGGGTTATGGCGTTCACCAGAAACGGATCAGGGCTACCATCGCCAGCACTACTTCTAATATAGCCGTGGACATAGCCTGCGACAAAGAGGAAACCAAAAACCTGCTCGAAGCTGCTGAAATTCCTGTTCCCAGGGGCACAGTTGTAAGAACAGAGGAAGGGCTGAAAGAGGCGGTAGCAAAATTCGGCTATCCACTGGTCATTAAACCCATTGATGGCAACCATGGCAAAGGAAATACCACCAATATCACCAATTGGGAACAATCTGTCAAAGCTTTTGAATCCGCCAAACAATACAGCCGAAGTGTGATTGTGGAGAAATTCATTACCGGTGTTGACTTCCGGGTACTGGTTATTAATTACAAGTTTGTCTGTGCTGCCTTACGAACACCTGCTTCTGTTACAGGTGATGGTATTCACAGTATTCAATGGCTGGTAGATGAGACCAATATGGACCCAAGAAGGGGTTATGGTCATGAAAAAGTACTTACCCAGATTGTGATTGACCAAAGCAGTCAGAAAATGCTGGATGAAAAAGGGTATACAGTGGATTCAGTACCACCAGCGGGCGAACTGGTATTGCTCAAAACCACGGCCAACCTGAGTACCGGTGGCACTTCCACCGATGTTACTGATGAGATACATCCTGTGAACATATTTTTAGCGGAAAGAATCGCCCGGATCATTGGACTCGATATCTGTGGCATCGACATTATGGCTCCCGATTTAAAAAGCAGCATCTATGATAATGGTGGTTCTGTATTAGAAGTGAATGCAGCCCCGGGATTCCGGATGCACATTGACCCGGCTGAAGGTTTGCCCCGAAATGTGGCCGAGCCGGTCATCAACATGCTCTTTCCACAGGGATCGGATGGAAGAATACCCATCATTGCCATTACAGGCACCAATGGTAAAACCACCACTACCCGGCTAACCGCCCATATCTGTAAAACAGCCGGCAAAAAAGTAGGCTATACGACCAGTGATGGCGTTTATATCCAGAACCAGCTCATGATGAAGGGGGATTGTACCGGCCCGCTGAGTGCCCAGTTTGTGCTTCGCGACCCAACGGTGGATTTTGCCGTACTGGAATGTGCCAGAGGGGGTTTATTGAAAGCGGGATTGGCTTTTCAGCATTGCGATGTGAGTATTGTAACCAATGTAACCGCAGATCACCTCGGTCTGGGGGGTATTGATAGCCTGGAACAAATGGCCAGGGCCAAAGCTGTGATACCGGAAACTACCTTTAAAAAGGGTTTTGCCATATTGAATGCCGAGGATGACCTGGTATATGCCATGCACAAAGGGTTACAATGTAATGTGGCTTATTTCAGTATGGATGAACACAATCCCCGTATTTCGGAACATTGCCGTAATGGGGGATATGCCGCTGTTTTTGAAAACGGGTATGTGACCATTCTGAAAGGAAACTGGAAGATCAGGGTAATGAAAGTGAGCGAAATACCCATAACCTATGGTGGAAAGGCCGTTCACAACATCATGAACACGCTGCCGGCGGTTTTGGCGGCTTATTTGTTCAAGGATGTATCCATTGAGGATATACGCACCGCTTTAAGCACATTTGTACCTTCTCCTTCTCAAACACCCGGCAGATTGAACCTTTTCGAGTTCAAACAATTCAAATTCCTGGTAGATTTTGCCCATAATCCGGCGGGACTGGAACTTTTGTGTGATTTCATCAAAAAAATCGACGGTGAACCTAAAGTGGGCATCATCAGTGGCACGGGAGACAGGAGGGATGATGATATCCGTGAATTGGGCCGTATTTCAGGCAGGTCCTTTGATGAGATCATCATACGGCAGGATAAGAACCTGCGGGGAAGAACTGCGGAAGAAATCGTAAATTTGCTGGTAGAGGGTATTAATGAGACCAAGGCCAAGGACATACCCATTACCATCATATATAATGAAAAAGAAGCCATCATGTTTGCTTATGAACATGCCAAACCCGGCTCACTAATTACCATTATGTGTGATGTGGTGGCTGAGGCACTTGACCTGATTAAAGCATTGAAAGAGAAAGAAGATTTGACCTGATTCTCTTAAGATTGTTAAAATATTTGGAACAATTGGGGTGCAACCTTATTTTTGCAGCCCGTTCACAAAGAGCGGATAAGGATTGCCTGATAGTATAAGGGTAGTACAACTGATTTTGGTTCAGTATGTCTTGGTTCGAATCCAGGTCGGGCAACGAAAGGGAAAGATGAGAGTCTTTCCCTTTTTATTTAGCATTCTTAAAGGAGTTTTTGTTGGTCAGCGACCAACAAGGGCGATAGGAGGCTATCCTAAATATGCCTTCAATGCATTACTGTAACGTGCTTTCTGTAAACGTTTGATAGCTCGTTCTTTGATCTGCCGGATGCGCTCCTTGGTTAAATCATATTTCTTGCCAATTTGCTCGATACTTACTCCGTCCTCACGCTCCAGACCGAAATAGGCATTTACGATCTCTGCTTCCCGGGGACTCAATGATTTAAGAATTCGGCGAATTTCGTCACGCAGTGAATCTTGCATGATTCCTTCATCGGTTTCATCAGATCCTTGCAATAGATCGCCCATTGCCACATCTTCTGCCTGATTAACGGGAGCGTCTAAAGAGGTATGGCGTGAATTGCTTTGAAAAATATTATTCACCTCCGTTTGGCTCATGTCAAGAATTTCGGATAATTCTTCTGTTGATGGTTCACGTTCATGTTCCTGTTCAAAGGCCATGTAAGCTTTGTTTGCTTTGTTATAGGTACCTATTTTGTTTTGCGGCAGTCGGACAAGCCGGCCCTGTTCCGCCAGGGCTTGCAAAATAGATTGGCGTATCCACCAAACGGCATAAGAGATAAATTTGAATCCTTTGGTTTCATCGAACCGCTGGGCGGCTTTAATCAAGCCCAGATTACCTTCGTTTATGAGGTCACTTAAGGATAATCCCTGGTGCTGGTATTGTTTAGCCACAGAAACGACGAAGCGGAGATTAGCCTGAACCATTTTGTCGAGGGCTAGTTGATCACCCATTTTGATTCGTTGCGCCAAATTTGTTTCTTCAGCAACATTGATCATAGAAATTTTGGAGATTTCCTGTAAATATTTTTCAACGGATTGTGAGTCACGATTAGTGATCTGCGTTGCAATTTTGAGCTGCCGCATAAAGTGGAATTAGCATGTACTGATGAGAAGAAATAGGCAAAAAAAGTGCCGAATAAGTTGCAAAGGTACGAAAATTAATGCGCTAAGTAAGTTTCAAGCAATAAAGACAGTTTTTTGACCTTTGAAAAGTATTTTTTCTTTCTCCCCAAGGTCTTCAAAAAACTTCTTCAAAAATATCTCTCAATAGAGCAGGCTGCGTATTCAAAGCCCCTACTATCCATTCTTTACTGATGATAATTTTGGAATACTAAGCGCAGGATAACTGTAGGAGACCCAGCGAAGTATTGATCATATCCCAAAAGCACTACTTTAAAAATTAGTTACATAACTCAACAGAATCGTTTGCCCAATATATGGTCTAAAATTTGTGAGAGATATCTTCCCATTAATTTCTGCCCTATGCGTCAGGTTAATGTTTTTAAACAGTTTAATATTTGTAATAAATAATCCATCCAGGGTACCATTCCGGGCAATCCGCTCAAAATAATCGGATGAAATACCCAGCCGATACTGCATGGTTAGCCATGACTTGATTTGCCGGTCATACCATATATTAACTTCGGCACCTAATCTTTTAAACAGGCTTTTCTTGTATTTGCCCGATTCATCCATTTCTGAAATGAATACGCCCTTGCCGGATACCTGTTGATTTTGCACACCGTAGACATTAAATGAATAAGGAGATATAGAAAGTCTTAGGAATTGATTCGGGGACCATTTTATTCCCGGTGCAACAGTTACACTATATGGACTCAAAAAACCTTGTGATTGCCCTAAATTGTTATAATCCTTAAAATAATCTCCATTATAAATGGTAAAGATGCCCGTGCTTGTTTTAACAATCATATTTATGTTCCATTTTTTTGTTTTACCAACAGCAATAGAAAAATCATGGAGTGTATTAAAATCATCATTTACTCTTTGGAAGCGGTCTGCACTTGTAAGTCCCGATTTTTGCATGCCGAAGATCCAGTGAAGTTCATTTGTCATGGCAACCCGTGTGCTATCATTATGATAGTTTAAGCCCGCATCAATCGAAATTGTGCCAGATATGCTTTTTTTGTCTGTACCGGATATGGAATTAAATTCTAAAAAATTACCGGCATTAACTCCTGCAGCAAAACTGATTATCAGGTTTTTGGGCAGATTAATACCACTATTCTGAAGTGGTTTTTGCTTTTTGGTAAAGACGTTATTTTGAACCAGATCGCTATCATAAAAATTGTAGTGTATTGAATCAACCATTGATATGAATATTTTTGTTTTAAACATTTTTCCTGACGAGTCAACAAAAGCATACTCATACTGATCGTGTGTTACTTTCAACAACCTGCACCGAATAAGAGAGCTGTCATTTTTGTAAATGATATCTTTTTGGGCAAAAACACATTGAGAGGGAATGGCAGTAATCGCCAGCAATACGATTACTGTTAACGTTATTGTTTTCATCATTGTAAGTTATGGTTGATAAATTCCGGGGAACGGCTTTTATTGAAACCATTCCCCGGATCATTTATTGGTTATCCTCTTCCTTGTCCTGCCAATACTGCATCGGCTTTTTTTGCTTCCTCTACTGACAATTCAATTAGATTTGATTCCTTTGTTTCCTGACATAATTTTGTACAGTATGTAGTTGTTTTTGAAAACCACTTGGTGCAGCATTTAATATAGTGCGTAACTTTAAAACATCTACCCAGTGAAAATCCTTCATACCGATAGCCGTATCCAGAAGTACTTGCAGTAATCCCAATACCCGTACCAAGCTGTGTTACGGTGCCGGTACTATTTATCATTAAGCCAAAAGTACCACCGCTTAAGATTGTAGCAACAGGAATGGGTGTATTATCGTTTACCCCTGTAGCATAGGTAGCTCCCCAATAATGTAAAGCGCCAGCAGTCACAACCGGATTTACATTGATTACGATATTGCCCTGGCTGTTCACTGCCAATGGAGAAGAGGTAAATTGAGGGTCACATTTTTCATCAACGATTTTGCATGCTTCTTCAATACAAATGTTGTCAACCTGTATCCAGGAAATATAGGCTCCGTCATTTTGTGTATAATCATTTTCAGGATGCAACTGAATGCTGTTAAAATTGCCAGGAGCTGTCCAGGTTAATGTAAAAGTTGTACAGCTTGTACTGCTGATATTTGGCGTAATTCCAATTACAGTCGGAGGATTGTAAGTAGTAGTACCTGTGCCATTAAAAGCAGCTATCCTTAACCTTACAAAGCTGCTTAAAGTTGAAGGGATTGCAAACCGTGCAGTAACTTTAATAGTGTATGTACGTCCTGATACAAAGCTCAAACCATTTTGTACTATTGATTCGCCTACAGTTTTATTACCCCACATTTGTACCATTCCTTTATTGCAGCCAATAAGCGTGGCTCCCCATTGAGGTGTTCCGGTGTTTGGTTTCCAGGGTGCAGATGACGAAGAAATATTAGATGAACCAGTGTAGTTGGTAACATTTTCAAATCCGCCGTCTTTTAACAGGTTATTATTACACCTGCAATCGATATTCCCGGCTCCTCTGTCATTGGATACCTCTATCGGCCTGGCACCTATTCTTTTTTCAATCTCTTCCTGGCTAAATGAGGCAAGAGTAAACAAAAGCAAAACGACTATACTTAATAAAGTCTTTTTCATACTAAAATAATTTAAGGTTTTTTAAAAATAAGGTTAAAGAAATGTGTTACATAAGCGCCTTGCAAGTTTGGGTAAACCACACTTTTGAACCACAGGTCAAAAGTGCGAACATGTTAACACCGGGGCTATGTGGTTTTAACCCATAAAAGACGATAAACAGCGATTTCTTTAACCCGTTATTTAACGGATACAGTTATCGTTATACATCCGTAATTAGTTAGAACAACTATAATTTCCTTTGTACCGATAAATAATTATATTTAGCTAACAACCAAAACTACTATTATATGAAAAAAGTACTAATCGCTACAAACCTGGTTTTATTGGGAATCATTTATTTTCAAAGTTGTATCTCATCCAAGCAAGTAATTGTAACTCCGGAGGGATCCCGCAAAAATTGGGTATGTTTAAACTATGCCGATTCTGTATTTAATGGGATAACATATGGAACGGCTTACAATATGTTTGAAACCTATGGTGACAATCAATTCACAAGAATTACTAATAACCCTCACCCCAATACTGAGGATTCTAGATATGTATGGTTCAGCCTGGATGTTATCAAAAAATTTATTTATAAAATAGAGGATACTTTACATGCCAAAGGAGCCGACCCTTCTACAAGACTGGGTATCAGATTTTACTTCGCGGCTTATCCTAGCCGAGCTGAAATGAGAGCCATTAAGGATCTGGACCAGCTTCCGGCAACTTATGCCAAGCGCCATACGCTATTTATGGTGCCTACCTATGATATAGCATCCGAAACGGGTACAATACATCAGGATTTCAATGCATTTGAACCATTATCTACTGCAAGAAGACCCGCCCCTTCTGTGCAGCTGAACAATGAAACAATCAAAAAGGTATTTACATTAAAAATGGCCGGCCTTGGGATTACAAATGATATATACATACAAAATCATGGAGAAATCGGCCCACCACCACAATCAGGCACTTCATTTCAATAATCCTCTACCATGTCAGAAGAATTGATCATAGAGCTGAGGTATGCTATCAAGTATTTTGAATTACTGGCAGCAGTAGCCGGAATAATCTACTTGAAAAAGTGGCGGAATGATGCAACTAGGTATTTGGTACTTTACCTGTTAGTTATTACAGCTGCTGAATTCTTAGGTAACTGGTTTGGCAGGATAGAAATGTATAGCGCAAAAAATTATCTGTACAAATGGTTCGTATTACCATTTGAATTTACATTTTTTACTTTTTTCTTTTATAAAATAGTAAAGATCCAGCATCAAAAATTTATTTTTTTGATGCTGGTATCTGTTTTCATATGTTGTTTTGCTTTTGAAAAGATATTTCTGGACAATGTTAAGCTTCCGATGAATTCCTTTTCATATAGTGTTAGTGTTATCATTATTTTATTTTTTATTTTTTGCTATCTAAAAAATCTAATCAGGTCAAGTGAGATTCTCAACTTTTATAAATCATCCATTTTTTGGATAGTGACAGGTCTTTTTATATTTTATTTAATCAGTCTTCCATACTATTTGTTATTTAATTCACTTGTTAAATATTACTATAAGGAGATATTTCTTCCTTACCAGCTTTTAGTTATCATTCTTAACTACATTATGTATACTATTTTTACCGCCAATTTTATATGGACAAAAGCCAAATAATAAGTTTTCTGGTGACCGCAACGATTGTAATCAGCATGTTTATTGCAATGATTATTTATTTTGTTATAGAATACCGTAAGAGAAGAATTGCACACAACCAGGAAAAAGAGGTTATACATCAGGTTCACCAGGAAGAACTACTATCCACTCAACTTGAAATTCAAACACAAACCATGCAGCACATTGGCAGGGAAATTCACGACAATATCGGTCAGAAATTAACACTTGCCAGTTTGTATACGCAACAATTATCTTATGAAAATAGAACACACCAAATAAATGATAAAATCGAAACTATTGGCAATATCATCAATGAAACTTTGGGAGAACTTCGACAATTATCAAAATCACTGACAGATGATCATATTGATAAAAATGACATTGTAGAATTGTTGCAAAAAGAATGCAGTAAAGCGAATGATCTGCAAATATGCAATGTTTTATTTATACATCAGCAATATGCAATAAAATTACCGTATCAAAAAAAAGTGATTCTAATCCGAATCGTTCAGGAGTTTTTACAAAACAGTATCAAACATGCCGTTTGCAAAAACATTCAGGTCTCGTTACACATTGAGGCGAATATTTTATACCTTACCTTAAAGGATGATGGAAAGGGATTTGACATTATTTCTTCAAACAGCAACGGAATCGGCTTAAGTAATATGAAAAAAAGAACACAACTGATCGGCGGCATCTTCATTTTGGAAAGCAGTACCGATAACGGAACCAACCTAAATATCGAACTACCCTTATCAGCATGAAACAATCAATTGTAATCGTAGACGACCATATTTTAATTGCTAAGGCACTTGGCAGCATTATTGAAAATTTTAAACAGTTTGAAGTTCTATACGAATGCGAGAATGGCAAAGTATTACAGGAAAAAATGCAGACTAATAAAAATATTCCTGATATTATTTTACTTGACATCAGCATGCCTGTAATGGATGGATTTGCAACTGCATTATGGTTAAAACAAACACATCCACAAGTTCTGGTAATAGCATTAAGTATGCAGGACGATGACGAAAGTTTAATTAAAATGATTAAAAACGGAGCAAATGGATATTTGCTGAAAAACGTACACCCTGTTGAATTAGAAAAAGCCTTGACCGGACTTGTTAAAAATGGCACTTATTATCCCGATTGGGCAACAACCAAAGTGTTCAGGAGTTTGGGCACCGGAACAACCCTTCCAGATAAAAAAATAAATTTTACTGCAAGGGAAAAAGAATTTCTACAATACACAGTTACAGAAATGGGTTATAAAGAAATCGGAGAAAAAATGTTTTGTAGCGTACGTACTGTAGAAAGTTATCGTGATTCGCTATTTGAAAAATTAGGATTAAAAACAAGAGTAGGCCTGGCTGTATACGCAATAAAAAACGGGTATGTAGACGAGTGAACGACAGGGAGTTTTTCTTTCTCAGCAAGGTCTTCGAAAAACTTTTTTGCAGAAGTCTCTATTGATAGAAGACTTTGCGCATTTTGAATAATTTATATCGATTGTTTACAAATGATTATTTTGGAATACTAAGCGCAGGAGCCCTGCCGGAGAACCTGTGAAGAATTGAATAATTTTGATTTGAAAGAACACACTGCTAAGAACAATAACCTCAACAGGACTTTAGTTTGTTCATTGCGCATTTATTACATTATTTGGTGTCTGATTCGATAGTTGAAAAGTATCCTTTATGCCTTTATTGCCCAGCGTAACTTAGCAGAGCGTGCACGAGGGTTTGCAAAACATTCTTCTGCAGACGGGCGGATAATATCCGGTGCAACATCGCTATACACCCCTTCACGGAAAAATTGCTGAAATGATTTTTTAACACGACGGTCTTCCCCGGAATGAAAAGAAAGAATAGCTACGCGAGCGCCCGGCGCGAGTGATGCAGGAAGTTTGTCAAGAAATTTAGTAAGCACACCAAACTCATCATTTACAGCAATACGCAATGCCTGAAAACATCGCTGGCAAGACTTCTTTACTTCTTCTTTGTGGTCTTTTTTTGAAACCGGCACCATTGCTTCTGTAATGATCTTTTGTAATTGTGTGGTAGTTGTAATTGCATTGCCCCTTGCAATATTTTTTACAATCGTTTCTGCGATCAGTTTTGCATGCGGTTCATCTGAATTCTCAACAAACACCGCTTCTAATTTTTCAGGCGAAATATTTTTTAAAAAAGCAGCAGCTGATTTTCCACTGGATGGATTTAAGCGTAAGTCTAATGGCCCTTCTACTTTAAACGAAAAACCTCTTTCCGGATTATCGATCTGCATGGAAGAAACACCAAGATCGGCCAACACGAAATTTAGCAAACCTGCTTCTGAAACAATTTGATCGATACCGGAAAAATTCATTTTTTTAATCACAACCTGTTCCGGCCCATATCCCAATGCCGCAAGGCGTTCTTTGGTACGCGGCAATTCAAACGGGTCTACATCAACCGCATAGAGTACACCACCTGGTTGTAAACGTTTTAATAATTCTGCGCTATGGCCACCATAACCGAGTGTGGCATCAAGGCCGATCTCTCCGGGCATGGGTTTGAGAATATCCATGATCTCGTTCACACAAATAGAACGGTGCATGCCCGCGGGTGTGCGCCCCTGTTCCATCACTTTTGCAATATCGGCTGAATATAATTCAGGTTGTTGCTCTTTGTATTTTTCGGTAAAGGATTTTGGATGTGTTCCTTTATAACGAATACGGCGCTGGGGTTTGGGAGCCTGATCATCCATTGTGCAAAGTTAATCATTTAATGCAGAAATTAGTATTGCCGCTGTTTTCACAGAAGTTCACAAAAAGGAAAAGAGTTGCGGGTAACATGTAATACCGTGGTTAAGATTTACGAAAACACTTTCTCAACTGTATTGGCTATTGTCCAAAATGGGATGTGCAACACGCTGACCTAGAGTCTACACCTTGGGCGGAAGACATCTGCGGAGACGGTTGAAGGGATTTATCGTTAAGCACACCTCGCTGAAAAAAAACAACTAGTTATTGTTGAAGAGGATGCTCGCATAGTAATTAGGCAAGTAATTATTAATATAATTGTTTTAGCATCCGCAAAATTGAGAGGCAAATCTGAGCCAACCGAGTTAAGTCCGAAAGAAAATTTTTTGAAAAGCATCCATTTCGGGCAACAAAAGGGAAAGATGAGCGTATATCCTTTTTAATTTTTTACATAGATATTGGGACAACCGTATAAAACACAGTAATAATAAAAAACAAGAGATCGGTATTCACAAGTACGTCTTCGCCATGCATATCTTCAAGTAGCAGGCCGAATTCTGCAAGCTGATACTCATGCCTGATATGATTTTCAAAACCGTTAAATTCCAGAGGCTTTTTTATAGCAAGAAATTACCAGTTGAACAGCTAAATAGGTTGTCAGCCATTTATCCATGAATGATAATCCTCACTGCTTTCCATAAAGTAAATAAACTGGTAAGTGTTACCAATCCGCCAATGGCGAAATACATGGTCTTCAAAGGCAGTTTGCCCGCCAACCTGGCTGCTATAGGTGCCGCTATCAATCCGCCTAAAATCAGTCCCAATACATCCAGTAGGGGAATGTGGCGAAGGAGAATAAAAAAAGTAACGGCACTGGCAAATACCACAAAAAATTCTGCGAGGCAAACAGAGCCGATTACGTAGCGGGGACTTTTTCTTTTGGATATAAGGGTACTGGTGACCAATGCGCCCCATCCCCCGCCGGCAAAGGCATCCATAAAGCCGCCGGTACCGGCCAGCCAACCTGCACGTTTTACTTTGTCGTTCGGATTTTTTTTGCGTAACGCTTTTTTGATGATGAAATAACCCAGGTAACAGGTATACAATGCCAGGGGTATCCTCACATATATCGCATACGCCTGCGCTATATAGGCCAGGGATGCACCTGCAATGGCACCGATTATTCCCGGAATAACCAGCGCTTTGAATAATTTTTTATTGATGTTGCCAAAACGGTGATGGCTGTACCCCGATACCCCACTCGAAAAAACACGCGCGGAATGTACCCGGCTGCTCACTACTGCCGGATTTACACCATTGGCCAATAAAAAAGTAGTGGAAATAGTGCCATAACCCATACCTAATGAGCCATCCACCATCTGCGCAATAAAACCTGTTAACAACATCATCAGAAAAGTGGAGGTATCTATATAATCAGGGAGGGACTTCACCCCTTCCCATAATTGCTCAGAAGGTACCAGTGAAAAAAAAGTATGTCCCAGTATCATGAATACAAAAGCAAAGAGGCACCACTTAACCACCTGCTGCCATTTTTTTTCTTTGGGCTTTTGCAGTTGTAACTCTTCCAGGGTTAGTTGCTTGGCCACCAGAATTTTGGTGAGGTCGTTCAATTGCCTCACTTTTTCTGAAAAGTCGCCATGCAGGCTATTGCGGATACTTTGCATATCCTGCAGCACTTCTTCCATTTCGTCGGGAATGCTATCCGTGAGTACCTCCCGTAATCTTTTGGCGATGGTGGGTGATTTGCCATTGGTGGAAATAGCAATTTTCAGGTTGCCTTTCTTAACCACCGAACCCAGGTAAAAATCGCAGAGTGCGGGTTTATCAGCCACATTTACCAGTAACTTTCTTGCTTTGGCTTCCTGCCTTATCCATTCACTAACCGAAACATCATTCACTGCGGCAATCACCACCTCCATATCTTCCAAATCAGCAGGATCGAAATTCTTTTCCACTAAACAGATATTGGGATGTTCTTCTGCCAACAGCTTTATACTTTCACTGATGGACCCAGCTACCAAACGAATCTGTGTAGCCGGTGCATTCTGCAGCACTGCCTGCAGTTTTTCCATAGCTACATATCCACCCCCCACAATTAATAAGCGAAGGTTTTCCAGTTTCAGGAAAACGGGAAACAATGCATTGCCATCAGTTGCGGCTGCTGTAACTTTTGGGATTGCTATGGTATCAGGTTCAATCAATCGATTTTTTTTCCGTGTAATTAATTTTTAGGTATTTCTTTTTACCTCAAACCAGTTCTTTCCGCAAAACAAAGTCTCCAAATCCTTCCCGGGCATTCCGTTCAGACTGGTATTGGCCAAATAAACCATCCAGTTCTTCCAGGATTTCTTTTTCTGCGATATTCTCCCGGTATATTTTATTCAGCCTTTGGCCATAATGGTCACCACCAATGTGAAGATTGTACCTTCCCGCTGCCGTTCCTACAAAACCTATTTCGGCAGCAAAAGAACGGGCACAGCCATTGGGGCAGCCGGTCATGCGAATGATCATATCCTCCTCAGCTAATCCATGTTGGTTAAGCAGGTCCTCAATTTTATCCATCAGCACAGGTAAATACCGCTGGGCTTCTGCCAGTGCCAGCGGGCAGGTGGGCAGGGCTACACAGGCCATGGAATTTTTTCGTACCAGCGAAGTTTGGCGGGTATTTTTCTCTACGGCGTATTCCACAAGTATCTGTTGGATGCTTTCCTTATCAGTTTCAGCAATATCGCTGATGATTACATTCTGGTTGCAGGTGAACCGAAAATTTGCTTTACCTGTTTTAGCCACTTCCAGTAATGCCGACTTAAGCGCCATTTTTTCGTCGTCCAGTATTCTTCCGTTCTCCACAAAAACGGTATAGTACCATAAGCCTTCTGCACTTTGCTGCCATCCAAAATAGTCTGTCCTGTCAGTAAACCGTTGGTCCACTACCGGCAAGAGGTCAAATCCCGTTCGCGTAGCCAGCTCTTTTTTGAACCAGTCAACCCCTAACCTGTCTAGTGTATATTTTAACCTGGCCAGTTTACGATCACTTCGATTTCCATAATCGCGTTGTATAGTAGCGATTTCATATACTGCCTGTAATGTCTTCTCTTCCGTATCAGCAAAACCAATCAGGGTAGCCAAACGGGGATAAGTTTCCGGATTCCCATGCGTAGAAGACAATCCACCGCCGATGGCGATGTTAAATCCTTTCAACACATTGTTATCAATAACTGCAATCAAACCCACATCATTGGCAAACACATCCACGTCGTTATTGGGTGGTATGGCAATGGCTATTTTGAATTTACGTGGCAGGTACCGATCCTGGTAAAGGGGATCTTCCTCATCTTTTTTGTCCAGTATTTTTTCTTCGTCCAGCCATATTTCATAATAGGCTTTGGTTTTGGGCATCAGCAATTCACTGATTTTATCTGCGTAGGCAAATACCTGTGCATGAATGGCCGATTGCTTAGGATGTGCGCTGCATAATACATTACGGTTAATATCGCCGCAAGTGGCAATGGAATCCAGTTTGGCCGAATTGAATGCCTGTATGGTTGGTTTGATAGCAGATTTGAGGATACCATGTAACTGAATGGTTTGCCGGGATGTGATTTTGATCACACCGGTTGAATGCTCACCGGCTACCTCATGCACAGCTATCCATTGTTCGGGTTTGAGAAAACCACCCGGTAACCGCAATCGGATCATAAAAGAATACAGACGGTCCAGTTTTTTAGCAGCGCGTTCTTCACGACGGTCCCTGTCATCCTGCTGATACATCCCATGGAATTTGATTACCGCCTGGTCATCTTCGCGGATGGCACCGGTTATCTCATCGCCGAGGCTTTCCACTATGCTTCCGCGCAGGTGCTCACTGGCCTGTTTAATTTTTTCTATACCTGATAAGGATGGTTCTTCTGACATAATGTATGGCTTCCCTTTCTTTTAATAAACGTCTTTGGCAAACCTGCCTGCTTCTTTTATTTTCTCAAAATAGTCCCTGGCAGCTGTTGCAGACAGGTCCCCATGTATTTCGATGATTTGGATCAGCGCTTTCTCTACCTCAGCACTCATGGGCACTTTACGGCCACATACATAGATATACGCACCCGCCTGTATCCATTCGAATAGTTCCTTTCCCTGTTCCAGCATTTTATGCCATACATATTTTCCCTTTGGCTGGTCTTCCGAAAAAGCCAGGTTAATTTTGGTCAGTACACCGGTAGCAAACCAGTCCTGTATTTCAGTTTGGTAAAAAAAGTCTGACACAAAATGTTTTTCGCCAAAGAATAACCAGTTTTTGCCGGTGGCTCCCAAACTGTCTCTTTCACTGAGGAAGGACCGGAAAGCCGCAATGCCCGTACCCGGACCAATTAGGATGATGTCTTTATCTGCAGCAGGCAGTTTGAACCGCTTGTTACGCTGTACAAAAAAATCTAGGTTGGCTCCCACAGACAGGCCGCTTATATAAGCGGAACAAGTGCCTGTTTTGATTTCCTGCCCGGTGGCAAATATTTCTTTTTCTACCGTTAAGTGTATTTCATCCGTATGGGTATTGGGGGATGAAGCAATGGTATAAATGCGTGGTGATTGTGCAGGAAGTGCTGCCAATATTTCCCGTGCCTGTGCTTTATGATTCACCGGGTAAATACGCAACAGGTCAAGCAGGTCTATCCTGGTTTCGGGAATTTCCTGTTGTACTATGGAAGCATATTTTTTAATGATTCTTTCAGGGAGGTAATGGATATTCACCTTTTTTTGTAAAAGTTCCCTGATGGTTACCTCTTTTTCTTTAAAGCGGATTAATTCGGATTCACCCAAATTGATTTCCTGTATAATCGCATCCACTATTTCAACAGCATTTTCCGGAACAATGCCAATGGAATCGCCTGGTTGGTAATCTGCCCCATCTGCCGTCAATTCCAAATGCCAGGTCTCATGTTCGGCACCCACATCATTCAGTACAAAAGAGGATAATATGGTAGCGGTATGGTTCTTTCGCTCTTTGATTTGAATACCGGCTTGCCGGGGAAGATTTGCCGTAACAGGCATTTCCTGACCCAACTTAAGTGATTGGATTACCGTGCGATTGCCGACGGGCGTGCCGCCCACGAGACTCACGAAAATCCCGTCGCTGCCGTTGTTGCTTATCAGGTTGCCCTGGCCCGATGTCGTGCCGCCCGCCAGATTTGAAGAGGCGTTACCCCAAAACTCCACGCCGTCGCTGCTGTTGCCCAGAGCCGTCGTGCCGTCGGCGCCCACGCCGATGTAATTCCCTTGGATGACGTTGGCGTTCGTCTCAGTGCTGATTCCGTCGTCGTCGTTGCCAGAGATCACGTTGCGCAGCGACAGTGGCGCCGCCAATCGTGTTTCCATTGGCGCGCCGTCGAATTCGATACCGTCATCGGTGTTGCCGACGTCAAGCAAACCCGTGCCGTCGACGCCTATGTAGTTGCCGATGATCAGATTCCCGGCGCCGCTCGCCCCGTTGATCTGGATTCCCTGATTATTCCCGGAGATCACGTTCCGGTCGGCCGTTGTCAGGCCGCCGATGGTGTTGCTGGCGCCCATTACCATGATGCCGTTGGCGGTGTTGCCTTCTCCAGCGACGTTTGCGCTATCGCGCTGAGGCTGCCGATATAGTTGCCCGCGATAGTGTTACCGTCTGAGCCCGCCTGAATTTCAATTGCGTCGCCGGTGAAGTCGCGGATCACGAACCCACGGATCACGCTGCCGTCGGCGGAGCTGGTAAGCACCAATCCGTCGCCTGTGAAGCTGTTGTCGCCGTCCAGAATGATCGCTGGCCGATTGCTGTTGGCCGCGAAACTGTCGTCGGTCGTCGCATCGATCGTCACCGTTTCAGTGATCGTGAGCGACGACGCCTGATTGATCGTATGCACTCCCGTGCCGGCGATGTTGAAGGTGATCGTATCGACGCCTGGCAAGGTATTTGCATCGATGATTGCCTGACGCAGCGAGCCGCCGCCTGTGTCGTTGGCGTTGGTGACGGTGAATGTCGCCAGTAGCCCGTCCCAATCCTGCTGCAATTCGTCGCTGAACAGCACCTGGGTATCGATGGCGCCGAGCTCAAACTCGAGTTGCCAGTCGCCGCCAAGCAACGCATTCCCGGTAGCATCGGTACTCGCGGCCACGTTGGCGCCGGTCAGCGTATGCAGCGCGTCCAGCATTTGCTGGCCGGCGTCACCGCCTGCCAGGTCGCAGCCATAAAACAGCAAGTCGGCATCGGCGTCAAGGCGTACGTTCCAGTCGGCGAGGTGAGCGGCGTAGCCGTCGAGGTTGTCCCGTTGGAGCCAGGCGCTGCCGAGCTTCACGGCACTTTTGCCGCGTGCGTCACAAAATGAATGGCGTCGATCTGATCGTAGTTGGCCAACGCTTGGCTGATTTGTTCGATGCCGTCGCGATCAGCATCCAGCAGCAGAACGTCAATTCCGCGGCCGTTTTCCCTCTCCTCGACCAGATCGTTCAGTAATTGCTGGTAGTCTTGAGCCGCGGCATCAATAAAGACAAGTTCGTGGCGAGTTTCATGGGAGCCAGGCGAGGTATCATAATCCCCATCACCATCCAGCGATGCAGCTCCTGTCGCGTCGTCACTCGCCGCGGCATATGCCGCGTGAGCCTCCAAGCCGTCAGGCTGGCCAAAGTCCAGAAGGTCGCCCAGTGGCAGTTCCGCGTCGACCGCGTCGACGGTCGGCTCCTGCGCCTCGATCGGCGCAGCATCGATCGGCGATGCGCGATAAAGCACGCGGCTCTCTAGCATCGATGCGTCTAAATGACGACCGCTACGGATCTCTGGATCGAAGACCTGTCGTGTCGCGTCCAGTACGTTGGCAACGCGGGCTGTTTGAACAACCATTCTTCCTAAGAACACAGCAACCACTTCGCTCAAACTCGACCAATTCAAAACTGTGGAGGGCCTATAATCCGCACGATGCGGATTTCCCTGGTTGAATCGTACCTCTCTGGATGTGCGCGTTGCAAAAAGTCGACGGCGTAGCGAGCATCGCTCACGAAGAAGGGAGCGAATGTCGGGGTTAAAAAGCCTGGATCGGCGTGAAATGCACCGATGCAGGGCCAGAACTCGGGGTAAGCCCGCTGAATCCGCCTGTTTGAGCAAATCCCAAGCTTCGTGGGTTTTCAGCAACCTGAAGCCGGGATTTGGCCGACTTGCCCGGCGGCGACCTCTCGGCGACAAATCCGGATGGGAGGGCCGCGGACCAATGGTCCGCGCTGCCGCCGACCGAGGGGTTATGCAACTGAGAGAACCCCTACCTTGGCGTCGCCTGCTCGACGGTCGTCATTTGGTCCATCGGCACGTCGGTGACGATCTGGGTCGCTCCGCCAGGCCAACGGACGACGACCTGGTCTACGTGATTTGCGTCGCCCAGGCCGAAGTAAGCGGCAACTCGACCTGGGAGAGGTAACTGCACGTAGGAATCACGTGGCGACGATACACGCGTCCTCCTGCCGTCACTTCGACCTGCGCGCCGATCGCGCTGCGATTGGCCGTCCGGCCTATCAGATTGAGACGAATCCAGCGCCTCCCTAAAGTTTGATCGTTGCGCAGGAGCAAGGGTGGACCGGCCACTTGGGTGAAAATCAGGTCCAGATCGCCATCGGCGTCGATGTCGGCATAAGCCGCCCCCCGACCTACCAGCGGAGTGAAAAAATCTTTGCCAATCTGCTCCTGCCCGGCGAGCACGAAACGGCTGGCGCCCTGTTGTCCCACATTGAAGAAGAGCTGGGCCGATTGACGGGTAGCGCTGGCTCTCCTGGACCCGATGGATCTCTTCCTCGAGGTGACCGTTGACCGTCGTCAAGTCGCGACGTCCGTCCAAATCGAGGTCCGCAAAGAAGAGTCCAAAGGTCAGCGTCAGCCGCGTCTGGGGACCGATGCCGGTCGCGATGGCGTCGTCCGAAAAAAAGAGCGGGTCCCCGTGCGTGCAGTAGTAGGCGGTCATCTCGTTGGCAAAATTGCCAATTGCCACTGCGAGGTCGCCTTGTTCGTCTGTGCGAAACGTATCGATCCCCATCGCGCCTCGGGCCTTTCCGGCACTGTCGAACGCGATGCCGCACAGTACGCCGATCTCGTCGAAGGAACCGTCCTGTCGGTTGTGGAAAACGCAATTTCGGACTGTGTCGTTCGCCACGATGAGATCCATCCAGCCGTCCAGATCGAGATCGACGGGCGCCACCGCCAGCGACTTGCACATCGGTTGATTGGTCGCTTCGTTGACGATTTGCAGTCCCGCCGATTGGGTGACATCGGTGAAATTGCCGTCGCCGTCGTTGCGGTAAAGATAGGGAAAGGATCCCGCAAATCCGGTAGGCGGACCATACGCCCGTCCCACGCCGACGAACGTGTAGTTTTGCGCCAAATCGATCTCGTGCGACCATCGGACATAGTTGCACACAAACAGATCGAGATCGCCGTCGTTGTCGTAATCGAGCCGATCGCGCGCTGGACGAGCTCCACGCATCGGCGGCGCCGCCGACGCCGGCCGTATCGGTGACGTCGGTGAAATATTCCGCTCTATCGTTACGAAACAAGCGGTTTTTCCCACCGCCGAGACGAACAGATCGACGTCGCCGTGATCATCCGTAGTCGCCAACGGCGACCCCCATGCCATACAGCGAGACTTCGAGATTCATCGGCGACGTCACGTCTTCAAAGGCGCCCGCTCCATCGTTGCGATAGAGGGCTAATGAGGAACTTGTACGAAGAAGCGACCTCGCCAGACGATTCATGGCCTGGCCACTCGGCGCCGCCGACGAGCAAGAGGTCCTGATGACCGTCATTGTCGAAATCGAAAATTATGGCGAATTCCCGCCGCCCATGGTCTCTGGCAGCAGCTGATCGCCATCGGCGCCATTGTTCGGCGTGAAGTCGACGCCTGCCTGACGGGTTATGTCCGTAAAGTGAACAAGAGGCAACGGGACGTCGGCAACCGTGCGCTTGGCGGCAATTCGCACTGGCTCGGTAGGCGCGGCAGGCGGTTCAGGTGCGTTGCCGAGCCAGATCGAGGCGCCGTATATCATGGCGCCTATGGCCGCCACGACGACTAGCGAGAGGCGAAGAGCTCGGCCAATGACCGCGCCCTCTGCCTCCTGCTCGGTACTTGGATCGGAACGATCCTCACGGTTATTTTTCTGCGCCGGCATGACGCTGGTCCCTGGCAGTGATGTGATGATGCGACGGAAGTTCTGGGGCGCCGGGGCGGTGGGAGCGAGTACACAGCGGTCGATTCGGCCGCATGATTCGCGGCCGGGTAACGCCGTCGAGCGGCGGCAATGGCGCGGTTGTGCGCATTGTCGTTGATGGTCTTGTACTCGGCGTGCCATTCGCTGTGCCTCTTTGCCCGTTCGGCCTCTCCCAACTGGCGATAGATGAGGTGTAAGTTGTGGTGACGCGCGGCGTCTTCGGTGATGGCGGAACTTTCGGCGATGGCGAAAGCCGCGCGACCCCGGCGATGGCGGCGGAGTAAGGCGTTGGTCCACCCCTTCACCCTTGCCGCAACACTCACCACCGCCACCGCGGCGCTGGGGGCTTGCACGCAATCGGCGGAGGTGACAGACGGACGCGGCCAGCCGGAATACGGTGGCATACAGACGATCCTGCTGGATGACGGGCTGGTCAGCTTCAACGTGGCGATGACTGGCGCGACGGGCAGGGCGGATGTCGAGGCCTATGGCCGCTGTGCGGCGGCGCAATACGCGCTGGACAAGGAATACGGGTTCGCACGGCAAGTGCGCACCATCGTGAAGAAGGACGGACGGACGTGGTACGGAGATGCGGTCTACATGATCCTGCGACCTTGCCCGAGGGCCTGCGCACCATCGACGCCGAAGTGACGGTGGCGGAATGTGCAGAGCTTGGAATACCGACGGTTTGAAGTAAGGGGCTGACATGGACGGGTTTCTTTCCACGGGTTCGGAACGGCGGTGCTGATTGCGGCACAAAGCCTTCTTA